>JBIJCX010000001.1:0-90018 GCA_044344465.1 Opitutaceae bacterium
TTTCAAGCCAGTCCGTTTCATGGGCGAGCGGACTCTCGCCGGCGCCACTCGGCAGATACGATTGGACATTCGGCAGTTCCAGCGGCAGCGCCTGGTCGGGCAGGGGCAGCGCGAAATAGGTCGCTCCGCCTTGGACAAACGTGACGGCGTCAGGCGGCAATAGTTCCGGCCGCGTCGCCTTCATCTGGGCGTAGCCAGCCTCGTCCACCCACACAATGGGGAACGGTTCGCCCCAGTACCGTTGGCGCGAGAAAAGCCAGTCGCGCAGCTTGTAGTTGACCGTGGCCCGACCGGCGCCGCGGGCCGCGAGATCTTCGGTCACCTTGCGCTTGGCCTCCTGCCACGGGAGCCCGTTGTACGCGCCGGAGTGAATCACCCGCCCGTCGCCCAGGTAGGGCAGGCTCGCCTCGCCGCTTTCGATCACCTGCACGATCGGCAGCGAAAAACGCTGGGCAAATTCGTAGTCCCGCTCGTCGTGGGCCGGAACCGCCATGATGGCGCCCGTGCCATAGCCCATGACGACATAATCGGCAATCCAGATTGGGACGCGCGCGCCGTTCACCGGGTTGACCGCAAACGAACCGCTGAATACCCCGGATTTTTCCTTGGCGAGATCTGTACGTTCGAGATCGCTCTTGCCGGCGGCTTTTCTGCGGTAGGCTTCGACCTCGGCCTTCCGGTCGGCCGTGGTCACGACTTCAACCAACGGATGCTCGGGCGCCAGCACCATGTAGGTGCAGCCAAACAGCGTGTCGGGCCGCGTGGTGAAAATTTTCAGGGAGCCGTGCGACCTGTCCTCGAGTTCGAACTGGATTTCCGCGCCCTCGCTCCGTCCGATCCACGCCTCCTGCATCCGCTTGGTGGACTCGGGCCAGTCGACGCCTTTCAAGTCGGCGAGGAGGCGCTCGGCGTAGGCCGTGATGCGCAGCACCCACTGGCGGAGATTGCGCCGCTCGACCGGAAAGCCGCCGACTTCGCTCCGACCGTCCACGACTTCCTCGTTCGCCAGGACGGTGCGCAATTCCGGACACCACCACACGGGCCGTTCATCCACGTAGGCCAGGCCGCGTTTGAAGAGCTGGAGAAAAATCCATTGGGTCCAGCGAAAGTACTTGGGGTCCGTCGTGTCGATCTCGCGGTCCCAATCGTAGGAAAACCCCAGCGCTTTGATCTGACGTTTGAAGGTGACGATGTTGTTCTGCGTGTTTGAGGCCGGGTGCGTGCCGGTCTTGACCGCGTGTTGTTCGGCCGGCAGGCCAAACGCGTCCCAACCGATCGGATGCAGGACGTTGAATCCCTTGGCGCGCTTGTAGCGGGCGAGGATGTCGGTCGCCGTGTACCCTTCCGGGTGCCCGATGTGCAATCCGCTCCCCGATGGATACGGGAACATATCGAGCACGTAGTATTTCGGTCCCGCCGTCCTATTCTCCGCGCGAAACGAGTGATTTTCCTCCCAGAAGGTTTGCCAGTGCGGCTCGATCTCATGGAAGTTGTAGTCGATACAATTGGTAGCCATCGTGTGAAACCCGCCACTGTGAAACCTTTCCCCCCCCGGTCAATCTCGGCCGTCGCAACCCATGTTTTCCTCGTAATTCTGCTCGGATTGCCGGTTCAGGCCGCGGGCACCAGCCGGGGTTTCAGGCAGCTGCTGGACGCGGTGGTGCGGATCGATGTGCGGGAAGTCGGATTTGAGGCGGGCGCCCGGCGTTATTCGGCGAGCATCGGCTCCGGCGTGATCCTTTCGGCCGACGGTGTCGTCCTGACGAACGCCCACGTCGCCAGTCCGCGCGCCGTCGACCTCGCGATCACGCTGGCAAATCTCGAGCGGGTGGGCGCGAAACTCGTCGGCTGGGATCATTGGACCGACCTCGCGGTCCTGCGGATTGACCTGGCGGAGGTGAAGCGGCGCGGGCTGAAGTTCGCGCATGCCGAGTTTGGCGACAGCGCCAAGCTCTATCCGGGGCAGGAAGTGTTCGCGGTGGGCACGCCGCATGGCCTCACCCGCACCGTCACCCGCGGAATAATCTCGAACAACAACCGGTATTTTCAGGATACCCGCGGGGTGAACGGCTATGAGACCGGCGCTTTCAACACCTGGCTGCAGACGGATGCCGCGATCAATCCGGGCAACTCGGGCGGTCCACTCGTGACGAGCGACGGCAAGGTCATCGGCATCTCTTCGCGCGGCTATCTTGGTGCCAATAATCTTGGTTTTGCCATTCCCGCGGCGACCGCGAAGGTCGTCCTCGCCGGGCTCCTGCACGCCGGCAAGATCGTCCGCAGCTACGTCGGCATCGTGCCCGGCGCGCTTCAGGATTTGGAGAACTTTTACGCCCTCGAGCTCAACACCGGCGTGCTGATCAACAGCGTTGACCCGGGCTCGCCGGCCGCCAAAGCCGGCCTGCGCGGGGGAGATATCGTGTTGGCGATCGATGGCATAAAGGTCGATGGCCGCTTTCCCGAACAGCTGCCGCCGATCCAAAATCGGATTGCCAGCCAGGCGGTCGGCACCCCGTTGAAGTTTACGGTCAAGCGGGGTGCCGACATCCGCGACCACGCGGTCGTGACCGAGACGCTCGAGAGTCGGGTGGGAGAGGAATGGGCGCTTGAAAAATGGGGCCTCAGTGTGCGCAAGGTCTCGCGCGCCTTCGCGCGGGAGAACCAGCTCGACGACGCGACCGGCGTCGTTGTCATTGGGGTCCAGCCGGGATTTCCCGCCGATGTGGCGGGTCTTTCCCGCGGCGACATCATCCTGAAAATCAACCAGCTCACCGTGACCTCGCTCGAGGTCATCAAGGGGGCGCAGCTCGCTTACGAGGCGAATCCGGCGCCAACGCTTTTCGAGGCGCAACGGAACCGCCGGGTCTCACTTTATATTCTGAAACCATGAGACTTGCCGTTTATCGGATCCCGCGGGCAGGCGATGTCGCCGGCTCGCGCCCCTTCCATTTGAGCATCAGCCGGCTGCTGCCACTGGCGCTCTTTCTGCTTGGTGGTCGGCCGCCGACCGGCGCGGCCGAGCTTCCGGCCCTGTGGGCCGAGCGCGTCAAATCCGTCGTCGCGGTCGAGTATGTCACCGAGACCGAAATCGAACGCCGACCAACGGTCTCGATGGGCACGGTCATCGATCCGGATGGCACGATCATCCTGCCCTCGGGCTCGGTCGAGCCCCGCGCCGCGACCTGGCAGCTCAAGGACTTCAAGGTCTATTTGCCGGGCGATGCGAACAGCACGCCGGGTCAATATCTGGGCCAGGATGCGTACACGGGCTGGCACTTTGTGCGGGCGGGCGAAAGCGTGCGCGCGCGACTCACGCCGGTGACTGCCTTTGCCGGAAAAAACGCTCCCCGCGTTCCGGCGCTCGCGGATTTCGTGTGGGGTATTGGGCTGCGCAACAAGGACGAGGATTTCGCCCCCTACATCATGCAAAGCCACCTCGCGCTGCTCCAGTCGCTGCCGCAGCGCACCGGGATCGCGCAACAGGAGGTGGCCGCGCCCGGACTCCCGGTTTTTGCCCGGGACGGCGAGTTTGTCGGTCTGGCTGCCTCGTCCTTCGGGCAAAGCTACCTGCAGTTTTCACGCAACATCCGGGGTGCGCCCGTGCTGTTGATCAATGTCGAGGAAAGCAGCGCCTTCATCCTGGCCGAGGAAGTTTTGCCCTATCTCGGCCGGGTGCCAAAAAATGTCTCCGGCCGGCCGCTGGCCTGGCTTGGGGCCTACGGTTTGGAGCCGATGGATCGGGATGTGGCGAAGTTTCTGAATCTCAAAACGCAATCCGGGGTCGTCGTGAGCGAAGTCCTGGAGGGGAGCCCGGCCGAAAAGGCGGGATTGAAAGCGCGCGACATCGTCCTCGCCTTCGACGGCAAGCCACTGCCCCAGCTCAAGCCCGACCGCGTCGTCGTCACCCATGTGGAGCGTGAAATCGATCGGCGGGCCCCGGGCGATACGATCGTCCTCACCGTTTTGCGGGGTACCGAGCGAATCGAGCTCAGCGCCCGGTTCGGCGAAGAGCCGCGGTTGATCCGCGAGGCTGAGCGGAAATATTTCGAGCGCCTAGGTTTCACGGCGCGCGAGTTTGTCTACGGCGATGCCGTCGAGCGCCGGGTGAAGACCGCGGAGCCTTCCGGGGTGGTCGCCCATTTCGTTAAAACGAGCAGTCCAGTGGCGGTCGCGGGTTTGCGGCAGGAGGATTGGATCAAGGAAATCGACGGCGTCGAGGCGAAGAATTTTGCCGGTGCCGTCGCCCGGTTGGCCGAGATTGAGCGCGACGACGCGCGCCCTGAATTTGTCCTGCTCGTCAGCCGCGGGGGCGAAACCGCGGTGCTGCGGGTAAAACTGAAATAGGGCGGCCGGTTGGGATGCCACCCCGACCGCTTAGATTTGTTTCGGACCGGCGGCGCTGGCCCACACCACGAGCCACCCGCTCTTTTCGTCGACAAACACGACGGTCGAGGCGTCGTTCGCCGTGGCCGTCGCGCTGGCTGCGGCGACGGCCGCTGCTGGAGCCGGTGAGCGCGGCCACGGTGGTGTGACGAATATCATGATCGCGCCTGCCGCCGCGGCGGCGAGCGGCACCGCCAGCCAGGGAATCAAATTGCTTTTTCGCCCGACGCCTCGATCCCCGGCCGGACTGGCTTCGCTGCGCATCCGGCGGCGGACCGCCTGCCACTCGCGCTCGGCATCGGGAACGCCGGTTGCGGCAGACTTTAGTTGCCAGTCAGCAATCGCGGCCGCGAGATCGGCGCGAGTCCGCCGGCAAGCCGGGCACTGGGCCACATGGCTGGCGAGCGCGGCGAGCTCTTCCGGCCCGAGGGCCCCGTCCCGCTCGGCGAAGATCTGACGCTCAGCCTGATCGCAGTTCATGATGTTTTCCCGGCTTTGATTTGCCCATGAGACGATCTCAGGCCCGCGTTTATTCATCATTTTAATAACGCGGAGGGGAAAACTGGCATCGGCCGGTCAGTTTGCGATCACAATGACGGCGCAGACGTCGCCCTTGTCACCCCAGGCCGGGCCGCCGAGGACGGAGGGCGTCCCCCGCGCCACCGCCACCGGTTGCTCCATCAGGACGTTGCGCCCGCTGAGCCAGCGAACGTTCAGGCGCACGCGCCGGGCCTCGCTCTTCTCCCCCTCGAGTTCCAAGCGATGGCCCTGGGCGAGGGGGATGGCCGCGCGCCCGGGAATCGCGAGGGAGGCTGAGCCCTCGCCCATGAAGCGAAAACTCTCGAACCCCTTGGGCAGGATCCGGCGCAAGGTCGGCTCGTAGGGCGCGAGCTTGGGATCGGAGCCGCCTTTCTGATTCGAGGCCACGATGAGAATCGCGCGAATCGAAGCGCTTTCGGCCGCGAGGGAAGTCACCGGGGCGGCGGCGAACAGGAGGGCAAGCAGGAGGGTGATTATTCGCATGGTAAGTCTCCGAGTTTTTGCGCCAGCTGGCGGCGCGCATTGAACAGGCGCGACATCACGGTCCCCCGGCGGCAGTCGAGGGCTTTCGCGATTTCGTCGTAGGACAGGCCGTTGACTTCACGCAGTGAAAGCACGGCGCGATGCTTGGGCGGAAGGCTGGCGATCGCACGTTCAAAGCGGTCGTGGTGTTCGTGCTGTTCGAGCGCCGACCGTGGATCGCCCTCCGCCACGGGTTCGGGGGCACCTGCGCCTTCGCCGTTGTCGGCGAGAAAGGGCATGAAGCGGTCGAGCCAACGCCGCCGGCTGCGCAGGTGATCGATGGCGCGCCGGACCGCGATCGGGTGCACCCAGGTCGAAAACTTGGATTCGCCGCGAAACCGCCCGAGGTTCCGCCAAACGGTCAACCATACCTCCTGGCAGACATCCCGGGCCGCGTGTTCGTCGCGCACGATCGACTGCACGAGTCGAAACACCGGTTGGTATTGGCTGCGCATGAGGATGCCGAACGCGTCCTCTTCGCCCGCCTGGGCGCGCTGCACGATTTCCCGTTCGGATTCGGGTGACAGGAGCTCTGCAACATCAGCCACAGTGGAGCAGGGACATCGTGATGCAGCGATGGTTTCCACCAAAAAGCGGCGCCACTCAACGCCAATGCTCGAAAATTTGCCAGGGCCCAAATGGCTGGCGTTCGGTTTGAGTGTTGTTTGCGGCTTGGCGGAGTTCGTTTTCGCGCTTTGCTGATCGGAATCATGTTTACCGGCATTGTTGAGGAAGCGGGCAGCGTCGTGGGTTTCGAACCGAGGGCCGAGGCCTGGGGCCTGACCATCGCCGCCAAGGCGGCGCTCGCCGGCTTGGCCCAGGGTGACAGCATCGCGGTGAATGGCTGCTGCCTCACCGTCACCGCGTTCGACGCCACCTCACTGCGCTTCGATGTGCTCGAGGAAACGCGTCGGCTCACCAATTTCTCGACCCTGCGGCCGGGCGCGCTGGTTAACCTGGAGCGCAGCCTGCGCTTCGACGGCAAGGTGGGCGGACATTTCGTCACGGGTCACATCGACACGCTCGGCACGGTCGAGGTTTTCGAGCCCCGGGGCAAAGATCACTACCTGCGGGTGCGGGTGCCCGCGGCCTTGACCCGTTATATTGTGCACAAGGGCAGCATCGCGGTCGACGGCATCTCGCTGACGATTGCCGAGGTGGCGGATGACAGTTTCGCCGTCTGGCTGATCCCGCACACGATTGCAGTCACAAACCTGAGGGAGAAGCACGCCGGCGATTTCGTGAACCTGGAGTTCGATCTGCTGGGCAAACATGTCGAAAAGTTGCTGCTGACCCGCGTCCTGCCGTGACCCATGCGCGCCGCCCTTAACGCCCTGACCGACGAGCTGCGCCGCTTGAAGAATGCCGGCGTAAAGACCGTTGCCGTCTCGGATGAGGCGGTGGCGGCGCTGCGCCAGATCGTGACGGCGCGTGCGGCGGGCGGACGGAAGCCGGGCAATGCCGTGACGCTGTCAGCCAGTGTGGTGCCGGCCAGGCCAAAGCCCGTCTCAACTCCGGTTCAGGCCCGGCCAACGGTGGCAGCGGTCGTTTCGCCACCCGCGGCGCCAATGCTGCCGGCGCCGCCTGCCGTCGTGCTGCCCGAAGGCGACAAGTCCGCGCGCTGGGCGGCATTGCATGAGCTCGTGCTTGGCGACGCGACGTGCCGCGCGAATGTGCGGGCGGGCAAGAAGGTGGTGCTGGGCGTTGGTTCGCTCGATGCGAGCATCATGTTTGTCGGTGAGGCTCCGGGAGCGGAGGAGGAAATCCAGGGCGAACCCTTTGTCGGTCCCGCGGGCCAATTGCTGACGAAGATGATTCAGGCGATGGGCCTCAAGCGGAGCGAGGTTTACATCGGAAATATCATGAACTGGCGGCCGCAGATGCCGACCGTGGCCGGAGTGGAGCAGGTGGGCAACCGGCCTCCCACCGAGGAGGAGATGCGCTATTGCCTGCCGTATTTGCGCGCCCAGATCGATGTGGTGAATCCGGGGATGATTGTCGCCCTCGGTTCGACGGCGGCGCAGGGGCTGCTCGGCTTTGGCTCGTTCAAGGCGCTCGGAGACATTCGCGGCAGCTGGCGGGAGTTCGCGGGCCGGCCGCTCATGGTGACCTATCATCCGAGCTATATCTTGCGCAGCCAGTCCAACCGTTCGAAACGGATGATTTGGGAGGATCTGCTCAAGGTGATGGCGCGCGCCGGCCTGCCAATTTCGGCCAAACAGCAGGGGTTCTTCCTGGAGCGATGAGGCGGGTCGCGGCCCGGGACAGCCTCCGCGCCGGGGGGGCGCCCGCCGCCTACTTGGCGATCAGGGCCGCCAGTTCCGTTTGCGCCCGGTTGAATTCGACCTTCACCTGAGAAACGAGGGCGCCGACGTCGTTGAAGCCGCCGGTGCGGCATTGATGCTCGAGCTTTTCCGCGGCCGTCCGGAGGGCCATCGCGCCGAGGTTGGCTGAGCTGCCCTTGATGCTGTGCGCGGCGCGCGTGAATTTCGAGAGATCGCCGGCTACCAGGCCTTGGTCGAGTTCCGCGATGCGCTGCGGGGTGTCTTCGAGGAAAATTCCCGCGATCTCGCGCAGGAACTCGTCGTTGTCACCGGGGTTGAGCGCGCGCAGGTTTTCGATCGCTTGCGGATCAATGACGGAAGGTTCGGACATGAAAGTTTTGTTGGGTCGAAATGGCGCAAGAATTCTCCGCGTGCAATGCCCTTTTGCGGTCCGGGCCGGAAGGCTGGTCGGCGGCGTGATCAGGGCCCGGGCGGCCTCAGGTCGCCCATTCAAACGATGTGCTCTGCTCGATTTCCTCGATGGTGGTCAGGCCCAGCAGCACTTTCTTCAGGCCGTCATAACGCAGGGGTTTGTAGCCCACTTTCGCGGCGGCCCGGGAAATTTCCTGGACGCTCCGGCGTTCGCTGATGAGCGTGCGCACTTCCTCGGTGATGAGCACCAGTTCGTGAAACGCGATGCGCCCCTTGTAACCGGTATACCGGCACGCCGGGCAGCCGCGGCCACGGAAAAACGGCACGTCCGTCAGTCCCTCATCCTGAAAAAATCGCTGGAGCATTTCCCGCGAGGGATAATAAGCCTCCTTGCAGGCCTCGCAAATCCGCGCGGCGAGTCGCTGCGCAAGCACGCCGATGACCGACGGCGCCACCATGTAGGGCTCCACGCCGATTTCGATCAGGCGTGCAATCGCCTGCGGCGCGGTGTTGGTGTGCAGCGTGGCAAATACGATGTGGCCGGTGAGGGCGGCCTCGGTGGCGATCTTGGCGGTCTCGAGATCGCGAATCTCGCCGATGAGGATGGCGTCGGGATCCTGGCGCAACAGGGCGCGCAGGATGGTGCCAAATTTTAGATCGATGTTCTGGTTGACCTGGCTCTGCGTCACGCCGTCCAGCTGGATTTCAATCGGGTCCTCGATCGTGGAAATATTGATCGACGGGGCATTAATCTCATGCAACGCGGAGTAGAGCGTGGTCGTTTTTCCCGAGCCGGTCGGTCCGGTCACGAAAATGATCCCGTTGGGATTCTGGATCAGCCGCTTGAAGGGCTGGAGGATGGTCTGCGAGATCATCATCTTGTCCAGGGTGAGCATCGACTTCTTGCCGGTTGCGGCGAGGACGCGCACGACCGCCTTTTCGCCATAGGCCGAGGGGATCGTCGACACCCGGAAATTCGCCGTCTGGCTGCCGATCGGCATCGAAAACCGCCCGTCCTGCGGGAAGCGCGTCTCGGAGATGTTGAGGCTGGACAGAATCTTCAGCCGGGAAATCAGCGCGCGATGCAGCTTGCGCGAATAGGTGAGGATCTCCCGCAGGTTGCCATCGACCCGGAAGCGGATCCGGCAGTGCATCTCCTGGGCCTCGATGTGAATGTCCGTGGCCCGCTCGCGCATCGCAAAGTAGGTGATCTCGTCGAGGATTTGAATCAGGGCGTTGTTCTCGGCCAGTGCCGCCAGCTTTTCGCCGGCGATCTCAGGCCGGTCGAAGAGACTCGAACGTTCGAGTTCGCCGAGGCTTTCCTCCAGGCCCTTCTCCGTGCAGTAGTTCACCGCGATGGCGTCTTCGATTTCGCGCGGCAGGGCGAAAACCGGGCTGATCTGCAGCTGCGCGATCTGGCCCAGCCGCCGCACCAGTTCGGCGTCGTCCGGGACCGCCATGGCGACGGTCATCACCCCGTCCAGGACATACAGTCCGATCGCTTGGACTTTTTTCGCGACCTCCGGCGGAATCTTTTCGATTGCCTCCTCCGTGACCACCGAGGCAAACGGGTCCACGTAGGCGACGTTCATCGCGTCGGCCCAGAAGCGGCACGCGTCGTCCTTGTTCAGGAGTTTCTCGTCGATCACGGCCTGCACCAGGAGCGGACTGTCGCCATGCCGCGCCATCATGGTCGCCACCTCGTGGACGCTGTCGAAGTGGGGCAGCTGGCGGACGCGCTCGAGGAACAGCTTACTTGGGTGATTTGGCACGGCGGGAGAGCTTGGCTTTGAACAATTTTCCGATCTCCTTCTGATCGAGTTTTTCCATCGCAAACGTGCCGGCGGCCCGCTCGGCCTTCAGCTCCTCGAGCATCGTCGGCAGCGAGTAACGCACTTCGGCAATCGCGAAGCGCGCGGGCACCGCTGGGTTGGGTTCATCGGGGGCGTTCATGGCGTCAGTCGGTTTCGAAGCAGCCATCGATCGTCTCAGTGAGCGCCTTCGCGATTTCACCCTTCGGGGTGTCCTTGCGGATATAGTTCACCGCCCCGAGCTCGATCGCCTCATCGATGGTCTGGCGGTTCGCGACCGACGTGAGCATGATCACGACGCAGTTCGGATCGACTTGCTTCAGCTTCTTCAGGGTCTCGATCCCATCGAGCACCGGCATGTTGACGTCCAGCAACACGAGGTCCGGGTTTTCGCGCTGGTAGGTCGCGACGGCCTCCTGGCCGTTGCCCGCTTCGAAGACGACCGGGCTGCCCAGCTGTTTCAAAATCAGGGCAACAAATTTTCGGATGTGCGGCTCATCATCGACGAGCAGGATGGTGCCGGTGAAATTCATGGAGCGAAGAAGAGGGTGACACGGAACTCGCAGCCGCGACCGGGAAGATTTTCGGCCACGATGGTCCCGTGGTGAGCCTCGACAATCTTGCGGCAGATAGCGAGCCCCAGGCCGGTACTCTTCTCGCCGCCGGTTGGCTGCACGGAGAGCCGGCTGAAGTCCTTGAACAGCTTGTCCCGCTCGTTGTCGGGAATGCCCGGCCCCTGGTCGCGCACGGAAAAGCTGCACGTGCCCCGCGCGGGTTCGCACTGCACCAAGGTGGTAATCGTCGAGCCGGGGGGGGAGAATTTGATCGCGTTGGTCAGCAGATTGTCGATCACCTGCTTCATCTTGGCGGGATCGATGGCCAGCACGGTTGCGGCCGGCGGGAGTTCGAAGGTGATGTGGGTCTTCTTCTTCGCGGCTTCCATGTTCATCATGGCGACGCACCGCGAAACGAGCTCGGCGAGATTGTGCGGTCCGACGTGGAGCTTTAGTTCGCCCGATTCGATCGTGGCGACGTCGAGCAATTCATTGACGAGCTCGAGCATCGACTGGCTCGCCGCGTGAATCGTCTCGATCAACTCGAGCTGGTCGGGCGTGAGCGGGCCCACCGCGCCCTCGCGCAGGAATTCGGCGAGGCCCCGAATCGATGCGAGGGGGTTGCGCAAATCGTGCGCGGCCATCCCCAGGAAACGGTTTTTCGCCGCGTTGGCCTTGCTCAGCTGATCGACGAGCATCTCGCGTTGTTCGGAGAGAATCTGATTCTGCAGGTGCGAACGGATGCGCGCCAGCACCTCCTTCGCCTTGAACGGCTTTGGCAGGTAGTCGACCCCGCCGGCACCCAGGCCTTCCACCACGTCGTCCGACTCGCTGCGGGCGGTGATAAAAATCACCGGGGCGCTCCGGTCGCCGTACGTCTGCTTGATCTGCCGGCAGGTCTCAAAGCCATCGATGCCCGGCATCATCACATCCAACAGCACCAGGTGGGGCCGGAAATCATGGTACACGGCCAGCGCGCGTTCGCCGGAATCAGCCTCCGCGAGGACGTAGCCCTCTTCCTTCAGGATGCGCGCCAGAATCCGGATGTTCAGCCGATCGTCATCGACGATCATTATTTTTCGTCCCTGCAAGGCGAAGGGCGCGGAGGTCAGCGGGTGATCCATCTGGAGTCTATTTGTCGGAGCGATCCGGCGAGCGCAATCGGAACTTTGTCCGGAATCGCGGTGCGCCGGATCCCTTGATAAAATGTCGCATCACTAAATTTGAATATGTTGATGTTTGAGCTTGCCCCACCCCCGGGTCCGGTGGTTTGTTGCGGTTTTCATCTATTACCGTCATGGCAAAATCATTCGTTTTTTCCTCTGAGTCCGTTGGTGAAGGGCACCCTGACAAGGTGGCGGACTTTATTTCCGACAGCGTGCTGGATGCGTGCCTGGCGCAGGATCGCACGAGTCGTGTGGCCTGCGAAACCATGGTCAAATCCAATCTGGTCGTGCTCGCGGGCGAGATCACCACGAGGGCCAAGCTCAACTACGAGGCGATCGTGCGCGAGGCGATTCGCGAGATCGGCTACGTGAATACGGACGACGTGTTCCACGCCGACCAGGTTTTCATCAACAACTATCTCACCCGCCAGTCGCCGGATATTGCGCAGGGCGTCGATGCAGTGAAGGCGAAGGGAAAGAAGAAGGCCGAGCAGGGGGCTGGCGACCAGGGATTGATGTTTGGCTACGCCTGCACCGAGACGCCCGAACTGATGCCGACGCCGGTGATGTTTGCCCATCGCCTCGGGCGCCTGCTCACCAAGATCCGCAAGTCCGGCAAGGCGCCGTGGCTGCGCCCGGACGCGAAGTCCCAGGTCTCGATTCGCTACGAAAACGACCAGCCCGTCGAAGTGGTCAACGTTGTCATCTCGACCCAGCATACCGCCGACGTGGAGCACCATCAGATTGAGTCGTATCTGATCGAGAACGTCATCCGGAAGGTCATCCCGAAACGGATGCTGACGAAGCGGACGCAATTTCTCATCAATCCCACCGGCCGCTTTGTCATTGGCGGTCCGCAGGGCGACTCCGGCCTCACCGGCCGCAAGATCATCGTCGACACCTACGGTGGCTGGGGCCGGCATGGCGGCGGCGCCTTTTCCGGCAAGGATCCATCCAAGGTCGATCGCTCCGCCGCCTACATGTGCCGCTGGGTGGCGAAGAACATCGTCGCCGCCGGCCTCGCCGATCTCGCCGAATTGCAGGTCGCCTACGCCATCGGCTACCCCGATCCGGTCAGCGTTTACGTGGATACGATGGGCACGGGCAAAGTTTCCGACGAAAAAATCGCGAAAGCCGTCACCAAGACATTCGGCTTCAAGCCCGCCGAGATCGTCCGCCAATTGGATCTGCTGCGGCCAATTTACCGTGAGACCACCAACTACGGCCACTTCGGCAAAGCCGGTCTGCCGTGGGAGCTGACCAACAAGGTCGCCGCCCTCCGCGCCGCCGTCTCCTAATCGATCCTTTTTCAATCACCATGGCCAAAGCCACCAAACCCGCGCGCAAATCCGCCGCGCCCGATTATCACGTCAAGGACCTTTCGCTCGCCGAGTGGGGTCGCAAGGAAATCTCGATCGCCGAGCATGAGATGCCCGGCCTCGTCTCGGTCCGTCGGAAGTTCGGCCCGAAGAAACCGCTCGCCGGCGTCCGCATCACCGGTTCGTTGCACATGACGATTCAGACGGCGGTGCTGATCGAGACGCTCAAGGAACTTGGCGCCGATGTGCGCTGGGCTTCGTGCAACATCTTCTCGACCCAGGACCACGCCGCCGCCGCCATCGCCGCGACCGGCACGCCGGTCTTTGCCTGGAAAGGGGAAACATTGGAGGAGTATTGGGATCTCACCCTCCGCGCGATTTCCTTTCCCGGTGGCAAGGGGCCGCAACTGGTCGTTGATGATGGGGGCGACGTCACGCTCCTCATCCACAAGGGCTGTGAACTCGAAGAGGGCAGCGACTGGGTCAATACCCCTTCCGGTTCGCATGAGGAGCAGGTGATCAAGAACGTCCTCAAGCGCGTCCATCGGGAGGATCCGAAGCGCTGGACTTCGATCGCGAAGGAATGGCGCGGGGTCTCCGAGGAAACGACCACCGGCGTGCACCGCCTCTACCAGATGTTGGAGAAGGGCAAACTCCGCGTGCCGGCAATCAACGTCAACGACTCCGTCACCAAGTCAAAATTTGACAATCTCTACGGCTGCCGCGAGTCGCTCGCGGACGGCCTGAAGCGCGCGACCGACGTCATGATCGCGGGCAAAGTGGCCTGCGTCTGCGGTTATGGCGACGTCGGCAAGGGCTCGGCATTTTCACTCAAGGGCTTTGGCGCCCGGGTGATAGTCACCGAGATTGATCCGATCAACGCCCTGCAGGCGGCGATGGAGGGTTTCGAGGTCAACACCATCGAATCGACCCTCGGCACGGCCGACATCTACGTCACGACAACGGGCAACAAGGATATCATCACGCTGGAGCACATGCGCCGGATGAAAGACCAGGCGATCGTGTGCAACATCGGCCACTTTGATAACGAAATCCAAGTCGACCGGCTCAATCAGTCCGATGCCAAGCGCATCAACGTCAAGCCGCAGTACGATCTCTACACCTTTCCCGGTGGCCGCAGCATTTACCTGCTCGCCGAGGGCCGCTTGGTGAATCTCGGCTGTGCGACCGGCCATCCTTCATTCGTCATGTCGAACAGCTTCACCAACCAGACGCTGGCGCAACTCGATCTCTGGAAGAACAAGGACACGTACGCCATTGGCGTCTATCGGCTGCCGAAGCATCTCGACGAGGAGGTCGCCCGACTGCACCTCGAGAAGATTGGCGCAAAGCTCACCAAGTTGACGAAGGATCAGGCCGCCTATCTCGGCGTACCGGTGGAGGGTCCCTACAAGCCCGACCACTATCGCTACTGAGCGGCGAGATCGTTACGACCCCTGGCGCGCCGGCATGGGCGGCAGGGTGTCACCCAGTTCGTAGTCGGCGAGGATCGAAAAACGAAAGGTCGTGCCCTCGCCAGGTTTGCTGTCGACGGAGATCGTCCCGCCCATCAGCTCGCATAGTCGCATCGAGATGATCAAGCCGAGCCCCGTACCGGTGCGGCGACGTTCCGTGACCGTGTCGACCTGGCTGAACGGCTTGAACAGCTTGGTGATCTTGTCCGTCGGGATGCCAATGCCGGTGTCGGTGACCGAAAAGAAAAGCCGGATTTCGCGGCGCGGATCACGCGGGCTCCTTTCCTCGCCGCGCACGCACGACACGTGCAGCGCAATGCCGCCGCGCTCGGTGAACTTGAGCGCGTTGCCGATCAAATTGGTGAGAATCTGGCGGAGGCGGGCCTCGTCGCTGTTCACGATGGCGGGCACATCGGGGACAATCGTCGCCGTCAGGGTCAGGGCGGCGGCGCGCGCCTTGGGCTGAAAGAAGGCGATGATGTCCTGGACGCTCCGGTGGAGGGCGAAGGGGTTCGACTCGATATCGATCTTGCCGGCGTCGATTTTGGAAAGATCGAGGATGTCGGCGATGAGCTTTTCGAGCGCTTGGCCGCTGGACTTGATGATCGCAACCTGCGCGCGCTGATCGGCGGTGAGCGGTGACTCGGCGAGAATCTGCGCAAACCCGATCACGCCGTTGATCGGCGTGCGAATCTCGTGGCTGACGACCGCCAGGAACTCGCTCTTCGCGCGATCCGCGGCCTCGGCGGCTTCCTTGGCCTGCAACAGCGCCGCCTCGGCCTCCTTGTTGATCGTGATGTCGTGTCCGACCGCCTGATACTCGAGGGTGCTGCCCTGGTCGTCCTTGATCGGTCGCTGGGTCCACATCAGCCAGCGGCGACGGCCGTCGGGAAATTCCAGTTCCCGTTCGAACGTGTAGGGCACGTCGGCGATGGCCCCGCCGGGGATGAAGAACTCGAATGGCTGCCCGATGAGCTCGCTGCGTTTGCGCCCAAACGCGCCGGCACAGGCGCTGTTGACGAAGGTGAGGCGGCCATCAATCCGGTAGCGGCAGATCAAATCCACCTGATCCTCGACGATGCCACGGTAGCTTGCCTCAGTCTTCTGCAGGGCCTGCGCCATGCGTTCAATCTTGCGGGCCAGGCCGATGATTTCGTCGTGATCCGGTTCACCCATGGCCTCCACTTCCGGACCCGGCATCGTCGTGCGGAGCGATTTCAGCCGCTGCATCAAGGTGCGGTCCCACACGTAGCCGGCCAGTACGAGCAGGACGCAACCGACGATGGCAAACCCCAGCACATAATACGTGGATCCCAGGCGGTCGCGGAGATCATCGTCGTTGATTACGGTGACGATCACGGCGATTGCCGCCACCACGAGACTGAACGCGAGTGCGAGGATGAAGAAGGACTTGCGTTGGATATTTTCAGCCATTTCCGGACCTTCAATTGAGGCGCACGTCCGCCGAAGTCTAACGAAAAAGAGCTCCGCCGTGGGCGCCACAGTCGGACTATTTCACCACTGAAACCTATCGCGCTTGCCACCGTGGCGCTGACGCGGCCGTTTCACCGCGGTGGTCGGTTGCAACGCATCGAGGCCGGCGCGACGACCCGAAAGAGCCGGGCCTACGGATCGGGGCGCAGCGTGTGCAACGCGGGCAGTTGACGCAACGGCGGCACCGCGCGCGCGACCGCCGCCACGACCGCGACCGTGCCGATTCCTCCCCACACCACGGCTGCCACCGGCCCGACCATCGCCGCCATCAAGCCGGCGCGCAGTGCCCCGATCTCGTTCGAGGAGCCGATGAATATCTGGTTTACGGCCGTCACCCGGCCGCGCAGCGCATCGGGTGTCAGCAATTGCACCAGCGACTGCCGCACGACGACGCTGACATTGTCGAACGCGCCCGTGAAGAAAAGGGCGACGAGCGAGAGCCAGAACGAGCGTGAGATCCCGAACACGATGATGGCCACGCCGAACCCCGCCACCGACCAAAGGAGCGCCCGGCCGGGTTGGGGCAGGGGCGGGCGATGGGCGATCCACATCGCCATGGCAAAGGCGCCGATCGACGGTGCGGCCCGCAGCCAGCCAAAACCGATCGGGCCGACGTGCAGAATCTGGTCGGCATAAACCGGCAGCAGCGCGGTGGCGCCGCCCAGGAGGACCGCGAACAGATCGAGGCTGCTGGCCCCGAGGAGCACCTTTTTGCGCCAGATGAAGTCGGCGCCGGCGAGCATGTCGCGCCACGTCCGCCGCAGGGCGGTCCGCTGCGGGGCCTGGAAGTAAGTCACCCGGCCCAAGGCCAACAGAAAGAGCACTTCCATGGCGGCGCCGAAGGCATACACGGCGGGGATGTCGAGGAGCGCCACCATGAACCCACCGAGGGCGGGGCCGGCGACGGTGGCGATTTCAAACGTGCTCGTGTTCCACGTGATCGCGTTGCTCAGAGCAGTCGTGGGCACCAGGAGCGGGGTGATGCTGGACCGGGCCGGCCAGATCAGGATCCGGGCACAGGCGTGCGCGCCCAGCAGCAGGAAAACCAAAGGCAGCGCCGGTTCGTCGAATCGCAGGGTGGCGGGATCGGCCTGATATTCGAAGAGCAGGGCAACCTGATGCAGCGAGCCGTTGAGCCAGCGCAATGGCGCCAGCGCGGGAACGGCGTCGTGCCAGTAGGAAACGGCGGCAAGCGCGACGTTGATGGCTGCGATCAGGGCAGTGCCGGCCGCAATCAGGCGGCGGCGATCATGGTGGTCGGCGATCGCCCCGGCTGGCAGCGAGAGTGCGAGCAGCGGCAACACGTTCACCAGGCCCACGAGTCCGAGGGCGGTGGACGAGTGCGTCCATTGATAAACCTGCCAGATCGCAACCGCGGTCACCGCCTGCCGCCCGATCAACGCGAAAAAACTTCCGACCAGGTAATCCCGATAATTGTGCACGCGCAGTGCGGCGTAGGGATCGTGCGGGAGCAGGGTGGCGGACGAATCGGGCATCGCTGCCGCAGCGATTCAGAAATCGCCTGCGCTGGCGAGCGGGATTGACGCCGGGTCGGCCGGGAGCCAGGACGAGGCGCGTTTTTCGCTCGTAGTCGCGCCATTTGGCGGGAGTTTGGATGCGCCCGGGCAGCCGGGATGACCACTCCTTTCCTCCGATGCCTGCACCGCTCCGCCTCGTATTTCTCGGTTCAGATCCGATCGCGCTACCCCTGCTTGATGGCTTGGCCGGCAAGGTTTTCGGACCCGAAGGGCAGGGTGGGATCAGCGTCAAGATGGTGGGTGTGTTCACGCAGCCGGATCGGGCGGTGGGCCGCGGGCAGCAGGTCCAGCCAAACGAGATCAAGACTTGGGCACTGGCGCGCAGTATTCCGGTCTGGCAGCCGGAAAAAATTACCGATGACGTTCGGGCCCGGTTGGCCGAATTGGCGGCCGACTTGGCGCTCGTCATGGCGTACGGTCACATTCTGCGGGACGACTTTATCGCCACGCCGCGGCTCGGTACCTTCAATTTGCACACGTCCCTGTTGCCGAAATATCGGGGTGCATCGCCGATTCAGACCGCCATCGCCCAAGGGGAGCGGGAGACCGGTGTGGCGCTGATGCGCATGGTGCGGCGGCTTGATGCCGGACCGGTTGCCGATGTGGAGCGCGTCGCGATCGGGCCGCTTGACACCGCTGCGGCCGTCGAGGCAAAGCTCGCGGCGGCTTGCGTGCCTTTGTTGGTGCGCGCCTTGCCCCGACTGGCCGCCGGCACGCTGGCGTTGCTGCCGCAGGATGACCGCGCGGCCACCTATTGCCGGAAACTCGGCAAGGAGGACGGCACGATCGACTTTCAGCAACCTGCCTCGAGCATCGCCGCGCGGATCAACGGGCTCTTTCCCTGGCCATCCTGCCGGATCGAACTCAACGGGCAACCGGTCAGACTTGGGCTGGCCGACGCCCTGGTTCCCAACAGCGAACCTGGCCTGCTAAATGAAACGTGCGACGGCCCGGGGCGGGTTCTTGGCGCGGATGCCGCAGGGCTGCTCGTCTCGACCGCGGAGGGTGTGTTGCGCCTGCGCGAATTGCAGCGGCCGGGTGGAAGGCTGCTGCCGGCGCCGGAATTCCTGCGCGGCTTCGCGGTCGCGGCCGGCACGCAAATCTCTTCGCGACCGATGCCGGTGTTGGTGACCACGCGATCGTGAGCACGCAATTCGCGCCGTGCCGGCCGGGCAGCGCGCGGCACCGCGGTGCGCGACCCGGGATTGCGGCCTTATCGTCTGAAACCGGGCGCAGAGAGGGCTTTCAGTTTCGCCCGGGCGTCGTCGGGGATGGCAATCCGGCTGACCGGCAGATAGGTGATGATTACGATTCGTTGATCACTTACTTTCACCGGCAGGCGTGCGCGGGTGACCGGTTGGGTGCCTTCGATTTTCAGCTCGTAATCGCGGATGAGCCCACTGCGCAGGTTCATGGTGAGAATCACCTCGGCGGCCGGCGTCGCGTCCTCCGCGGATGACTTCGAGGAACCCTCGGGGCGAATCCGGCGCTGGACCACATAACTGTCCCCGGAAGCCACGAAGTCACCTGACGCGTTGAGGAACGGCACGAGTTCCTGGTCGGGTCGGCGGACATCCGGCCGATCGGCGCGGCGGAGCCAGAGAAAGCGTGGCGTCGCGGCGCCGCCCTGCAACCGCTCCTCCGCCTGGGCCGTGAGGACCTCCTGATTGGTCATCCAGCCCTCCGGCGTCTTCGTGATCATTCCGCCGTCGGCCGTGATGACCGTGTCGAGCCGCAACCCATCCGACCATTCGCGCTGGATCAGCATGTCGCCATTCAGGTCGATGCTGCCCTTGAGGTGCGGCGACAGGTTTTGTTGGACGGTCGTGATCGTGCCACGACGGGTCTGCAACTTCTGCGCAACGGGTCCGGGGTCGGCGTTGATCACTTCCCATGAATAGCTTTTCTGCTCGCGCAGAAACTCCAGCGCCTTGGCGAGCGGCGGGGGCGGTGCGGCCGTGACCGCCACCGGCGACGCGAGCGAGAGCAGGAAAACGCGGATGAAAGCGGCCATGGAAATGAATCGTGCGCGAGGTGCTGCGCGCACGGCCTCACTTTCACCACGGTGATCCGGACGTCAATTCCACGTGCGCCCCGAGCCACCGGCCACAAGCCGCTTGTTTTCGCGGACGCTTTCCCCAAGCTGCACCGCCATGTGGAAATTTCTGTCCGTGGGCGGTGCGCTTGCTGCCAGCGTGCTTGCCCAAAGCCCTCCCTCGCAGCTCGAGTTCGCCAATCTGCGGGAGGACGTGCGCGGTCTGGTGCAACGGGTGGGCGACATGACCCTGCGGCTGGAGCAGCTTGAGCGGGAGAATGCCGGCCTGCGGACTCGTTTGAGCGCGGCCGACAAGTCCTACGCTACGCTGGTGCAGTTGAACGAGGCGGTCGCCGATCTGAATCGCAACATCCGGACGGCCGTGGCGGCGTCGAAAGCGGAGACCTTGCAGCAGGTGGCGGCGCAGGTGGAAAAACTGGCGAAACAGACAAATGCCGCCCTCGATTCCCTGGCGAAGTCCCAGGCGTCGCGACCGGCGGTCCAGACATCTTTCGCCGAGAACTATTCGAAAGAGGGCGTGAGCTACACGGTGCAAAAGGGGGATACGATTGCCGTCATCGCCAAGAAAACCGGTGCCAAGCAGCAGGATATCATCAACGCCAACAAGATTTCCGATCCGTCACGCATCATGGTTGGACAAACCCTTTTCATTCCCGGAGGCAAATAAGCATGTCGGCAGCACCCAAATCCCGTCTCGGCCGAGGACTCGGCGGCCTGATCGCCGCCGCGAAGCCCGCGAGTCCCCTCATCGATCATCCGCCGGTTCGCGCCGCCGCTACCGAGCCCGCGGTTGCCGCCATGCCGGCGCCCACCGGTGCGACCGTCGTGGGAGCCCCGGGTTACCTCGAGATTGCGGTGCACTTGATCGAGCCGAGCCCCTACCAGGCCCGGCGCGAAATCCCGGCCGAACAGCTCAGCGAACTCGCCGACAGCATCCGTTCGGAGGGTCTGCTCCAGCCGATCGTGGTGCGGAAGGCGGGGGAGCGGTTTCAGCTCATTGCGGGGGAGCGCCGCTGGCGCGCATTTCAGCAGTTGAAGATAAGGTCGATTCCCGCCCGCGTGGTCGAGGCGAGCAACGCCTCGGCGGCCGCACTCGGCTTGATCGAGAACTTGCAGCGCGAGGGTCTAAACCCAATCGAGGAGGCCCATGGTTACGCCAGCTTGATTCGTGATTTCGACCTGACGCAGGAAATCGCGGCCGAACGCGTCGGGAAGGGCCGCGCGAGCGTAGCCAACGCCCTGCGCCTGCTTTCGCTCGACGCCGACTTGCAGGGCTTCGTGGCGAAAAATCTGCTGAGTGTCGGCCACGCCAAGGTTTTGCTCGGCGTCGAGGATGTGGCGCAGCGGTCTTTGCTGGGCCGGCGGATTATCGAGGAAGGCCTGAGTGTGCGCATGACCGAAAAGTTGGCCGTTGTCCTCCCCGCGAAGTCCGAGGGTGGTCGCTCCCGCGCGCGGACGCCAAAGTCCAGCGTGTCGAGCCAGGACGCCGCCGCGGTTGCCGGAATCGAAAAAAGGCTGACGTCCCATCTTGGTGCCCGGGTGGCGGTGCTGCACACCCCGAGAAAAGGTCGGATTATCATCGAGTACCGCGGCAACGAGGATTTGCAGCGGCTGCTGGAGAAACTCGGGGTCGAGGCCTGATTTTGCGCCTTTGTGGGGCGGTTTGTCGGGTTTTTTTCGGTCCGAGAACGTCGCAATTGACAAACGTCCCGGGCCTCTGCACTTCTGACCCTTTCACATGAGCATCCTCCTCGGAATTCTCACGGTCATCCTCATCTTTGTCTCGTTGTTCATTGTTCTGGTCGTCCTCGCCCAGAAGTCCAAGGACGGCGGGATGGGCGCGGCCCTTGGCGGCGGCGCGGCCGAGGCGGCCTTTGGGGCTGACACCAGCAATGTACTAAGCAAGTCCACGATCTACGCCTCGATTGTTTTCTTCGTGCTGGCCTTCACGCTCTATCTGGGGCGCATCTACGAACGGAAACACGCGAATGATGCGCGGGGCAACGCGTTGCCAACCATCGCCGTCCCGGCGACCCCGGCGGCCACACCCGCGACCACGCCGGCCCCGATCAGTGTTCCGGCCACGACCGCACCTGCGTCGGCGGCTCCGGCGGCTACGCCGGCTCCCGCCACCACGCCTGCTCCTGAAGCGGCGAAAAAGTCGTAACCTCCGGCCGCTTTGCGGCCCCGGCCGGTCATGGGTCCATGGGCGTCGCCCGATGATGCCGCCCCGTCGGGCTCATGCGATCCGGCTCAGGAAGCTATCGTTGTCCGATGAGTGTTCGATCCCGTATCCGACCTGCGGCGCGCTGCGCGTTGCTGGTATTGGCGGTGGCGACCACGGTCTCGTTTGCGGCGCCGGCGTCGAATCCACCGCCTGAGCTGGCCCAAGTCGGGAAACCGGGACCGGCGGAGGCGGCGCGAATTCTCGATCAGTTCCGCCGCTCGGGCATCGCTGGCGAATATTATTTCGAGTTTGAGCTCCGTGCCCTGCCGCGCCGCGGAGAGGAACGCGTCTTCCTGGGACGCTTGTGGGGCGGGCGAAATGAACAAGGTGCGATCAACCGCATCGAACTCGTCGACGGCGACGGACGGAAGCACCGCTTGCTCGTCCAAAATGGCGTCCGCGCGGCGGTCTGGCGTCTCGCCGAGGGCCGCGCCGTCCCGCTTGGCATCGCGGCGCTTTTTGCGCCCGTGATCCCTGGAGTCGAAATCACGGCCTTCGATCTGCAGATGCCATTTTTGTACTGGCCCGATGCGGAGCTGCAGAGCATCAACCGGATTCTCGGCCGTCCCGCGCACGCTTTCCTGTTTCGCCCGCCGCTCGGTTTTTCGGCCGAGCATCGGGAAATTTCGGCCGCCCGCGCGTACCTCGACACGCAGTTCAACGCGCTGCTTCAAACCGATCTCATCGGCCGGGACGGCAGGGTGCTCAAGACGTTCTCGCTGGTGAGCCTGAAAACGGTCGACAAGCAGCCCGTGCCAAAGTCGGTCGATTTTCTCAACGTCCTTACCCGCGACAAGACCCGGTTCCAGGTCAAGGCCGTCGCACTCAACCTCGAGCTGGCGCCGTCATTGTTTGAACCCGCCGCGCTCGAGGAGGAGGTCCGTCCGCCCGCCGCGGCCAGGATCATTCGCCTCGACCGATGACGCGCACCGTTCCTCTTCGCGCCGTCGCATTCGATCTCGACGGCACCCTGGTCGACAGCCTGCCCCTCGTGTTGCAGTCGATCGCCCACGCCATCGAACCCTTCGGCCCGCCGCGACCGACAATGGAGATATTTGCCCGCCTCGGCGGGCCACCGGAAAGATTTCTGCCCGCGTTGCTCGCCGACCAACGGCACGTGCCGGCGGCCCTGCAACGGATGGACGATTTTCATCGCGCCAACGCGCACCTGATTGAGCCGTTCGCGGGTGTCGGCGATTTGCTGGCGCGCCTGCGCGCGCGGGGCGTGACCTTGGCGATCTGGACGGGGCGCGATCGCGAGTCGTGCGAAGTCTTGTTGAGGGCGCACCAGCTCGATCGTTCTTTTGCCGTGGTGATCTGCGGCGACGATTTGCCGACCCACAAACCGGATCCCGCGGGTTTGCGCGAAATCATGCGCCGAATTGGAGTGAGTGCCGGTGAGATGCTCTTTGTCGGCGATGCCGATGTTGACGTGCTCGGCGGTGTCGCCTGCGGCGTTGACACCTTGCTCATCCGGCATGCACGGGACATCGGCGAGGACATCTGCGCCCAAGCCTGGCGGACGGTCGGATCGCCGGTAGAAGCGTACGACCTTGTGCTGCGTTGTCTGGAGTAGGCGATGGGTCCGGAAGTGCCGGCGCGGCGGTCGCCCGTGCGGCCAAATAATGCCGCAATCGCGAAAAAATTTCGTTGCCGACGTGGGTTTCCCGGTGCCTGCTGGTCCCGATTCAACTTTCACCCCTTCACTAGTATGGCCAAATCCTCCCGCAAGCCGTCCGCTCCGCTCACCTTCGATTTGCCGGTCTCTTTGATCGCGCAGATCGAAACCTGTCGCCGTGGCCACGGGTTCAAGACGGCGAGCGAGGTTGTCCGCATGGCAATCTCGGGGTTCGATTTTGAGGGCTGCGAGCCCGCGCGTGACCCGCACCGCCAGATTTCGGTGCGCATCACGGCAGAACAGCGGTCAGCGTTGAAGCGGTTCTCGCGTCAGAAGGACGCCAGCGTGGGCGAACTCCTTCGTTTGGCGCTCGAGGCGATGCCGGCGAAGCCAGCCGCGAAGAAGAAGTAGGCGTCCGGTTCGGGCGCGCGCAGCGGTGCAAAACCGCGTCGAACGGCGCGCTACTGCGAAACGAAAGACCCGCAGCAGCGGGCTTGCTTTTCCTTGGGGCCGACCTTTTGGTCAGGTCCTTTGTCATGAGCACTACTCCCGCGCCTCTGTCCATCTGGGCCCGCAATGTTTCGCCATCGCCGACGCTTGCCGTCGACGGCAAGGCGAAGGCCCTGCAAGCAGCCGGTGAAGACGTCTGTGGGTTCGCCGCTGGCGAGCCCGACTTCGACACCCCCGACCATATCAAGGAAGCGTGTATCGTCGCGCTCCGGGGCGGCAAAACGAAGTACGCGCCGACCCCAGGAATTGAGCCGCTGCGCCAGGCAATCGTTGACCGCTATGCGGCCGAGTACGGCCTCAAGGCCGTCCCTGCGCAGGTGATTGTGTCGCCCGGCGGCAAATTCAACTGCTATTTGGGCGTGCTCGCGACCTGCTCGCCTGGCGACGAGGTGATCATTCCCGCGCCGTACTGGGTCAGCTATCCGGAGATGGTGAAATTGGCCGGGGCGACTCCGGTTTTCGTACTCGCGGACGACAAGACCGGTTTTCGGCTTACGCCGGCGATGGTCGAGGCAGCGATTACTCCCCGGACCCGGCTGCTGATCCTCAATTCGCCGTCGAACCCGACGGGCGCCGTTTATTCCCGCGCGGAGCTCGAGGCGATTGTGGCGGTCGCGTTAAAGCACAACCTCTACATCCTCTCGGATGAGATGTATGAACACCTCATTTACGACGGGGTTCAGCCGACCTGCGTCGCCACGTTGAGCAAGGAGGCTGAGGCGCGGACGATCACGGTGGCCGGCTTCTCCAAAACGTATGCGATGACCGGCTGGCGCATCGGCACGACGCTCGCGCCGCTGCCGATCGCGAAGGCGATTTCCGAGCTGCAGAGCCAGATGACCTCGAACGTGGCGACATTTGCGCAGTACGGCGCGCTCGCGGCGTTGAAGGAAAAGGAAAAGACCGCGGCCGCGGTGAAGACCATGCTGACCGCTTTCGACCGCCGCCGGAAACTGCTGCACGCGGAACTGAACCAGATCCCGGGGATTTCCTGCCTGCTCGCCGAAGGTGCGTTTTATCTTTTCCCCAACGTCTCGAGCTTTGGGCTGAAGGATCTCGATTTCTGCAACCGCCTGCTCGATCAGGAAAAGGTTGCCGCGGTGCCGGGCAGCGCGTTTGGCGCCGAGGGCTATCTCCGGCTCAGCTATGCGACGAGCGACGAGGTAATCAAGAAGGGTGTCATCCGCCTCGCCCGGTTCTGCGCGACCTTGAAGAAATAGTTTAGGGCGCGATCGTCACGTCGGCACCGCTGCGTTTGTCCACCGACCGCGCGGTGCTGGTGCCTTGTCGGAGTCGGCAGGCATTGAGCTGCACTCCGGTGCCGTCGTCAAAGTCCACCAGCCGACCAGATTGTCGGTGGCGGCGGCGGCCATTGAACTGAGCCAGGACGTCGGCGACGGCCCGATTGCGCACGCCGTACCTGCCGGTGAGATCGGTGCGTTCGTAGCGGGCGCCGCCGACCGCTACCGCGCGCCCGGCCTCAGGCGTTCAGGTATTGCTTCGGGAACTTCCACGGTGAGCGATACTGTGGCACGGCCAATTTTGCCGCTTCGGGATCGCCGATGATTTTCTGCGTGGCCGGATCGAACCGGATCGTGCGGCCGAGTTTAAGGGACAGGAGGCTCAACACAATGGGAACGTTGATCCGGCTGTGGTAGTCGGGCGTGCAGCTTGGCTGCTGGCGCGTCTTGATGCACTCGATCCATTCGAACTCCTGGCCCGGCGAGGGCGGGATCCGATCCGTCAGGGGTTTGAGGTCGGCGATATTGTAAAGTGCGCGCACGGGGTAGTCCTTCGCCTGCTTCTTCGCCACGGCTTCCGGCTTGATGAACTCGTTCATCGCGGTGCCCTCCGGCACAATCCGGTGATCGTTGTAATTGCTCCACATCGTGGCACGGTGGCCGTGGAAGTAGATGCCCAGCCGGCGTTCCGCCACGGGCCGGCCATGCAGGTCGAATCCGTAGCTGTTCGTCAGCGACGACATCCACGTCATCGTGGTTTCCGGATAACGCCAGAGCACCTCGTGGTTGTCGTAGGCGTCGCCGTCATCCTGGATGACGAAGCGGCCGCCGCTGGCACTGACCTCGGTCGGATACTTCAGGTCGAGCGCCCAGACCGGCAGGTCGATGATGTGCGGGGCCATGCCCGGTGTCCAACCGCCGCTGTAGGCCATCCACGAACCGTGATTATAGGAACCGGAGAAAAGGATCGAGTTGAAGGGAATCAACGGCGCCGGGCCGCACCAGAAATCCCAGTCCAGGCCGTCGGGCACCTTCGTATTCGGAGTCTGGCGACCGACGCCACCGGGGCCCTGGTTCATGACGTTGAACGTGCGCACCGTGCTGACCTTGCCCAGATAGCCGGCGCGAACCATTTCCACCACGCGCCGGTAGTTCTCTGACGCATGGATCTGCGTGCCGACCTGGCAGACGCGCTGGGTCCGCTTGACGGCGTTGCGCACGGCAATGTCCTCGCCGAGGGAGAGCGTCATCGGTTTCTGCAAATAGACGTCCTTGCCGGCTTCCATTGCGGCGATCGCCACGAGCGTGTGCCAATGCGGCGGCGTCGCGACGATGACGGCGTCCACATCCTTCCGCGCCAGGATCGCGCGGAAATCGGAGTAGGTCTTGCAGGTGTCCTTGAACTGCTTCGCGACCGCCTCGCAGCGGCTTCGGTAAACGTCGCACGCGCCGGTCACGACGACATCGGGGTGCTTGGCCGCGTTGTTGAGATTGCCGCGGCCCATGCCATTGCAGCCGATGAGGCCGAGCTGGATCTTGCCGTTGGCCCCGGGATTGCCATTCGCGCCATAGGCGCCCGACGGCAGGATGTTGGGGACGGCGAACCCCACCGCTCCAAGTTTGGCGGCGGTGCCGAGGAAAGTGCGGCGACTGAGATCATCTGGGTGAGACATGGATATTTACTCCGGTTGGTGGTTGCTGCTTGGCCCGCTCTTGATCGTGAACAACGCCGCTGGCGAAACCGCAGTGGTGGCCAGGAGCAAAGCGGCAGCGTAAGGGTTCATGACGGACACCCTTTGAGTATACCGCCGGTCAGGGGGCGGAAAGGAAAACCCCGGATCCTCAACCGCAGCTCACTCAGATATTACGGATCCAAAGCCTGCTGGATTGGCATCCTTATCTGAATTCATCGACGCAGTGTGAGTAAGTTGATTTACCCGCCCTTCGAATCCGGTCGCGATTGCCCGGTCGTGACGGTTGCAGTCACGCCAGGTGGCCTCACTTGGCGGCCGGCCGCTTCCATTCAAATACCGCGCCGAGTCGCCGCAATTTTTCCCTGAGCTCGCTGCGGTCGATCGCCTGAACCGGGACCTTGCCGGCAATGGCCAGCTTGGCCGCGATGCCACCGGCCTGTCCGATCATCATGTATTGCGGCTCCATCCGCAGCGTTGAATAGGTCACATGGCTCGCGGAAAAACAAACCGGCACGAGGAGGTTGTCCGCCTGAGACTCTTTGGGCAGCAGGATGCGATACGGGATGTGATAGGGCGTGACGGCCACCTCCATATTGCCCTCGTTTTGCGCCTGGCCATCCGGGGTTACGTAACGCTGCACATTGTGCGAATCGCTGTTGTAGGAGCCCATCGCAATGACGTCGGGCTTGGTCAGCTCGGTCTGGATGTCCTTTTGGGTGACGACGAAGTCGCCCACCATCCGCCGCGCCTCGCGCACATAGAGCTGATAGGGCCAGTTGCCATTGTCGGTGAATTCATCCCGGGCGATTCCGAACTGGCTGACTTCGGCCTGGGTTTCCTTCGGCACCCGCGGATCGGTGACGAGAAAGTAGAACAGTTCCTCCGTGTAGCGTTTGTGATCGGCCCAGATTTCGGCGCGGCGCTGATAACTGGCGTTCGGGTAATCCCAACTCCGGCCGATGTAATCGGTGGAAAATGCGCCGCGGTTGTTGAAGTCCCATTTTTGTTTCCCGGCGATTTGCCCGGGCAAGAGGATTTCGTTCATGCGCGGGGCGCGGCCCTTCTCCCGCACGAGGCCGGCAAACCAGCGGGCCGCGAGTTCAAACCGGGTGGCGTCGTAGCCCGGCGGCCGGGTGAACGGCAGCCGATTGGCCGGATCGTTCGTCAGTATCATGCGGAAGTTGTAGGCCTGCACCTTGCGATCGCCCGCGCCGATTTCGCCGCGCGGCTCCGCTTGGATTTCGGGCAGCAGCTTCTTGTTATCGCCGTAGGCGGAAACCGGAAAATCGAATTGATGATTGCGATCCTTGGGCCGCACCCCGGCGAGTGATTCGCCATATTGCGCGGACGATTCACGGCCCCAGGTGAAGTTGACGCCGGCCTGAGCGAGCAGGTCGCCCTCGTAACTGGCGTCGGCGAAGATCGCCGCCTGGAACCGGGCCCCGTTCTCCATCGTGATTTCGGTGATGCGCAAGCCCCGCTTTGCCACACCGCCGCTCTCCTGCAACCGATGCTCGAGGTGAACGGAGATCGTTTTGGCTTCCGCGATCATCTCGTTGAGGACGGCCTCGGCTATGCGCGGCTCGGGCATCCACTCGATCTCCCGTCCGTATTTTTTGCCCGCCCGTTGATAGAACTCGAGCGCCAGGCCGCCGATCACTTCCTTTTTGCCAAAATCGGTCCGGCTCAGACCGCCCGTGACCATTCCGCCCAGGTGCTGTGTTGGCTCCAGCAACGCCACGGTCAAGCCCTCGCGGGCCGCTGCCACGGCCATCATCACCCCGCCGGCCGTGCCCCCGTAAACGACGGTGTCGAATTTCCTGGTTTGTCCGCCGAGGCCCGTGGCGATCAGCGCGAAGGCGAAGAAGTGGAGAAGAAATTTCATGGTTTCAGACCTGAATGGTGCCGGGCGCCGCACGGGAGCAAGCGTGAACCTCAACTTTGTTCCCGTGGCCGGATCGCGACCTCCACGCCGATGACAGTGATGGTCTTGTCGCCGCCGTTTTCGACCACGATCTCGTTCCAGCCGTCGCGCCCATCGATTCTGGCGGTCCCCGCCGGCGTATTTGTCCGAGTCCAGGCACTACTCTCGATTCTCGTTATGACCCCGGCCGGTTTCCCCTATGCCAAACATGTCGCGGCGTATCGGCGCAGACGCAAACCGCGGCGCGTTGCGCTGGTTGCCACCGACTAAACCAAAATCGGGCAGTAGGTCGGCCCAGGCGCCGCTTGGGGGAGGTGGTCTGGTGCGCAGCCTGATGAAGAAGTTGAGGCAGTGGTTCACGCGGCGGCGCGGGGGGGCGGAGAAAGCCGGCCATCTCCGCGCGCTCCGCGCCTCCGCGTGCGCCAGGTCTTTGGTGGCTGGCTGGCGACATTCTCTTCCTTCCGCCCAGACTGTGTCATTAGCGTCGACTCAGCTGAGCTTTGCCAGGGTGGACGAAATCGGGCGGGGCGGAGTGGCGTGATTCGACGCGCATCGCGGATGCGGACGGGCGGTGAAGCGGTTGCGAATTGCACGCCACAATTCATACCCAATTTTGGGGCGTGGGCGGCTTCCAATTGCATCGCGGAGGGAAATCGTTGTGCCTCGCCGAGGCTCGCCAACCGCGCGGAAACTGCCATGCTAGTGGTCGTGACTGCGCCTACTTCCGACGATTTCAAACGTCTCGCTGCCTCGCTCAGTGGCGAACTTCACACCGGCCGCACCCTGCGTCTGGTCTATGCCACGGATTCATCCGAGTATCAGGAACTGCCGGCGGCCGTCGCCCTCCCGCGCACGGAGGCTGACGTGCGTGCGCTGCTCGCTTTCGCGCGCCAGCACCGGATCGGGCTCATCCCGCGCACGGCGGGCACATCACTGGCCGGTCAGGTGGTGGGCGGTGGCATCGTCGTCGACGTCGGCCGGCATCTCAATCGCATCGTCTCGATTGAAGCCGCCCGGCGTCGGGTGCGCGTGCAGCCGGGGGTCGTGCGCAACGAACTCAACCTGGCCCTCCAGCCGCACGGGCTGCTCTTCGGCCCGGAGACGTCCACGGCGAACCGCGCCATGATCGGCGGCATGGTCGGCAACAATTCGTGTGGTTCCAATTCGGTCGTGTATGGCACGACGCGCGACCACCTGGTGTCGTCCCGCGGTTTCCTGAGTGATGGCACCGAGGTTACGTTTGGTCCGCTGACCCGCGAGGAGTTTTCCGCCAAGTGCGTCGCTGACGATGGCCTCGAGGCTAAGATCTACCGCACCGTGCGCGACCTGCTGGGCGACGCCGGCAATCGCGACCTGATCCGCGAAAACTATCCGAAGCCGTCGGTCACGCGGCGCAACACCGGTTACGCGCTGGACCTGCTGATGGATTGCGCGGTGTTCGATCCCGCTTCCGACCGTCCCTTCAATCTCTGCCGGTTGCTGGCGGGCTCCGAGGGCACGCTGTTTCTCGGGGTGGAGTTCGAGCTCAATTGCGAGCCGCTGCCGCCGCCCGCCGCGCTGATGTGCGCGCATTTCGCGACAATTCAGGAGTCGCTTCATGCCACGCTGGTCGCGCTGCGCCATGGGCCGAGCGCCGTGGAGCTAATCGATCGGCACATCCTCGAGTGCACGAAACAGAATCTCGAGCAGGCAAAAAACCGGTTCTTCGTCCAAGGCGACCCCGGAGCGATTCTCGTGATCGAGATTCGGCGCGCGGAGCGGGCCGAGACCGAGTCCGTGCTGGCTGCGCTCGAGGCGGAGCTGCGCGCCGCGAAACTCGGGCATGCCTTTCCCGTCTTGTGGGATGGCGATGTGGCCAAGGTGTGGGAACTCCGCCGCGCCGGCCAGGGCGTGATGACCAATGTCACCGGCGATGCCAAGCCGCGCGAGGTGGTCGAGGACACCGCCGTCGCGGTTGCCGACCTGCCGGCCTACATCGGCGAATTCGATGGGCTGATGCGCGACAAGTACGGCATCTCCTGCGTCTACTACGCGCACGCCGGCTCCGGCGAACTGCACACGCGGCCCTTGTTCAACCTCAAGACCGAGGAAGGCCTGAAGATGTTCAGGGGCATTGCGACTGATGTGGCCGCGCTGGTGAAGAAATACCGCGGGTCGCTCAGCGGCGAGCACGGCGACGGGCGGCTCCGTGGCGAGTTCATCCGCTTCATGGTCGGCGACGCCTGTTACGCGATGATGCGGCAGGTGAAGGAAACCTTCGATCCGCTGGGCTTGCTCAATCCGGGCAAGATCATCGACACGCCGCCGATGGACACATCGCTCCGGCACGGTCCGGGCCACCCCATGCCGGAATACGCGACCGTGTTCGATTTCAGCGCCACGCAAGGCGTGCTGCGCGCGGCCGAGAAGTGCAACGGATCCGGCGACTGCCGGAAGTCGCACCTCATGGGTGGCACGATGTGTCCGAGTTACATGGCCACGCGCAACGAGCAGGACACGACCCGCGCCCGGGCCAACATGCTCCGGCACATGCTCACGAATCCGCGCGACCCGGCGCGGCCATTCGACAGCGAGGAGATCGCGGAGGTCATGGACCTCTGCCTCTCGTGCAAGGGCTGCAAGTCGGAGTGCCCGTCCAATGTCGATATCGCCCGGCTCAAGGCCGAATGGCTGCAGCACCACCACGATGCGCACGGCGTGCCGTTGCGCTCGCGACTCGTGGCGAATTTTTCCCGGGCGATGGCCCTGGCCTCGCTGGCACCGGCCGTGCACAACTGGCTGGTCACGAATTCCGCCATCGCGGGCCTGATCAAGCGGCTTTCCGGCTTCGCCCCCGCGCGGAGCATCCCGACCCTCCACGCGACCACGCTGCGCCGCTGGCACGGGCAGCAGGCGAACCGGCACGGTCCCTTTGCCCAGGGTCGCGTGCTGCTTTTTTGCGACGAGTTTACGAACTACCACGATACCGACGTCGGCATCAAGGCGGTGCAGCTGCTCAACCGGCTTGGCTACGAGGTTGTCATCCCGGAGCACGTCGACAGCGGCCGGGCGCAATTCTCGAAAGGCCTGGTGCGGGACGCGCAGAAGCTCGCGATTCGCAACGTCGAACTGTTGCAGGATGTCGTCACGGCCGAGACCCCGCTGATCGGGATCGAGCCATCGGCGATCCTTGGATTCCGCGACGAATATCCGGACCTGATGCCGCCGCATTTGCAGGCCGCGGCCCGGCGGCTCGCCGGTCAGGCGCTGCTCGTCGATGAATTCATCGCGCGGGAGGCCGGTCGCGGACGCATCCGGCGGGATGCCTTCACGACGGCGCCGCGGCAGATCAAGTTGCATGGGCATTGTCACCAGAAGTCGCTGGCGTCGCTGACGCCGACGGTGCAAATGCTGGAGTTGCCGGCAAACTACCGGGTGCAACTCATCCCGAGCGGCTGCTGCGGCATGGCGGGCGCATTTGGCTACGAGGCGGAGCATTTTGCGCTCTCGCAGCAGGTCGGTGAACTCGTGCTCTTCCCGGCGGTGCGGGCGGCGCCGGCGGACACGCTGCTCGCCGCGCCCGGTACAAGTTGCCGCCATCAAATCAAGGACGCCACCGCCCGGCGCGCGCTGCATCCGGTCGAGATTTTGTTCGACGCGCTGGCTGACGGTCGGAGTTAGGAATGCCGATTGTTGAAGGACGAATGCTGGGCCGATCGTTATGACTGGCTGCTACGCGAACGGCCATTTGGCCGTGGTCTTCGCCCAGCCGAAGTAGCCGACCACGCCGAGTGCGAGGGCGCCGAGGGCGAATGCGATGACCATCGGCGGCGTGGTGGCGAACACCAGCAGCCAGCCGAGGCCGGCCGCGAGCAGCGGCAACGGGTAGAACCACACTTTATACGGCCGCGAGAGATTCGGCGCATGTTTCCGCAGCAACCAAAGCGCCCCAATCTGGCCGATGAACTGGATCAGAATCCGCGCCGCGATCAACGTGTCGATGACCACGCCGAGCGACACGAAGCTCGCGGCAATCGCCAGCACGCCGAGCACGACCAGGGCCACGTGGGGAAAATGGCCGCGCGGATGCACTTTCCCGAACACCCGGAAGAACGTGCCGTCGTTCGCCGCGGCGTACGGAATACGCGAATACCCCAGCAACAGGGCGAACACGGAGCCGATGCCCGTCCAGACCACCAATAACGTGAAGACCCCGGCGGCAGTCGTGCCCCAGAGCCGTTCCACGAAGATGGAGCCGATGAAGTTGGCGATTTCGGGATGCTGCTCGGCCGGCACAAACTCGCGCCACGAGATCACCCCGTTGATGCTGAGGTTGATGCCCACGTACATTGCCGCCACGAGCACGAGGCTCGTGATGATCGCCCGCGGGATCGTTTTGCCGGGGTTCTTCACTTCGTCGCCGAGGTAGCAGATGTCGTAGTACCCGAGAAAATCGTAGATGCCGATCCGGGTTGCGGCGCCCAGCCCGAGCAGGAAGCCCATCGAGAAGGCCCAGGGATTCGGCGGAAAGTCGAACGCCTTGCGCGGGTCGAAGTTCAGCGCGCCCCCTACGAGGATCACGGCTACGGTCAACATGACGCCAACCCACAGCGTGATCATGAGTTTGCTGATGCTGCCGATCCGACGATAGAGCAGAAAAACGTTGAGGAGCCCGAGCCCAATGACGACCGCGCCGCCCTTGAGCGACAGTCCGCCCCCGGTCTGCGTCATACCAGGCGACAGATAGTCAAGATACTGGGCGATGCCGATATAGCCGGAAGCGATCTCCATCGGGCCGCTGACGATGAACTGCCAGATGAAGAGGAAGGCCATCAGCCGGCCCCACGTCTGCGGGTTGAAACCTTCCTTCAGCCAGCGGTACGTTCCGCCGGAGCCGGGCAGCGCCGCGCCGAGTTCGCTCCAAATCAGCGCGTCGGGGAGCGTGATGCACAGCGCGACCAGCCAGCCGAGCATCGAGTGCGGTCCGCCCAGCGCCGACATCAGGAGGGGAATCGTGATGAACGGCCCGACGCCGATCATGTTGGACATGTTCAACGCCGTCGCGGGGAACAGGGTGAGGTGGCGTTCGAGGTGGGGCGCGGCAGGGTGGGGCGTGCCGGAGTCGTTGGGGGATATCACGGGCGCCGGAGTTATCAGGTCACTCCGGCCAGTTCGAACCAAATTCCCCGACCAACGAAGCGCAGCGGCAGACCGTTCTTTCCGCTGCAGCATTCGGGACTTCCGCCGCTGGCACGAAATCGGGACGCCGTGGGTAACTCGTCATCATTAAAGCGGTCCATCACGGTGCCACCTTTGCATACTTCATGGAGCCTCTTCCACCAGCGACACTTGCTCCGCCGTGCCGCGTCCGCGAGTTTCCGATCGTGAAACGCCTCGCGGCCATCTTCGCATTCGCCCTGATCTCCACGGTGGCCCTGCGGGCGCAAGACACGTGGTCGGTTGCGTCTTCGCCAACCGCGCAGAGTCTATGGGGAGTCGCGTGGGGCAACAACCTCTTCGTCGCGGTCGGCGAAGCCGGCACCGTTCTCACCTCGTCGGACGGCAGTTCGTGGGCGCTTCGCACCAGCGGCACGACTGCGTGGCTCGTCGGCGTCGGCTACGCCAACAACCAATTCGTTGCGGTCGGCGACAAAGGCATGCTGCTCACGTCAACCGACGGCCTCGCGTGGACGCCGCGCGCGAGCGGCACGACCGAACGGCTCAATGCGGTCGCCTTCGGCAACGGACGCTGGCTCGCCGTCGGCGAAAATCGCGCGGCCGTCACTTCGCCCGACGGCCGCACGTGGACGCCCGCCGCAATTGCCGTTTTCTCTCCCGGCTGGCTGCGCGGACTGTGTTTCGGCTACGGGAGTTTTGTCGCCACGGGCGAGGCCGGGCGCATTGTCACGACCGCCGATGCCGCGGCGTTCTTTTCCCGCTCGTTGGCTACATCCGCGTACTTCGAAGCCGTCACTTACGCGCGCCGCACTTTCGTGGCGGTCGGGGCTGGCGGTCTGGTGCTCACCGCGCCCGACGCCGCCACCTGGCGCGGGAACTACGCGCCCGCGCCGATGCGCGCGGTCGCGTTTTTCAACAACGTCTTCGTCGGCGCCGCGGCCAACGGCTCGATTCTCACCTCCCCCGATGGCACGGTGTGGACCGCGCGTCCCACCGGCAATTCCTCGCCGCTCTTCGCCCTCGCCGGTAGTCCCACGTCCCTCGTCGCCGTCGGCATGGGCGGCACCATCCTTCGCTCGACCGCGGCCCAAGCCGCGCCTGCCATCGTCACGCCGCCTGCGAGCCTGACCGAGGCCGTCGGCAACAACGTCCTGCTCTCCGTCGTCGCCACCGGCACCGCGCCGCTGACCTACCAATGGTCGCTCAACGGCCAGCCGCTCGCCGGCGCCACCGCCGACGCCCTCACCCTCACCAACCTCCAGCCCGCCCACGCCGGTCGCTACACCGTGATCGCAAGCAACACGCTTGGCTCAGCTACGTCCGCCGCCGCGGTCCTCACGGTTGTCCCGACGATTCCTGCGCCGACCGAGATCTTCGATCCCGCGTTTGCCGCCGGAGCAACTCCACCCCACCGGGTGAATGCCATGCTCGCGCTACCCGACGGAAAGGTTCTTGTCGGCGGTGGTTTCGATAGTCCGAGCTCTTTTTCCGTGCCCACTCAGATGTTCATCGCCCGCTACAACCCCGATGGCACGCGCGATTCGGGATTCGTCAGCACCGCGCCACTCTACCAGCACGTCACCCAACTCGTACTGCAACCCGACGGGAAAATCCTCGTGGTCAACAGCACGATCAAACTTCACCGCCTCAATCCCGACGGCTCGCTCGACGCGACGTTTGCCAGTGCCGAAATCAGCGTGTCGCCGACTCCGACCGCGTCCGAAAGGATCAATCTGTCCCGCGCCGCGGTGCTGCCGGACGGAAGAATCCTCGTGGCGGGCTATCGAATGGAGAGCGCGTTTTTTATCGAGGGCCGCGGCTACCTCGCACGGCTGCTCGCCAACGGCAGCGCCGATCCTTCATTCACCGTGACCGCCGCGGGCAATCACATTGCCGATTGGTTGGGGTTCCAACCCGAAGGACGAATCCTGCTCGTGAGCCGGTATGCTTCGTTTCCGGCCGGGGGGCGCTGGAGCTTGGAGCGGCTGAATGCCGACGGCACGCCCGACCTCAGCTTCGTCTCGCAGGGCGAGTCCATCGGCCGTTATCCGTTTCCGGGGTTCGCGGCAGCCACCGAAGCCAATGGCAATATCGTCATCGCCCGTTCGCTGCTGGGCAGCTACTGGAGAGTCTCCCGCTTCCGGCCCGACGGCACCGACACCCACACGCTGGCCGCGGCCGACACCGACCAGCGCTTCTACGCCGTGACCGCGGTGGCGCCATTACCCGACGGCCGCGTGGTGATTGCCGGCGCCGGCTCATCTCCCGACGTTCCGGTCCGGCTGAATCGTCTCGTCGCCCGCAACATCGCGTTGCCCGCCCATCCGCCGGTCATCATCTCGGATCTCAACCCGCGCCCGATCACGGTTCCCGGCGGCGACACCGTCACGCTGCACGTGAGCGCCGCCGGCACCGCGCCGCTCACCACGGTTTGGATCGCCCGATTCGCCGGCGCAGACACCGGTTCGCCGCTGCCGTCCTCCGACCCAACCGGCGACACCGCGCTCACGCTCGCCAACGTCCGCTCCACCGCGACCTACTACGCCAACGTCAGCAACGCCGCCGGTTCGGTTGTCAGCCCCGCCATTCCCGTCAACGTCACGCCGCGGGCGCCGTCGTTCGCGTCGGCACCGGTCAGCATATCGGCCAGTGCCGGCCACAAGGCGATTCTTCGGGCGGACGTGGCCGGCTCCGGCCCGCTCGCCTACCAGTGGTTTTTCAACGGCGTGCCGGTCCGCGACCCGCTCGACGCCGGCGTGGATCCCATCACGTATTCCGTCGCAGCCAGTGTCAGCAGTGTCGGAACCTACCAACTCGTGATTCGCAACGCCCTTGGCACGATCGCGAGCGACCTCGTGACGCTGAGCATCGACCCGCGCCCCCGGCTGGCCAACCTCGGCACCCGGGGCTTCGTCGGCACGGGCGAGGCCAGCATGATCACCGGGTTCGTCATCTCCGGCCGCGAGTCCAAGCACATCTTGATCCGGGGAATCGGTCCGGGGCTCGCGCAATTCGGCGTCACCAGGTTTTTGGCCGATCCCAAGATTGTACTGTTTGACGCGAAGGGCGTCAGGTTGGCTGAAAACGACAACGCCACCGCCGAGAACGCGACCTCGCCAAATTGGTTCGGCAATTTCACGTCCTTCAAACTTGCTTTCGGCACGCTCGACGCGGTCATCAACACGACGCTCCCGCCCGGCAACTACACCGTGCAGGTGACGGGCGTGAACGATACGACCGGCATCGCCCTCGCCGAAGTGTATGAGAATAATGATGACGACGCTCGCCTGGTCAACGTCTCCACCCGGCTCTTGGTTGGCACGGGTGAGGCGGTCGCCATCCCCGGCGTCGTGATCAACGGCCCGCAATCCAAGCGCATCCTTGTCCGCGCCGTCGGCCCCACGCTCGCCCTCTTTGGCGTCGGCGGCACTCTCGTCGATCCACAACTGACGCTGGTCGACGGCAACGGGTTCGCCGTCGCCGCCAACGACAACTGGACCGCCGCCCCCAACGCCACCGAACTCGCGGCGGCGGCCGCGAGCGCGGGCGCGTTCGCTCTGCCCGCCGATTCGAAGGACGCCGCGCTGCTCGTCAGCGTCCCGCCCGGCAGTTACACGGCACTTGTCAGCGGCATCGGCGGCACCACGGGTGTGGCATTGGTTGAAGTGTATGAGGTGCCGTGACCGAGGCCGGACGCCGTGACTTCGGTGCGCTGGCTTGAGCGCGCAAGCGCACGGAGTGGAGGATGTGCATCGATTGATGACTTGGGACGGCGGGAGGTTTTTTGCAGGCTCCTGCATTCAGCTTCACGCCGAATCGTAATCGACGTTGATGAACGCTCCGGGGCTTGCTCCGTCGATTGTTACGGTTCAGTCCGGTCGCATGAGACGGCGATGTTGCCTGGCGTTTTGGTTCACCTTCGCTGCGGTTGCTGGCATGGCGTCACCGGTGCCGGCCCAACCCGCAGGGTCGGCTGAGGGCAAACCCCGTGGAATTTGGTTTTGGTCAAAACCGTCGAGTCCCGACGGGGCGGTCAACATCGTGGGCCAAGCGGCGCGCGAGGACGAGGCACTGGCGTTATTTCGCCGATGGAACATCCGGCGCGTTTACGGCAGCTATGCGGACCTGCCGGAAAAATCGGCCGACGCCGTGGCGGCCTGGAACCGCAAGCTCCACGCCGCCGGCATCCGCTCGGAGGCGCTGTTGGCCGACGGCAAAGCACTCGAGCTGGCGAATCGGGCCGACTTCCTCGCGACCGTTGAAAGGCGGGTGCTGCAGTTCAACGCGGCGCGCCCCGCAGTGGCCGAGCGCTTCGACGGCCTCGCGCTCGACATCGAACCCCATGCGCAACCGGAGTGGAAAAAGGCGATCGCAGTGGAAAAGCGCCGCCGGCTCGAGAACTATGTTGCGCTCTGCCTCGCCCTGCGGGCGCACCTCGACGCGCAGGGCGGGCGTGAACTCGCGGTCTCGGCGGCGCTCGCGTACTGGTACCATCGCCTGCCGCCCGCGGGTTCCGTGGCGTGGACGTCGGCCGCCGATCGCGATGCGTGGTTCGAGCGGCTTGCCGGTGCCGTGGCGAGCATCAGCCTGATGGCGTACGAGCGAAGCCAGCCCGCCGCAATCGCGAACGCCACGGAATGGCCGCGGGCGCATTTCAAGGGGCGGGTCATCCTCGCGCTCCGGGCGCGCCTCGGCGTGGAGTGGGGCTCTCTCGCGGATCTCACCGCGGCGATCCCGGCGGTCGAATCGCTCCAGGCGGTCGGGATCGACATCGAGAACTACGAACTGCTGCGCCGCGCGGAGGTGAAGCCGGGCGGACCATAGCCGTGCCCGGGCTCGCCGCGGCGAGGCGGGTTGATCGGGAAACGCCCTGCCGTCGCCGCCGTGCCTCAATGCTCGAGGGGATGCAGTTCGATCCGGCGAAAAAAGATCTCGGCCCCCTCGGAGGGGATCATGATCGGGCCTTCCCTGAACGTTCCGTTCGTGGCCTCGTTGGCTTTCACGCCGTTGACGAAAACGGTCACATCTCCGCCGGCGCAGAGCGCTTCGACCCGGTTCCACGCTCCGGTCGGTTTTTCGAGATCGTTGCGGCCGCGAAAACCAAGCACGTCCTTCCAGTCCGGGTCGCGGCCCTGCCACTGAATCCGACCCTGCTTGAACTCGGTGGGCACACCGTTGGGATCCCACCTCTGGGTGCCCGGCTTCACGGTCGCCGTCAGCGCGGGGAAAATCTGTTTTGGGTTTTCGCGCTCGTAACCTCCGAGCAAGATCAGATCGCCCACGGCGCCCTCGGCCAGAAACAGTTCGACCGCACGCATCCAGGGACTGCGGAAATCCTTCGCATGGTTCCCATCTTCGCCCTGGCAATGCAGCGAGATGCTGCCGGCGCGCACCCGGTTCTTCCTTGGTCCCCACGTGACGAGGCCCCAGCGATATTCGACCACGAGGCGGTAGTTGGCGTACCTTGCCTTGGTGACAATCCCACCCGTGTGCTGGCCGCTGAGGCGAATCGCCGGGGCTCCGTCCACCTGATCCACGACGGTGAAAACCCGATCCGGGTCCTCGCGGCCGTGCTTCGCTTCCCAGGTATAAAAGCCGGAAAGATCCCGGCCGTTGAAGAGCACGATTGACTGGCGCGGGATGATCGGCGGTGGATGGCTGCCAGCCGACCCGGCCGCGAGGACTGGGGTGCCAGGCACGGCCAGCAGCGCTGCTGCCAGCAGGAGCACGCAGCATCGACGGTGGGAGTGACCGGAAGCAGATTTCTTGGGCATGTGGGTTACCAGTGGGGGCGAATCGCCGGCCAGCCTGCGGACTGGATCCCTCTGGTCGATGATTTCCTCCGCAGGAACCGCGGAATTTAGATCCAGATTGCTGCCCTCCGGAGCGGGACCGTCCGGAGAACGGACCTCCCAGTCCGTTCAATCATCTGGTTCACCTGTCGCGCTGCGGCCATCAAACGAACCGGAAGGTCCGTTCCCCGCAGTCGTCCGAAAGGCAATGGGCGGTTGAGAAGCTATGGCGTCCTCGGGTCCGGCCAGGGCACGCCGAAATCCGGCGTGCCGTCCGCACGCCACGTCAGCGGCTGCAGGCGCGTGTGGCGGTTGGGATCGTGCAACGGATCGCCTTGGATCTCGCGGTAGCTGCGCGCGAGGTAAAGGTTGGTGTTGCCCTTGATGTTCGGGTCCTTTTGCGCCCAGGCGAGGTAGCGTCTGCCGCGGTGGGCGAAGGTCGTGGCGTCGAGGGCGAACGATTCCCAGTTCGTCTTCAACTGGCCCCGCTCGATCCAGGTGCCCTCGAGCGGATTGGCGGCGGAATTCTCCAAAACGTAGATGCGAATTTGCCAGACCTTGTCCTTCTCCGCGCCGCCGGCAGCGAAGTACACGTACCATTTGTCCGTGATGAAGTGCAACTCGGGCGCCCAGATGTGCGAGCCCATCGGGCCCGTGGCGTGTTGGCGCCAGATCGTCGTCGTTTCAGCGGCGGCGAGGCCGGAAAGAGTCTTGGCCCGCCGCAGTTCGAGACGGTCGTATTCTGGAACGGTGGCCGCGAAATAGTACCAGCCGTCGGGGTGCAGCGTGAGGTGCGGATCGGCGCGCTGCCGGACGACGGGGTTGGCAAAATTCGGAACCGCGGCAGCCGCGGTGGCGGTGGCCAAAACCAAGGCGTGCAGAAGGAGGATTCTCATGTGCGCGAGAAAGGGTCGGGCAAAACGCTGGCCGCAAACGATCCGCCCACGTGACTCGCTCCCTCCGCCGCGGTCATGGCCGAAAGCGGCTTAAACTCGGCGCTGTGGTGCTCTCCGGCCAGGTCCAGCGGACGATAGCCAAGCCGGCGGGCCTCGTCGTTTGGGAAGAACGCATCGGGACAGCTCGATGTGCCATAGACGGTTTCGCATTCCAGGCCTTCGTGCTCGATCCCGATGGTGAACAACTGCGTGAGATCGCGGGCGCTTACCCACAGGCGTTCGCGCCGGCCATCGATCACCCTTGGATCCGCGTTTCCGATCCGGACGATCAAGGTGCGAAGGCCGAATCGCCGGGCATAGAGCGCACAGGCCGCCTCGCCAAACGCCTTGCTGAGGCCATAAAATCCGTCCGGAGCAACCGCCGCACTGACGCTCAGGGGCCCTGGCGGGTGGAGGCCCACGATATGATGGCTGCTCGCGAAAACAAATCGCGGCACGCCGGTGTGCCGGCACGCTTCGAGCAGGGCGAGCACCGCCCGATAGTTGGGGGCCAGCGTGTCCTCGAACGACACGGCCGGAGCCACGAGCCCGGCAAGATGTACGACGGCGGCGACACCTTCGACCGCCGCACGCGCCACCGCCGCATCCGTTAGATCACCGGGAAGAATTTCATCATCGTCGGCCAGCGGCACCAGCGGACGCACGTCGGACACTCGCAGGGCGTAGGCGTTTTGCAGGAGAGGCCGCACCAGGCGACCGACCCGGCCCGCGGCGCCGGTCAGCAGAATCCGTTTCTTTATCATCGCCGATAAGGGGAAGGACAGTAACCGCGTGCGTTCAACCACGAATCCGGTGGCGCGGGCTGGGTCGCGACGAGTGACTCGATCCGGTTCGCCGGCCACGCCGGGCCGGAGGGGCAGCCGCTTACTCGTAGCGCAGGGCCTCGATCGGATCGAGCTTGGCCGCTTTGCGGGCGGGATAGAAACCAAAGAAGATCCCGATGGCTCCACTGAAGAGCACCGCGCTGGCCACGGCGACCGACGACAAGGCCATCGGCCATTGATTGATCCGGGCGATGATCTCCGAGCACCCGATCCCGGCCACGATTCCGAGGATGCCGCCGCAGACGCTCAGCACAATGGCTTCGGCCAGAAACTGGAGCATCACGTCGTGCGCGTGCGCCCCGACGGCCAGCCGGATTCCGATTTCACGGGTGCGCTCGGTGACGGAGACCAGCATGATGTTCATGATTCCGATTCCGCCGACAATGAGCGACACCCCCGCGATCGCACCCAGCAACAAGGTCATCGTCCGGGAGGTGGCGGTGGCGGCGGCCGCGATCTCGTCCTGGTTGCGCACCAGGAAATCGGGTTCGGCGTAATGCCGGCGCTGCGACAGCAGATCGTTGACCTGCTGCTGGACGATCGGAATCCGCTCGGCGTTCATGGCCTGGATTAGAATCGAATTCAGGGTCGGATGGTGCGCGATCCGCTTCAGGTGCGTCGTATAGGGAACGATCACGACGTCGTCTTGATCCTGCCCGTTGAAATTGAACCCCTTCGGCGCGAGCACGCCGATGACAAGCATCGGAATATTGCGAATGCGGAGTGTCTTGCCCACGGGCTCCTCGCCCAGAAAGATCTGATCGACGATGGTCCGGCCGATCACGCAGACCTTGGCGTTGGTCCGCACATGGTCGTCCCAAAAGAACACTCCGTCCGCCACGGGCCAGGAGCGGATGTCGGGGTAGCTGGGATCGGTGCCGAGGATTTGGGTGTTCCAGTTAAGGCCGTTGGCGAGGATCTGGCTGCGATCCCGCACCTCGGGGCTGACCCCGAAGGCATCGGTGACCTCGCGTCGGATGGCATCGGCGTCATCGACGGTCAAGGTGCCGTGGCTGCCCCAGCCGCCTCGTGTGCCACCGCGACTCGTCGAGCCGGGGAACACCGTGATGATGTTCTGGCCCAGGCTGGCGACCTGCGCCTCGACCACAGTCTTGGCACCGTGGCCGATGTTCACCATCGCGATGACGGCGCCGACGCCGATAATCATACCCAGTGCCGTCAGCATCGAGCGCATCACGTTTCGCTGCAACGCCCGCAACGCAATTTTGACTGTGATCCAGGCCCGCATGGCTTGCCGGCTCAACCATCCGACTATCCGCGGGAAACTGCCACGCGGTTATTGCCAAATGTCACGCAGCCATTGTCTTTGGTTGCCGGATGAGCGCGGCGCGCCCAGCCGGACATTCAGATGCCGTGGCGTCGGTGTGACGCGCGGGCGGTCAAACCCGCACCTTGATCACGACCTTGAACACCTCGGCGGCTTCCTCCCAAGCGCAGGACGGAACGTGACCGTCCTCCGGAAACAGGATCGCATACTGACCCGCTCTGACCTGAAGCGGCACGCCCTCTGGAATGAGACCGAATAGCGCCGCGTCCTTTTCAACGTCGAAGGGCATGGTCACGGTCGTCAGGAGGGGCAGGGGGGCCCAGTAAATGATTTCGCGTCCGCTGTGGACGTATTGGATATCAATATACTTCCGGTGCGCCTCATACTTGCGCTCCTGGACCGGCTTGGTGTTGTGCCGTTGGACGAGAGCGAAGACATCATCACCGGCGATTTCATGGCGACCGACCGGCGTCTGGTCCGTCACCTGTTGCAGAAAGGCGAAGGCCTTTTCGAACCGCGGTGAGAGCGCGTTATATTGCCGCCACTGGCTGAGGGTATCGAGGATCATGGTGAAATTGCGTTGGTGGAAAATCAAAACCTCCGGCGAGTTGGGTAAACGTCACTAACCCGTTGGCCAACAGAAATTGTATACAGCCACATTCGGCGGGTGACGGTGTCAACGAAAAAGCCGGTTCAGGAACGGTAGGCGAGCTCTTCCGCCGTCAGTTCACGTGCGACGACGCCGCTTTCGGTCCGGGTCATGAGGAGGAAATTGTGATCGATCAATTCCTGGAGGTGAAACTCCATCTCGCGCTTGGCGGTCGTGGCATCAGAGCGGGCAATCGCGGTGAAAATATCCTTGTGCTTGGCCAGGACCGCGCGGCGTCGGGTGTCGGAGTCGACTTTGGGCACGGCCGGCTGGACGGAGAGGGGCGGCACTGTCACCACCCGGTCGATCAAGTGCAGCCGGAGAATTTCCTTCTTCATCAGATCGTTTTTCGCCGCCGTGATGATCGCGATGTGAAACCTTACGTCCTCCCGCACCAGTTGCCGTAGCAGCGGCTCCTCCTGCCGGGCGGCGACGATCTGGTCCGTCAACCGCCGCATCGACTCCAAGGCAAACTGAATCTCGCGGAGATCCGCCTCGGAGTGATTGACGGCAGCCAGACCCGCGGCATGGCTTTCCAGCGCCAGGCGCATGTCGCACATTTCCCTGAATTCCTTCAATTCCATCTGCTTCACCCTGGCGCCCAAATGGGTCCGGATCGTGACCAACCCATCCGTCTGCAGCTGTCGCAGCGCATCGCGCACCGGGGTTCGGCTCACCTTGATTTCTGCCGCCAGTAGCTCCGTCAGCAAGGGGTGGCCCGGGGGATATTCGCCACTCAGGATTTTTTTCCGGATGTGGTCGTAGGCAACATCCGAGTTGACTTTTCTCATCAAAATAAAGCATGCACTTGTATACATATTTGCAAGCGAACAACACTGCTTTGGTGGGACATGCTCCGGCTGCCAGACAGCGGGGCTGAGCAAATCCTGCTTTTATCCATTCTATGGCCAGACATTCCGTATTGGTGATCGGTTGTGGCAGCATTGGGGAGCGCCACGTGCGCTGTTTTCAGTGCACGGGCCGGGCGCAGGTCACCGCCTGCGATGCCAACCTCGGCCTGTTGGAAAACATGGCCAAGATCTATTCGGTCGCGACCGCCAACAACTGGGAGCAGGCGCTGACGCAGAACAAGTACGATGCGGTCGTGATTTGCACGCCCGCCCATTTGCACATTCCGATGGCGATACGGGTCCTGCAACAGGGCTGCCACGTTCTCATCGAGAAGCCCCTTTCGCAGTCGCTGGCGGGCGTCGATGAGTTGCTCCGGGCCCGCGATTTGTCCGGCCGGCAGGCCGCGGTGGCGTATGTCCTGCATGTTTACCCGGTGTTGTTCCAGGCCCGGGATTTTCTGAAAAGCGGCGAATTTGGCGCCATCCGGCACGTGACCTCGACGAGCGGTCAGCATTTCCCGAGCGGGAGGCCGGCCCACACCGCGCACTATTCCCAAACTTACTATCGGGACCGGAAGACGGGAGGCGGCGCCATTCAGGACGCCCTCACCCATACGGCCAACTGGGTGGAAAGTGTCATCGGGCCGACCGACAGCGTCCTCTGCGATTGCAGTCACCAGGTGCTGCCCGGGGTCACGGTGGAGGACACGGTTCACGTCAGCGCCCGGAATGGCGATGTGCTCGCAAACTACACGCTGAATCAATTTCAGGCTGCGAACGAGAGCACGCTGCAGTTCAACACCGCGACGGGCAGCGTGAAGATTGAGTTTCATAACCGTCGCTGGGGCACATTCCGCCTCGGCGAATCGGCCTGGACCTGGCGCGATGTCCCCCCGGCGGACCGCGATGCGCCCTTCATTGCCCAGGCCAATCACTTTCTCAACCAGGTCGAGGGCAGGCCGACGAAGTTGTGCACGGTCGAAGCTGCGCTCCAGACGCTGCGCTTTAACCTTGCCGCCCTCGCCTCGGCGGAGTCCGGCGCCCGCGTGCACTGCGCCAGTGTCACGGCCTGAACCTTCGATCACCTCGCGGGCGATCGAGTCCGCGAGTGGTCGAATACGATACTACACTCGTGAAAACCCAATCGACCCGCAGCGCAGGATCGACCCGCCATCGTCTACGTTCCACGACGACGGGCACCCGGCGGCCAAAGCAGGGGCCGGACGTCCCTTCGACGGTCGTGGCCTTGTCGCCAGACGACGCGATCGCGATTGATGTCAATCGGACGCTGTTGAACCGATACCGGTTTGTGGAACACGAGGGCATGCGGATCCTCGCGGGTTGGCTGCCGAAGGCCACGACGTTCGAGCTCAAATGCGAGCTGGGCCGCTCAATCTGGGAAAACGCATTGCACGTGAATGCGTTTTACCTGCGCCTGCGGGAAATCCAGTCGCCGGCCTTTCAGAAACCATCCGATGTGGCCCTGGTGGCGCTGATGGACGAGATGCTGCACGCGCCGGACGAATTCGCGCTGGCCCTGGCCTGGTATCGCGTGGTGGTGCCGAGCTTGATTGAAGCGCTGGAGAGTCACGAAACGGCCACGTTTCCGAACAGCGATTTGCCAAGTGTCCACGCCATCAAGCACACCCTGCTCGATCTGCGGGCGCAACTGGCCCGGGTGGAACCGCTGATTACCCAGGCGGAAAGGGGCGGCCTAATTGCGGCCAGGGCGCGGGCCTGGGAGCGTTATGCGCGGCAGTTGCTCGCCGCGGCGGGCGGCGTCAGCGGGCTGGCCGCGCGGAGGAAGCGCGCACCGGCTTCGCCGGCGTGTCGGACGGAATTCCGCGTGCCGCGCGAGGCCGGGCGCGACGCCCGCTTCATCCAGCGGGGCGCGGATGCGGTGCCGATGCCCCCGGAGACCGACCACGAGCAGCACACGATCGAAGAGTTCGAACGTTACTCGACCGAGATGCTGGCCGCGGAGACGGTCGCGCTGGTGTTGTTCTCCCTGACGGGCATGCCGTGGGAGTTCCAGTTCGACAGTGCGCGCCATCTCTACGACGAGGTGCGCCATTGCCTGATGGGGTATGAATGGATGCACCGGCACGGCATGGATCCGTTCAAGTCGCCCCAGTTTCTGCAAATCTACCGTTGGCGCAGCCAGTTTCCCCCGGTGATGCAGTACTGCATGCTCACGATGGGCAACGAGGTGCACGCGTTTCCCTACCGCCACCGCCGGGTCGAGGCCCACCGGAAGTCCGGCGATGAACTGAGCGAACAATTCGTCCGCTACGATATCGCGGACGAGACCCAGCACGTGCGCTTTGGCAAACGCTGGCTCCCGGAGTTGCTCAAGCACGTCGGCGAAAAGCGTTCGGTCGAGCGGTATACGGAGGACGTACTCGAGGTCTGGAAGAGCCAGTACAAGACGGGCAAGCTCACCATCAACGTCGAATGACCCGCCGCGCCCGGCGAAAAAACCCATGGCACTGATCAAAAACCCAAATGAGATCCGTCTCGCAATGCTGGGCTGCACCGTGGGCAACGGGCATCCCTACTCGTGGAGTGCCATGTTCAATGGCTACGATCGCGAGCGCATGACCAAGGAATGCCCGTATGCCGGCATTCCCGCGTATCTCAACAAGGAGCCGGCCCAAACGCTCACCATCCCGGGGGCGAAGGTGACGCACGTCTGCTGCACGGGCGACGGTGGATTCACGGCCGAGCACGTGGCGCAGTGTTCGCTCATTCCCCACGTGGTGCAGCATCCCACGGACGTGATCGGCCACGTCGACGCCGTCATCATCGCGACGGATATCGGCGGCGAGCATGTGACGCGCGCCCGGCCGTTCGTGGAGGCGGGATTGCCGGTGTTCGTCGACAAGCCGCTGGCCGACAATGCGCCGGATTTGCAGGTGTTTTCCGACTGGGTCGCCGCCGGCAAGGCCATCATGTCTTCAAGCTCGATGCGCTACACCAAGGAGTTCATGCCCTACCGGCTGTCGACGCACGAGCTGGGGGAGTTGCGCTTTGTCAGCATCACGACGCCGAAGAGCTGGGAAACCTACGGCATCCACGCGCTTGAGAGCATATATCCGATCCTGGGCCCGGGATTTCTGACCGCGCGCAACACCGGCACGAAGGAGCGCAATATTGTACATCTCAAGCATCGGTGCGGCGCCGACGCCATCGTCGTGGCCTCGGCCGACATGTACGGCAGTTTCGGTTGCCTGCAACTCTGCGGCACCGCGGGCAGGGTGCAGGTCACTTCCGGCGACACCTTCTTTTCCTTCAAGGCGCAGCTCGTTGCGTTCATCGACTACTTGCGGACGGGGGTGCGGCCATTTCCTTTTTCTGAGACGGTCGAGCTGATGCAGCTCGTGATCGCCGGCATACGCAGTCGCGACGAAGGCGGGCGTGAGGTCGCCCTGGCCGAAATCGGCCCCGCTTGAATCCGGCGGATATGGATCTGCCGTTGCGCCCTCTCCTTCACCGAGCTCCGCCATTCGAATTTTCATGAAACTACGCTCCAGCCGCGTGCTGAAACTCCTCCGCGAGGGTCATCTTCCGACGACCTTCAAAATTAATCTTTCCGATCCGCGAGTGGTCGAAATCGCCGGCCTCTGTGGCGCCGATGCCGTATGGCTTTGCACCGAACATGTCCCCAACGACTGGATCGGCATCGAGAGCCAGATCCGGGCGGCGCGCGTGCACGACATGGACGCCTGGGTGCGGGTCGGCCGGGGCAGCTACAGCGACTACATCCGTCCGTTCGAAGCGGACGCCACCGGCATCATTGTGCCGCACGTGGCCAGCGCGGAGGAGGCCCGCCAGATTGTCGAGTGGGTGCGCTTTTATCCCGAGGGCAAGCGCGCGCTCGACGGCGGAAATCTCGACGGCCAGTTCTGCCTGGTGCCGATCGAGCAGTATCTCGAGCATTCGAATCGCGAGCGGGTCGTGGTCCTCCAGATTGAATCGCCGGAGGCGCTTGAGCACGTGGAGGCAATCGCCGCCGTGCCCGGGTTCAACGGCATCCTCTTTGGTCCGGGCGACTTCAGCCATCGCATCGGCAAGGTCGGCCAGTTGAACGATCCCCAGGTCGTCGCCGCCCGCAAGCGCGTCGGCGCGGCCTGCCTCAAGCACGGCAAATTCGCCATGAGCGCCGGCCTGATCGCGCCGTTGCCCGAGCTCGTGGCCGAGGGCTACCGCGTCATCAACATCGGGGCCGACGTCGTCGCGCTCACCGGCTACGTCAAGCAACGGCTCGAACTCGTGCAGGGCCAAATCGACGCGCTGCCAGCCGCAATCAAACCCTCGGCCCGCTCCCCTTATGTCTGAAACCACCTCGTTTTCCCTCGACGGCAAGGTAATCGTGCAATTCGGCGGCACCGGCCTGCTGGGCCGCGCGCTCGTCGCCTCGCTGAGCACCGCCGGGGCCACGCTCGTGATTGCGTCGCGCAACCGCACGTCGCTCGAATCGCTGGCGGCCGCCGAACGCACCGCCGGCCGCACCGTGCAGGTCGATGAAGTCGACATTGGCGCGGAGGCGTCCCTCCACGCCCTCCGCGATCGCGTCCTCGCCCAGCACGGGCGCGTCGACGGGATTGTTTTCAACGCCGTCAGCCGGCCGATGCGGACGATGAATGATGACCTCGCCGCCTGGAAATCGTCGATGGAGACCAACGCCACCGGATTCTTTGCCACGGTGCGCGCCTTTGGCGACGCGATGGCGGCCAGGCGATCCGGGAGCATCGTGAACATCTCATCCATGATGGGCACCATCGGGATGAATCCCTGGCTCTACGAGGGGACCACCATGTCGGCACCGCCGGATTATTTTTTCCACAAGGGCGGCATGATTAACCTCACCCGCTACCTGGCCTCGCACTATGGACCCACCAACGTGCGGGTAAACGTCGTTTCCCCGGGTGGGATCTACAATCCGGAAAAGCCGCAGGCGGCCGCGTTTCTCGAGCGCTACGCCAAAATGACGATGCTCGGCCGGATGGCCGAAGCGCGTGAAATTGGCGGCGCCGTCGTCTTCCTGCTCAGCGATGCATCAACGTACATCACCGGCGCCAACCTGCCGATCGATGGAGGCTATACCGCAAAATGAAACCTTGGCATTCACTCGCCGGCAAAAATATCTGGGTGACCGGCGGCGCCGGCTACCTCGGCTCCGCCATCACCGCGGAACTCGACACGCAGTGCGCCAAGGTCGTCTGCTTCGACCTGCCGGGCAGGGCGGAGGCGTTTGTGCGCGACCAAAAGCTCGGCCGCACGATTCCCCGCTCACTCGATGTCAGCGACGCGGCCGGCCTCCCTGCCGTGCTCGACGCGGCGATCGCCGAACACGGGTTGCCCGACGGTCTGGTGCACCTCGCGTTCGCCTCGTCCAAGGGCAAGAGGCTGGAGGCATTGCTGCCCGAGGATTTTCAGCGGACTTTGGATCTTACCTTGCCGCCGACGTTTGTGCTCTGCCGCGCGCTCGCCGAACGCATGAAGGCGCGCGGCTCGGGCAGCATCGTGCTTTTTTCCAGCATGTATGGCGTGGTCGCGCCCGATCCGCGGATCTACCACGATCCGATGACGCCCAATCCGATCGACTATGGCGCGGCCAAGGCGGCCGTCCTGCAGCTGTCCCGCTACCTGGCCGTGCACTATGGGCCCGCCGGCATCCGCTTCAATTGCGTCACGCCGGGCCCGTTTCCCAACCCCGGTATCCAGAAATCCAATCCGGAGTTCATCGGCGATTTGTCGCAGAAGACCGCCCTGCGACGAATCGGCCTCAACTCCGAAATCGTGGGGCCCACGCTGTTCCTGCTCACGGACAGCGCGTCCTATGTCACCGGCCACAGCCTCGTCGTCGACGGCGGCTGGACGGCGTGGTGAGTGTGCTGGTCGCGCCCTGGGCGCCGCGTCGACGAGCATGACCCCGCGAGAAAAACTGCTGGCCGTCTATACGGGCGGCCGGCCCGATGCCGTTCCCGCCCTGGCCGACCTTTCGTATTGGTACGCGGGCAACGGCGGTGGCAAGTTCATCCCGGGCAAAACCGACGGCGCCAATCGCGACAAGGTCGAGACCCTGCTGGCGCTCCACCGGCGCACGGGCGCGGCGATTCATGTCAATCTCGGTTCGTTTTACCGCGAGACCCACGCTTCTCCGGTCAGGGTCGACTCGGGCATCCGTGGTGAAACCTATTTTCACCGCTTCGAAACCCCGGTGGGCACCGTGGAGGAGCGGCGGGAGTGGTCTCCAGTCACCTCCAGCTGGCCGATCACGCATCACATGATCCAGGGCGCCGAAGACCTGAAGGTCATCCGCTATGTTTTCGAGCGGATCCGCTATGCGGCGAATTGGGATTTGTGGCGCGAGGTCGACGCGCAGGTCGGCGAGCTGGGCCTGGCGCTCGTGCAGGTACCCTACACCGGCATGGGTTTCTTCATGAGCCGCTATGCCGGGGTGGAGCAGACGGTGATGCTGGCGGTGGACGAGCCCACGGAGTTCGAGGCGACCCTGGCGGCCATCAACGCCGCGCACGAAAAGGTTTGCCGCCTGATGGCCGAGGGACCGTCGCAGGTCTTGATTCATTCCGACAATCTGACCAGCGACACCCAGAGCCCGCGTTGGGTCCAACGCTACAGTGGCGAGCATTACCGGAAGATGACCGGGATCGCGCACGAGTATGGGAAGCCGATCGTGACGCACATCGACGGCCGGTTGCGTGGCCTGCTGCGGACGACAAGGGATCTGGGCTTCAACGGGGCCGACGCCGCGACGCCCGCCCCCTGGGGCGATCTCACCCCCGCCGAGTGCCGCGCGGAGGCGGGGCCGGACTATATTCTTTCCGGCGGCGTGCCGCCCGGCAGCTTCCATGCGGGCGTGCCGATGGCTGTCTTCGAGGCGCAGGTTGAGGCCTGGCTCGAACTCCGCCACGCGAGTTCCGCGCTGATCATTGCTCCAGGCGATCAACTGCCGCCCGATGGCGAGATCGACCGTGTGACGCGGATGGTCGAGCTGGCGGCCCGGGCGACGTATTGATGCGGACAGTAGATCGGGTTTGTCCCGCGATCCGCGAAGGAAAACGGGTCAGGTCGGAGACCTGACCTACCTTTCGCGGCGTCACTACTCTGGGTGTGTTTCAATAAGTGGCGCGAGCCCGCGTGCACAAGGCGCTTGCGCAAACGACGAAACCCTGAACCTCTCTAGGTCCCGCGACCTGCCCGCATGTCCGAGCGAAATCCGGGAAACTCCCCCAGTTCGGAAACGAGGTTTCGCCGCGAGCCAATTTCCATGAATCCCAAACTTATCTTCGACGTCCATCTGGATCTCTCCTGGAACGCGATCGAGTTCAACCGTGACCAGCGCTGGACGCAGGAGCGCATTCGGCGACGCGAACTCGGCCTGACGGACAACCCGAGCCGTGGCCGCAACACCGTCTGCTTCCCGGAAATGCGCCGGGGCAACGTCGGCTTGTGCGTGGCGACGCAACTCGCGCGCTATGTGCCGTACTTCGGACGATTGCCCGGCTTCGCCAGCCCCGAGCAGGCCTGGGCCGAGACCCAGGGCCAGCTAGCCTGGTATCGCGAGATGGAGGCGTGCGGCGAAATGGTGCAAATCCGCAATCGAGCCCAGCTCGACGCGCACTTGGATCTCTGGCTCGGGGCGCCGCCGGCACCGGCAACCAAGCGGCCGATCGGCTACATTCTCAGCCTGGAAGGCGCCGACTCGATCGTCTCCTTCAAGCATCTGGAACGATCCTACGCGGACGGATTGCGGGCGATCGGCCCCGTACACTACGGCCCGGGAGTCTACGGGCATGGGACCGACGACGAGGGACCGTTGACGCCGCGCGGGCACGAATTGCTGAAGGAGATGGAACGACTGGGCATTATTCTCGATGCCACGCACCTGTGCGACGAGAGCTTCTGGGATGCGATGGGCCGCTTCCACGGTCCAGTGTGGGCGAGTCATTCGAACTGCCGCGCCCTGGCGAATTGGAACCGGCAGTTCGATGACAACCAGCTCAAGGAGCTGATCCGGCGCGGCTCGGTCATCGGCATGGCCTTTGACGCGATCATGATGGTGCACGGCTGGACGCATCTCCGCTCCACACCGCAGGACTTCGGCCTGAAGCTGGAGAAGATTTGCGAGCACATCGACCACATCTGCCAGCTGGCCGGAAATTCCCGGCATGTCGGCATCGGCACGGATCTCGACGGCGGCTACGGCACCGAGCAGACGCCCCTCGATCTCGACAGCATTGCCGACCTGGCAAAACTCGACGGCCTGCTCGCGGCCCGCGGTTACAAGGCGGATGACATCGAGGGAATTTTCTGCGGAAACTTTTTGCGCTTCCTGAGATCGGCCTGGAAGTGAGCCGGGGCCTGCCTCGGAGCCAGATTCATCGCGCATGAAACCGGGCAACGTTCGGGCGCGGATCATCGCCGTCAGCATGGCGATGGCCTTCATCCTCTATCTCGATCGGATCTGTCTCGCGGAGATCGTGAAGGCGGCGTCCTTCCAGGCGGATGTGGCGCTGACCAAGCCGGAGATCGGGCGGATCCTCGGGGTATTCTTTTTTTCCTACGCGCTGTTTCAGGTGCCGGCGGGTTGGGCGAGCGATCGCTTCGGGGCGCGTCCCATGCTCACGGCGTATATTGTCCTCTGGTCAGTCTTTACCGCGCTCACGGGGATGGTGAGCTCCTTCCCCGCGCTGGTGGCGATGCGCCTGCTGTGCGGGGCGGCGGAGGCCGGGGCCTATCCGACCACGGCCGCCCTGATTCGCCGCTGGGTGCCTTTGACTGGGCGCGGGCGCGCGAGTTCGTTTGTCACGCTGGGCGGGCGCATAGGCGGAACGCTGGCCCCTTTCATCACGGCCTGGATGGTCGTGAGCATCGGGCATTGGCGGCCGGTGCTTTGGATTGATGGGGCGGTCGGCCTGATCGTCGCCTGGCTCTACTGGCGCGTGGTGCGAAACAGTCCGGCCGAACATCCGGATTGCACCGAAGCGGAAAAGGCGCTGATCGGCCAGCCGCTCAAGGAACACCAACTGTCGACCCGGGAGCTGGGCGGCGTGCTCGCCGCCTTCTGCCGCAGTCGCAGCCTTTGGTTGAGCGCCCTGATGCAGTTTTTGATCAACGTCGGGTGGGCGTTCCTCATCACCTGGTTGCCAACGTATTTGAAGGAGCAGAAACACGTGGAGGATATCGCCGGCGGGCGCATGGTGACCATCGTTCTCGCGTGCGGCATGATTGGCCAGCTGGCGGGGGGTGTGATCGCGGACTGGAGCGCCCGGCGGTTTGGCCTGTTGTGGGGCCGACGATTGCCACTGGCCATTTGCGGCACGATCGCCGGATCGGCCTATATCGGATGTCTTTTTACCGATTCGGCGATGGGCATCGTCGGGTGGTGTGCCCTGGTCTCGTTTGCGGTCGACATGGCGGGGCCGGCGAATTGGGCCTTCCTGCAGGACATTGGCGGGCGCGTCACCGCGGCGGCTCTGGGTTGGGCCAACATGTGGGGCAACTTTGGCGCCACGCTCACGGCGATGATGGTGCCGTGGCTTTTGGCGGTGGGCACCACGAGCGAAGAAGGCCAGGCCTATGTCTTCACGGCCTGTGCGGGTGCACTGTTCCTGGCGGCACTGGTCGCACTCGGCTTGGATGCGTCAAAGCCAGCGTGGGTGCCACCGAAGCTGGAGGAGAAGGTCGTTTGACCACGAACGGACGCGAAGAAACGCGAAGTGATTCCAACATGGGGCAGGAAATTCCAGCCAGTTTGATCAATCGCACCAACGCGCCGGTTCTCGCGCACCTCAGGGACTTGTCGGCGCACTCCGATATTGCCGAAGTCTTGATCACGGCCGTGAACGGGCTGGGGGACGTGCAGATTTTTTGCCCGGATTCCGCCGCCTATAGATACGTGGTGGTCTCGACCCAGGGGATCGTTTTCGGATTTTGTGTGGGAATGAGCACCATCGCGTTCCGCTTGGACGAGCGGATGAAGCAACGCGCCCTTGTCACCGGAGCCATGCCATATCCGGATTGCGGTCATGATTGGGTGTGCGTGACACCGCATGGTGGCGACGATTGGCCGAAGGTTGATGTTCCATTCTGGGCCTTGAAGGCCTACGTCCACGCGAGGGAAACAAGACCGAAAGCTTGACGAACGACGCGCCGGCTCCGGCCCGAGCGACAAACGTCGCCGGCCCGCGGCCCACGACATCACTTTTTGAGCGGCGTGGCTCGCGCCGGCGGCGGCATCGTCTGGTTCCAGGCCTGCCAAGCGGCATGGAGTTCGCGCATGAACACTCCATGCGTGGCGGCCAGATCGCGAGTTTCGCCGACGTCTGTCGCCAGATTGAAGAGCTGCGGTTTCCAATCGGGCGCGAGCATGACGAGCTTCCAATCGCCGCGCCGCAGCGCGGCGGACGATTTGATCTTCCAGAAAATGGTGTCGTGCGGCACACCGCTGCGGTCGCCCCGCACGAAGGGCATCACGTCCACGCCATCGACCACGGTGGTCGCCGGGATGGCCACGCCCGCCGCCGCGCACACCGTTGGCAACACATCCATGGCGGTGACCGGCTTTTGGTAGGTGCCGCCGGCGGCGAGTCGCGCGGGCCAGCGCAGGATGAAGGGCTCGCGGATGCCGCCTTCGAACAAGTCGGTCTTGGCGCCGCGGAGCGGTCCGGCGGAGCCGACGACAATTTGTTTGGGCCAGTCGGATTTCCAGCCCTCGATGTGCGGACCACCCTTGGCCGGGCCGTTGTCGCCGAGAAAGATCACGAGGGTGTTTTCCTCGAGCTGGTGGGCGCGCAGGGCATCGAGGATACGGCCGACATTCTCGTCCATCGCGGTCAGCATTGAAGCGTAAAGCTGCAACACCTCGTGCGGAAGATGGGCGAAGCGCGATTGGTCGCTCCGCCGGCCCTGCCAGGGGCTGTGCACCGCATTGAAAGCGACGTACAGGAAAAAGGGCTTCTTCGCGTGGCGGGCGATGAACTCCGCGGCGTGTTTGCCCATGCGGTCGGTCAAGTATTCGTCGCCCTCGCGTTTCGGCCCCCAATACTGCGTCTTGCTCGAGGCGAAACCCGGGCTCTTGGTCGCGTTGCTGCCGATATAGCGGCCGTCCTCCTGCGGAAAGTAGTCGGACTCCCACTCGACGAAATCGTGCACCTCGTCGAAAACGGTCTCCGCTTTGCGCACGATGTTCCACTTGCCAACGAGGCCGGTGGCGTAGCCGGCGTTGCGCATCAGCTCGGGCAGGAGCCGCTGGGAGTCCGGGAGTTTGTGCGCGCTGCGGTCGTCGTTCCACGTCATGCCGAAGCGCTGGGGATACGCCCCCGCCATCAGACTCAGGCGGCTCGGGGCACAGGCTGGGCACGTGACGTAGCCGTCCGTGAAACGCGCGCCCTCGCGGGCCAGGCGGTCGATTCGCGGCGTCGGCACATCCTTGCCGCCGTAGCTCGCGATGTCGCCATAGCCCAAATCGTCGGCGAGGATGAGCACGATGTTGGGCGGTGCGGCGGGGGCCGCCGCACTCGTCGCCGCTGGGGCGGCGAGGAAGATGACGCGGAGCAAAAAATGCCGGGATGGTATCATGGTTCCTCGTACTGATTCGCGGAGCCACTGACGGCCCAGTTTCGTTGTCAGCAGGTCAAGTTTCCCGAGGCCCCTTGGTCTTTTGGTCCGTGGTCTCGTGGTCCAAGGCGCCGTTTGGTCACAGGTGTTGATCGAAAAAGCCGAGGATGGCCTGGGGGTCGAACTCATGACCGCCGGGATGCGGGGCAAACTGGAAACGATCGGCGAGGCCGAGCTTGCGATAATAATGCGCGGCGCGCTCCGCCTCCACCCGGGCGCCCGGCAGGTCGTTCAAGGCTCCATCCTGCTCGCCGATCTGGACCAGGCATGGCCGCGGGCAGATCAGTGCGATCGCCTGAAAGTGCCCGAGGCCACCAAAAATCTCCCGCTCCGCGGCGCGCGCTTCGTCCGCGGTCGCCCGGCTCAGGAGCTGGGCGTAATCCCGAAAATAGCCGGAGGGCGCCGCGACCTTGATGAACGGACTCAGCGCCGTCGCATACAGGGTGAAGAATCCGCCCCACGACAATCCGGTCATGCCGACGCGCGCCGCATCGATTTCCGGACGGACCTTGAGCAGCGTACGCGTGCTCTCGATGATCTTGTAAAGCTCGAGCCCGATGATGCTCGTGCCGGCGAGCCGGAGCTTCTGGTCGAGCAGCTCGCGGCTGGCGTTTGGAATCGGTTCGTCGCCGCTAAACGTGCTGCGCATCGCGAGCGCCGGCGCCCAGACGATGTAGCCGCGCTTCACCGCCTCGCGGCCGAACGAGCGATAGTTGATGCGTGTATCCAGATCACAAATAGCCTCGGGATTTCCGCCCCCGCCATGCTGGGCGATCAGCAGCGGGGCCCTGGCTTTCAGGTTCTTGGGCACGAGGTAAACGCCGTAGGCGTCCACGCCGTCGATCACTTCGATCCAGACCCGGAAGACCGTGCACTGGGCATCCTCACCGACCTGCTGGAACTTCGTCACCCGGCCCGCCTTGGCGCCGGGCGGAGGGGTGCCGAAGAAGGTGCTCAGGCGATCCCGAAACGGCTGCAATGAGCGCTGGTAGGCCTCGAGGTTCGAGAAATCCGGTTCGACCGACTGCAGCGCCCGGTCCGCCTGCGCCTTGAGCAGCTTGTCCGCGTAGGCCTTGATTTGCAGGTGTTGCTCCCGGCGGATCGGAAACGACTGGGCAAACGGTTCCCGATACGGCTCGGGTGCCGGCTGCGCCCCGGCCAAGGCCGCGCCGATTACGGCCAAGACCGACAGTGAACGGATGATCTGCGCCGGACCGTGAGCTACGAGGTGGTTGAGCGGTGTAGTGCGGAGCGTCAGTCCGCGCCGATCGCGGAAAGCGGGAAATTTTCGCGTGCGCCCGAGCGCGGTCGGAAACTCCGCGCGACCGGTAGGATGGGGAGACATATGAGCCTTTTCCGTCATCACTCCACCGGTTGTACCGCCAGCGGGATGAGCCGCACGGGGCCGAAGAGCCCGGCGTCGATCGGATCGAGATTCTTCCACGGTCCGTTCTGCAGGTCGGCACCGAGCCCGCGTTGGGAACTGGTGACGTTGGTCTTGGTCCAGCGCGGCAATGCACCGCGCGCCTCGCCCACCAGGCGGTTGTGCCAAGTGCCGACGACGTCGACGACGAGTTCATTGGCCCCGTCGCGCAAGGCCGCGGTGCAATCGACGCGGAACGGTGCGGTCCACACCACGCCGAGCGACTTCCCGTTGACCCAAACCTCGCCGATGGCCCACAAGCGCCCGAGATCGAGTTCGACGCGCTGCGCCCCCGAACGCCAACTACTCGGCAGTGTAAAGCCGCGCTGGTATTTTCCCGTGCCGGAAAAATACTTGTACTCTGGCGCGGTTTGCCGGGTCCAGGGTCCGACGGTCGGCAGGGCAAGCCGGGCCGGGGCGCCGGCCGGTGAGGCAAAATCCACCGTCCAGTCTGAATCGAGCCGGAGCACGTCCGGGAGCGGCGCGACCTTGACCTCGCTGCTCCGGCCGGCGCCGGTGGTCACGGTGTACGTGCCGGGCTGTTCGGTGACGAGGCGGGTGCGGTCGCCGTCGCGTTCGAGCAGCGCCGCCGGACTGACCGCGGCGAAGGAGGTGGCCGGCAGACGGCCGCGGAAAACGACGAAGGTGGAGCCCATCGGGGCGAGGGCGAGCGACACCTCGATGCCGCGCTCGGTGCGGCGGAACATGCCCGCGGGCGCAATCTTTCCGGTGCGCGGATCCCATAACTCTGGTGCCCGCAGGCCCGCGCGAAAGGTCGCGCTGCCGTTGAACGCCGTCGTGTCCTTGTTGCGGACAAAATAGATTTCCGTGTCGCCGTCACGCCGGTGGATGAAGTCGAGCGCGGGCGGCGCAACAAAATCAGGCGCGAGGCCGAGGTCGGCCAGCACCGTGCGTTCCGTCCTGCCCTGCACCACACGACCCGCGCCGTGTGGCCGGCTCGTGCGCGCCTGGCCGTCGAGGTCGGCCCAAAGGCGCGCGGCGAGATCCTGCACCCGGGCATCGCTCGCGGGAAAGCCCTCGAGGCCGGACGCTCGCTGCGGTCGCGGGCCGATCACCGTCGCGCCCTCTGTCACCAGTTTCTCGATGCGCGCCAGCACGGCCGGGTGGATGTCGGCGCGCTCGGGCAGCACGAGGACGGCGTAGCTCATGCCGTCGGGCAGCGTCAGCCGGCCCTCGCGCACGCTGAGGCGGGTGAGGATGACCTCGGCGTTGGTCACATCGTAATCGTATCCGGGGCCGAGCGACGGCGGATTGCGCCGCGGACCGATGAAGTTGGCGCCGCCATCGCCGTAATAGTAGAGCACGTCGGCGACGAAGTTGCCGCGCTGCAGCAGGAACGAACCGCGCGAGAGGTAATTCAGAAACGCGGGTGCCTGCTTCCACCAGGTGACGTTGCGGTTGAGATGCGTGCCCGCGCCGTAGACCCAGCCCGGCGCGCCGGCCTCCGGGCTCTGATGCGTCCACGTGTGCCAGACGAAGTGGTTGCCGCCTTCGCAGAACACGCGGTCGGCGCTCTCCTTCAGATCCTGCGGCCCTTCGGCCCAATGCCGCGACGAGGTGAACGACTCGAGGTGGATGCGACGTTTGCCGTAGATGTGCCCGGCCGAGGCCGGCTCCTTGATCACATTGATGCCGTCGCTGGTGGGGCGGAACGGCCAGAATTCCCCCTGGACATTGTCGATCGCGCCGTAGGCCTGCAGGGACTCGATCGGGGGCGTGTGGATCGGCGGGCCCGGGCCGCCCGCCTCGGACTTGATGGCCAGCCCGGCGGCGCGCGCCACCTCGGCCGCGGTGCGATAGTAGGCGTCGACCACGACCTCGCCGAGCGTCTTCTGGTAGTCGAAGAGGAAGCGCTCGGTGGTTTCCGCGTTGGTGATTTGCGCCCCGAAGATTGCCGGCAGGTAGCGGGTCAGTTCGTAGCCGCGGCGGCGCTTGAATTCGCCGGCGAACACCGGCGACCAGACCTTGCCGACGACTTCGTAGCTGGCGAGGTAGAGGTTGCGCAGTCCCGTCTGGGCGAGATCGGGGCCGAGGCCCTTCTTCAATTGGGCCACAACGTGATTCATGTGCACGCGTGTCGCCTCGGCGTTGAGGTGATCGCTCGCGAGGCCGTCGGAGGCCGGACTGGGCACCTTGAGTTTTTCGCCCGTGACCATGCACACGTAGCGCTGAATCGTCCACGCGCCCGGCGGGGCATCCCAGCGCAGCCGTCCCTCGCGATCAACCTGGGAGGTGACGTCGACGAGTTCGCGCGGATCGGAAATGTCAAAGGACGGCGGGCCGTAGGAGCAGAACACGCCGCCAGCCCCGGTTACGCTGCCATTGTTGATGTTCCCGGTCTTCCAATCGGAGTAGGTGAGCGGCATGGGCGCGCGGACGGTCAGCGCGCCGTCGAACAGGCGGTTGACCGTGTGGGAGCCGGCCAGGTTGCGGCCGCTGGCGTCGAGCACTTCGAATTCACCCAGCGTCCAGCGTGGACGCGCCGCGTCGTGGCCGCTGAGCAGACGGAGTTGCACGTGCCGGCCGTGGGTGCCGGCGGGCAGCTGGAAGCGCTGCGGGCCCGCGGTCGCGGCGAGACTGCCGCGCAGCACTTCCTTGAAATCGCCCTGGCCGGTGCCGGTCCCCGACACCGCCACGGCAAACTCGCGCACGGGTGTCATGGTCGCCGTGAGCGGCGCGGGGGCATTCGGGCGGCCCTGATCGATCACCACTGCGGTGAGCGCGTGATCGCCCGGGGGATCGAGCCGCAACACAAACTCGTGCGCCGGCAACCGTCGCGGGGCGCGGAGTGCCAGTACGGCCACATCGGTCCAGTACGCCGGCCGGCCATCGGGTCCGAGCGGCGCCGCGCGCTCGGGCGTGGGAAAGGGCAGGGCGAGATCGACCTTCGTCCCACCGGTCAGCGTCGCCTCGGTCGCATACAGCGCCATGCAGGCGTGGCGCGGCTCGATCCACGGGCCGCCCATGTCCCAGCTGCTGATCACCGACATGTCGACTTGCAGGCCAAGCGAGCGCGCTTCACCCAGGGCGAGTTTCAGTTGCGCCAGCCACGGGTCGCTCAGGAAAGCAGGGCCCGTTGGCGGGAAAGCCGACTTGTCGCCGCGCGCGCCCATCTCGAAGAGCAGGACGCCGCTCAGGCCGGCGGTCTTCATCGCTCGCAGCTCCTCCACGGCCGATGGCGCGTGCATGTGACCGTTCATCCAAAGCCAATACGTGTGCGGCCGCGCCTCCATCGGCGGAGTGCGGAAACCGGCGGCGAGATCGTCAGCGGCGGCGGGCAACCGGCCTGCTACGGCCGTGAGCGCCCACAGCATTAACTGGACGAGTGGCTTGATGCCGCGATGCTTTGCGCGAGTCACGGAATCGCGGAGTGACGTCGCTCTTAGAGAGTGTCCCAAAAGGGTCTTTTGTTTGTCATTCTGAGCCCCAGCGAAGAATCCACCAGCAGGTTCGCTTCCGGGGAAGGGCGGCGTAAGCTCAACTGGATTCTTCGCTGCGCTCAGAATGACAGCGCTTTTGGGGTACGCGCTTAAAGCGGCGACGCTTGGGGTTGCGGCATTCATGCTGATTTCTCCAGGTTGATGATGACCGTTTCGATGCCCAGTGCCTCGCCGATGCGGCGCAACGACGGCGCGCGATGGCCGACCCCGAGGGCGAAGTGATGCGTCGGCCCCTCGGCCACCCAGCGCCGGAGGAAGGTTCTCACGTCGGGCCGGAAAAACCCGCGCGTGTTGGTGTTGCCGGTCGCCGGAATCGGCCCGCGCACGCTTTCGCCCTCGGCGACGATGAACTTGAACCGGCCTTGGGCGTTCACGCCCACGCTCAGCATCGTGATCGGACCCTCCTTGATCTTGAACTCGACGCTGGCACCGTGACCGGGTTTGCCGTGGTACTTGATCAGGCTGCGGAGCACGGGCTTGCCGTCCGCGATGTTGATGTGATGCGGACCGTCGTGGCCCACGAGCACGAAGCCCTCGCGAAAATCGATCGGATGGAATTCCGCGAAGCTGCCGCCTATGTCGAGCCGATCCATGATCAGCATCGCGAGGCAGGTCTTCAGATCCGATTCGCCGCACATCGGGAAACCCGCCGCCGTGAGCAGCGAATTGCCGACGATCAGGTTGGTCACGAGGGTGCGGAGGGGCGACCCGGGCTCGCCTTCGTAGTAATAGGCCAGTCCGTCGAGCTGGTGGTGCGCCACGAACTTGTCGAGCGCGACAGCGACCCGCGCGGACGTCCGCAGATCATCGTCGGTGAGCTTGCGCGTCACGGGATCGGACTTAGGATCCGGGGTATCGAACAGCGCCAGGATTTCGCCGCGCTTCCTGGCGATTTCGTCCTCGGAAACGTCCCGTTCGAGGCGGAGCAGGTCGTCGGCCTCGGTTTGCACGATGTGACACCCGAACGCCGCGGTGAGCGCGGTCTGGTCCGTCTGCATGTCGAGCATGTGCTCGATCGGGTGGCCGAAGTGCCCGATGCGGGCGCGTTTCACGTCGTGCAACGCCATCGCGATTTCGCACCACTCCACCAGTTCGGCCTCGGCCGCGGCATCGCCGTCCATGGTCCCGAGGATCACCTCGGGCGGGCGCTTGCCCATGCGGATCGCGACCCCGGTGAATTCCGGCACCGAGCAGAAATCGTCGTTCGCCAGCTGCATGTGGGTCGTCGCCTTGGCGTAGTCGAGCGCGGCCAGCGGCTGCAGCGCCACCAGCACGATCGGAATATCGAGGGAGCGGATGATCACGCCAAAGGTGGCCGAGGTCGCATAGGTGACCATGTCGCAGAACACGAGGTCGAGGTCGGCGGCCTTCAGCCGCGGCACGAGCGCGTAGGCGGCCTGCGCGGTGTCGACGAGGCCGAAGTTCGTGACGGTCACGCCGGTGGCGGCGACCTTGCCGACGAGGGCCTCGATCTTGGCGATCATCTCGTCGTGCAGGCCGGGAAACTGGTTCCAGTAGGTGTGATGACCCACGCCAAAAATGCCGACCCGGGCGGTGCGCGGCTTGCGGCGCGCGATGCGGGGCAGGGCAGGACTGGAATCGGCGGAACCGGCGGTTGGTGACGGTTGATTTGAGTTGTTCATGGATGCAACAATTCTGACCTACAAACGGATGCGGGCATGGGAGAATCATCGGAAGAGCACGCGGCCGCTCAGAATCAACCACGCAAGCGGGTAGACGACGGCCGACGCGAGAAAGATGGGCGTGAAGGAATAATGGTCGACGACGGGGCCGATCACGAGATTCGAGAGCATGCCGGCGATGCCGCCGCAAAAGCCCGTCAGACCGACCGTGGTCGCCACGTCGCCCGAGTCCACGGTGTCGCCGACCAGCGTCATGAAATTTGTGATCCAGATGCCGTGGGCGAACATCAGGACTGACATCAGCGCGATTGCGACGGTCGGCGTGCCCGCGAGCGCGGCGAAGAAGGACGCCGGCGTGAGCAGGGCCGCAATGAGCATCAGGGTCAGGCGGGCGCGCCGGCGCGGCCAGCCGCGCGCGACGATCATGTCGGATGCCTGGCCCGCGCCGATGTTGGCGATTTCGAGCGCGACGAACGGAATCCAGATCAGCGCCCCGATCGCCGTCAGCGACATGCCCCGCTCCTTCGAGAGGTATTGCGGAATCCAGAACATGTAGAAGTAGAACACCGGATCGAAGCAGAACCGCGCGGCCAGCAACCGGCGCACCTCGGGGCGCGCGACCAGCGCGCGCCAGCTCGATGTGGCGCGGTCCTTTGGCGCCATCGTCGCCGCGTGGGGCAACCCGCGAAACGCCAGCACCCACGCCAGCAGCCAGGCGGCGCCGAGGGCGGCGGTCGCGGCGAACGCTCCCCGCCAGCCGAGGTGCTGCGCGGTCCACACCGTGAGGGGCGGTGCGACAACCGATCCCACCGCGGCACCGCTCGTCGCGAGGCCCACGGCGATGCCGCGCCGTTTCGGATCCATCCATTCCACCGCGCCCTTGATCGCGCCGGGGATCGCGGGACCCTCGCCGACCCCGAGAAAAAATCGCGCCAGGCCAAGGCTGAGCGGTCCCGTCACGAAGGCGTGGGCCGCGCTGGCCAGCGACCAGAACCCCACCGAGAGCGTCAGTCCGCGCCGCGTGCCGAGGGCATCCATCACCCGACCGCCCAGCGCCAGCATGAGCGTGTAGCTCAGCACAAACGCGAACACGACGCGCGAGTAGACGGTGTTCGTCATGCCGAACTCGGCCGTGATCTGCGGAGCCAGCACGCTCAGCACCTGCCGGTCCAGGAAGCACAACGCCGCGGCGAAGAACAGCAGGACGCAAAGCACCCAGGCGCGGCGGGAGGAAATCATGGGGCAGGGGGAGGGCTGAAGGGTGGTCTCACGTCTCGCTCGCAATTCAACCCCGGTCTCACGCAGTTTTACGATTAGAGCGGTCCAGGCCCGTTGGAACTGGCGACGGCGCAGAGTAGGGCAGGTCTTTGACCTGCCCCCGCGAACATCCGACGCGTGATGGGCAGGTCAAAGACCTGCCCTACTTCAGATGTCCGGCTTGGCATCCCCAAGGGCATGACGCGTTCTAGAATCCCAGTGAGACCGACAGCCGGAAGCTGCGCGGCTCGCGCGGCACGACGCGCCAGTGGCCATCGCCGACGCGGTTGAGGCGGATCACCTGGATGCGGTCGCTGTCGAACGCGTTGGCGATGTTGAGCTGCGCGCGCAGCGTGGTGCCGCGGCCAAGCGGGCCCGACTTCAGCCGCGTGGAGTAGCCGATGAGGGCGTCGACATTGAAGATCTCCGGGCCGTAGAGGATCTGGCCGAGCACGTCCTTGCCGAGGGCGTCGAAGCCGGTGATCTCGCGCTGGAGCACGTTGTTGTCCTGCCAGCGCACGCCGCTGCCGACGAAGAAGCCCTTCAATTTTTCGCCGGTGAACGAGTAGCGCACAAAGGCGTTGGCCTTGTGCGGGCGGTTGTTGTAGCCGATTTCGTTCAGGGCAAAAAGATTGGCGACGCCGGTGTCGATCTGCGCAATTTCGGTGCTGATCGGGGTGTTGGTGGTCGTCAGCAGCGACGAAGGAAACTTCGTGTAATAGGCCTTTTGCTCGGCGAACCATGGGCCCCAATCCTGGCCGAGATTGCTGCGCTTGAGCTTGGTGTAGGAGTAGGACGCGGTGATCGTCCAGTTTTTCGTCGGATTGGCTTTCACCTCGAGCTCGTAGCCGTTGGTGGCGAGGTCGGACATGAAGTCGCCGAGGTACGAGTTGAGGAATTTGGTGTCGGCCTCGGCCTGGGTGATGAGGCCGTTGTCGCGGTACGCGGTGATGATGCGGCGGTGGGCGACGATGAAGGCGTTGTCGCGCACGGTGGGATCGTTCCTCGATTCGGTGTTGAAGGCGGTGGCGCGGGCGAAGAGGCGGCCGTCGAGGAGATTGACAATCAGCCCGTAGTCGCGGCCGCGGCCCTCGGGCGGAGCGGGCAGGGAGGCGTCGGGCAGCATGCGCCGGTTGGTCTGGGGGGCGCCGTTGTTGTTCGACTCGTTGTAGAAGGCGCTGGCGCCCTTGATGAGCCCGAGCACGGCGCCGGCCGTGTAGGTGGTGAAATCATACAACCGCTTGTTGGCCGGATCCTCGCCGAGCAATTCGTACTCGTAGGCGATCTTTTCGCCGGAGGCCACGCGGGGGTCGGTCGGCGCAATGCGGGCATTGCTGAACGGCGTGATGTCGACCTGGTCGCGGCGCAGGCCGCCGGTCGCGATCAACCGCCCCTTGAGGAAGCGGCTCTGCGTCGCGAGCATCAGGCTGTCGATCTGGCGGACGGCACCGTTGGCGTTGGCATTGGTGATGAGCCGGCTGACGTAGTTGACTCCGCCATACGTGATGGGGCGGGAATCGAAGCGCGTGCCCGCATAATACGTCTCGGGCGCATTCGCGGCCACGTAGTTGCGGCGATAGAGGTGGTTCTGGCCGTTCTCGGGCGCGGTGGCGTTCAGGATCGGAACGCGGGTGGCGGCGTTGACGAGAATTTCCGGCCCTTGGGTCGTGCGGTTGGTTGACTTGGCGCGCTCCGCCATGCCGGCGAGGCGGTGCTCGCCCCAGCGGCCGAGGTCGAGCTTCCACGAGGCGGTGCCGCGGAGCACCTCGTTGCGCACGGCTTCGATGTTGTGATACCAGATCTGCTCGACGTAGAGCTGGCCGGCGCGCGGGTTGGCGACGCGCGTGGCCGTGCCGTCAGGATTGGGTGAATACTGATTGGGGTCGCCGTAGACGGCGAAGTCGCCCGACATCTGGTGCGACAGGCCGGAGCCGTGCTCGCGGTTGTAGGCGACCTCCAGAAAGCCATCGCGGCCAAGCTGCTGCTCGAGCTTGAAGAACTTCCGGTCGATCTCGTTGTTCCGCACCGCCTCGGGGCCGTAGTAGTTGATGTCGTAGGGCGTGTGGGGCAGGCCGTTGGCCTGGGGCGTGGTGGGCAGCAGGGTCTGGTAGGCGCCGGATTCGAGGCGTTGGGTAACGATGCCGCTGGCCACGCCCGCCTCGTAGCGGCCGGCGCTGCGATAGACGATCGTATTGGCCGAACCGGCGCGCGCAAAAATCGGGCGGCCGTCGTTGGAAACCCAGACGTTGCGAATGCCGACCCCGCGGGTGCCGCTGGCGTTTTGGACGGTGCCCGTGCCGGTGCCGAACGCGGTGTTGTCGATCGTGCCGTGGCCGCGGTCCCACCAGAACGAAAGGTTGTCGATCCGGTTGTAGGGTCGCTCGGAGGGGTTCTGGAGATCGCCGTTTTCGTAGAAGGCCGTGAGGGTCGTCGTCTTGTAGGGCTTGAAACCCGCCACGACCGACCAGCGCTGGGTCTCACGGCGGGCGTACTTCTTCCAGGTGTCGCGCTCGTCGTGCACGCCCATGATGCGCAGGCCGAGGCGATCTTTGAGCGCGACCACATTGATGTCCGCCTCGGCCCGATACGCACGCCACGAACCCGCGACGGTGGTCAGGTTCACCGCCGTCCGGCCCAGGTCGGCCGCGCGCGTCTGGGCATTGATGATGCCGCCGGCCGAGCCGAAACCGAACAGGACCGAGTTGGGCCCGCTCGAAACGTCGAAGCGGCCCGTGTTATACGTGTCGATGGGCAGCGTGGTATCGAGGAAGTCGATGGTCTGGGAGGCGAAGAGGCCGCGGTTGTTGGCGCGCACGCCGTTGAGCAACGCGCCGTCCATGTAAAAGAAGCTCGGCGCGGTCGAGACGGCGTTGAAGTCGGCGTTGGCGTTCACGCCGTATTCGAGGATGTCCGCCAGATTGGTCGCGCCGAGATCCTTGAGGAACTCTTCCGTGAAAACGGAGACCGAGGCCGGCGTCTCTGACAGCTTCGTGTTGAGGCGGCTGCCGGCGAGGGTGTTGCCCGCCTGATAGCCAACGTCAGCCGTTGTGGATACGGAAAAGGGGCTCAACACGATCGGGGCGGAATCGTCGGTCGAGGGCGGAGGGAGTGCCGCCTTGGCCGGGGCTGGTTGCGCCACGGTCGTCGGCGCGATCAACGCGCCTAGGGCCAGCGCGACCCGGGGAATGAAACGGCGGCACAGGGCTTTAAAGCAGGGCGAGGACGGCGGGTTGGAGACGGCAGGCGATGAGTTCATGGGGAAGAGCGGAGCAGTTTGCAGCCAATCGAACCCCGGCATGCCGATGGCATTTCGCGCAAAATTCAAGCACAAATTAAGCTAATCAGAATACTGTTCGGCTAAACAGAACGAATTGACTTGGTTTTCTTCAGCAACGGACGCAACCTCTGGCAGTTCCTCTCCGATGATCGACCATTCCGAACCACGTTCTCCTGTCGCCGCCAAAGCGGCCGATCCGGCGGGCGCACCGCCCCGGAGCTCGCGTCAGTTGGTGCAATCGGTCGAAAAGGCGCTGCGCCTGCTGCAGGCGCTCGATCGCCAGGGCGACTGGATTGGCGTGCGCGAACTCGGGCGTCAGCTCGAGCTCTCGCCCCCGGCGACGCACAGTCTCCTGAAGACGCTGCAGGCGGCGAACTTCGTCGAGGCAAATCCCGTTTCGCGCCAATACCGGCTGGGTCTGGCCGCCGTGCGCTTGGGAGCGGGCCGGGATCCGCTCGGCCAGATGCGGAGCTTCGCCCGTCCGTTCATCGAGTCGCTGGCGGCGAAGTCGGACGAGACCATCGTGGTCCTCGCCTGGCAGCACGAACAGGCCGTCGTCGTGGATTGGATACAGGCGGGGCATGCGCTCGCCGTGACCCATAGCCACGGGGTCATCGCCCATCCCATCGGGTTTGCTTCGGGCCGCGTCCTGCTCGCGTTCCAGGACCGCGAGACGCAGGAGCGTTACGTCCGCAGCGAGGACCTGGCCCGGCTGGGGGTCAACTCGCCGCGGAACGCGGGCGAGGCGCTCGCGATTCTCGGTCAGGTCGCGGCCGACGGCTGCGCGGTCACCGAGAACATCGGGAACAGCGGGGTCATCGCGGTGGGTGCGCCGGTCTTCGATCCCACGGGCCGATTGCTGCTGGCGGTCGGCTGCAGCGCCCCGATTTCACGGATCACGGCGGCGCAACTGGTCCACTTTCGGGAGCGGCTGATCGAGCTGGCCGCCGAGATGACGCAAAGGCTGCGCCATCCCGGGCCTGGCCAGACGGTAAATTTAAGAATAATAACACCTTAATTCGAAGCCGAAGGTCGGAAATCGCGGTCTGTGTCTTATCAATGCACGCCGTTCACGCCTCTCCGTAGTCCTCCTTTTGTTCTTGGGCGCAACCTTGGGTTCAATGGGGCAGACGGTGTTCGTGTGGGATGGCAGTTCGTCCACCGTTTGGGGCTTGGGTGCGAATTGGGATCAGAACAGCGTGCCGGGCAGCGGCGACAGGGTGCGCTTCGACGCCAGCAGCACGGCCAAGGATCCTACCCTCAAGAAGACGGACCGCGCCATCGGGAGCCTGGAGTTTCTGGGCGGAACCAACGCCAAGGTGATCGCCGGATCCGCGGTGCTCACGATCGAGGGCATCGGCGGCGTGGGCATCACGAACACCTCCGGGCTTGAACAAACCCTGGCCCCGGCCGTGGCGCTCGCCGGCTCGCAGTCGTGGGTGGCGAATAATTCGGGGAGCAACCTGACGTTGAAGAACACGATCGATCTTAACGGCCATGCGCTTGCAATCAACCCCGGGACCGCAACGACCGTTGCAGTCAGCACAGGCGCTGGCGATGTGATCGGCAGCGCCGTGGCGAATGGCGCCATCACCAAGGCGGGAGCCGGAACGCTGACGTTTGGCAATGTGGCCAATACTTTCGACGGTGGTCTCACCGTAAACGCCGGCGTGGTGGCGTTTGCCAACAATGCCGCCTTCGGTACTGGCACGCTCACGTTGGCGGGCGGCACGGTGACGAGCGGCGGCACGGGCATGCGCACTCTGGCCAACGATCTCATCCTGGGCGGAAACGTGGCGCTCGCCGGTGCGGATGGGCGCCACTATGTCTTTGCTTCCAGCAACGTTGTTGGTTCGGCCGGCACGCTCACGATCGACAACACGGGCGACAGCGGAGTCGCTTCCGTCGGGTTTTCGGGCGCCGGTTTCACCGTTTCCTCCGCGTTTGCCTTCGCCGACGCGTTCGCTGAGCTGCGCCTGCTCAACCCCACGGGCACGCAGACCTTTGCCGGGCCGATCTCGGGGAGCGGCGTGGTGCGGAGGAATGCCGCTGGCGGCACGACGATTTTGTCGGGCAACAACGCTTCGTTTTCCGGCGGTGTTTCGATCGACGCCGGCACCGTGGCCCTTGGCCATGACGGCGCGCTGGGCAGCGGGACGCTCCTGCTCAACGGCGGGACCATCGCGGCCAGCGGTGGCGCCCGTGCCCCGGCGAATGCGATTTCATTGCTCGCCAACAGCACGATCGGCGGCGCGGACAACCTGACGTTCTCCGGCGGACTTGCGCAGGCGACCGGCGACCGGACGCTCACGGTCAGCAACACCGGCCTCACGACGTTTTCAGCCAATCCGATCGTCCTCGGGGAAAACAATCAGACCCGCACCCTCGTCCTCGACGTCGCGGGCACGAGCGGAGGCTTGATGATCAGCAGCGTAATCCAGGACGGTGCTGGCAGCGGCGCGGACAGCCTGACCAAGTTCGGCAGCGGCACGTTGACGCTCTCCGGGCCGAATATTTTTTCCGGCCTCACGACGATTGGAGCCGGCACGCTCAAACTTGGTGCGGCGGGCGACGCGGCCAACACCCCGCTTGGCCGCACCACGGCTGGAACAAGGGTGAGCAGTGGCGCGACACTCGACCTCGCCGGCTTTACGCTCGGCGCCGCGGAAGCGCTGATGATCACCGGTTACGGCGTGGGCTCCGCAGGTGCCATGGTGAACTCGGGCGCGGCCGCGGTCTATAGCGGCAATGTCACGCTCGGCGCGGCGTCCTCCATCGGCGGTACCGGCAACATCATTCTTTCCGCCGGACTCATCGGAAATTCCCTCCTCACGAAAGTGGGCGCCAACACGCTCACGCTGAATGCTCCGACCACCCGCGCCGGGGGCACGCAAATCGACGCCGGCATCGTCAAGCTCGGCAGTTCGACCGGCCTCAGCGCCATCGAGCAGACCGTGACGCTCAACGGCGGTGGGCTTCAGCTCGCAACGGACTCTTCGGTTGGCACCTATCCGGTCGTGGTGGCCGCTTCGTCCGTGATTATTTCCGATCGGGCAACATCGGGTGCGGGTATCGTCCACACGCTCGGCTCGCTCGATCTCGCCAACGCGAGCACGCTTTCAATCGCGGCCGGCGCCAACGTCTCCGATGGCACCGCGAGCGTCGCCTTCGGCGCCACGTTCCTGAGCGCTACGGGTGCGGTTGTCGCACCCGGTGCAAATACCCTCCTGACGCTCGGAAGCGTGGGCGGCAACGCCCGCAGCTTCAGCGTGACCGGTGCCGGCGACGCGACAATTTCTGGTGCCATTACGACGGGCAGCGGCGGCATCACCAAGAGCGGCAGCGGCACGCTGACGCTTTCGGGTACAAATACTTATTCGGGCACCACCGCCATCGATGCCGGCGTGGTGAGCCTCCAGTCACCCGACGGCTTGGGTTCGTCGGGTGCCGGAACCACGGTCGCCGGCGGAGCCGAGCTGCAGTTGAACAATACTGCTGTCGGCGGCGGCGCGAGCGTTCTGACGGTCGCGGCTGAGCCGCTTACGATCAACGGCAGCGGTGCCTTCGGCCAGGGCGCGCTGCGCAGCGTTTCGGGGCCCAACGTGTATGCGGGCGTGGTGACTCTCGGGAGCTCCTCGCTCATTACCGCCAACAATGGCCAGTCCCTCACGCTCTCGGGTGGCATCACCGCGTCCCAGAATCTGACCATCGGCACCACGGTGGAAAATGGCAGCGTCACCGTTGCCGCCAATATGACCAACGGCACCGGCACGCTGACCAAGGACGGTTCCGGCAGCTTCACCTTTTCCGGCTTCACTGGCAACGTTGGCCGGACCTATCTGCTCGCGGGCACACTCGCCGTTGGTGGCAACAGCACCTTGAGCACGGCCGAGTTTGCCGCAGCACCCGTCTCGACGCTGGCCATCGCGACCGGTGGCAGGGTCATCGCCAACTATGCCGTCATCACCACGGTTTTCTCCGGCGCAATGTCCGGCGGCGGCACATTCCAAAAGGACGGCGCCGGGGCGCTCGTGTTCAACCGGACGTTTACCGCGCCCAATCTTTCGCTCGTCCTGAACGGCGGTACCCTGGCGCTGATCAGCGGCGCGCAGATTACGGTCGGCACGATCCATATCACCGGCAACACGACCCTGGATTTCGGCAATAGCGCCGGCACGTTACTTTCCTCCGGGATCCTGATCATCGATGCCGGCATCAGTGTCACGGTGAACAACTGGATGAGCATTGCCGGCAATGCTGATCTGAGTTCGGTGTGGTATGCGACCGGCACGGTGAATGGCGGGGCCCTCGGCGGCGGCATTCAGGTCGGCGGGGCGCCGCTTGGCCAGATTGTCTTCAGCCATTCCCCGGATTCGTCCGCGATGTGGATCAGGAGCCAGAACGGTTGATTCGAACACGAGATTCGACCGACCCCGGAACCGGCAGTGTATGGTGGTGTGCTTGTCGGGGCCGCCCTGGCCCTCGTGGGCATCCGGCGACGCAACCGCGCGCGTATAACCGGCGCTGTTACGAACGGAACCGGTGACTTCTATTCCCGTCGGCCCGGCGGTCGACGGTCGACGTTCCCCGCCCGGCCGATATCATTGCCCCATGAGTGCTTCACCCTTGGTCCTGGCCGCGCTCGAAAAAGCGGAGAAATCCAACGCCACGGTCAGCGCGATTTTGACCTTCAAGGTTACTGACCGGGCGGATGTCAGGCAGGAGCTCACCACGCTCGTCAGAACAATCGCAGCGGAAGCCCATGAGGACGTGGAGCAGCTTGATGTGTTTCCACACATCGCCGCAATCCGGGTGAAGGCTCATCCACCCCTGATTCGCGCGCTGCTGGCGAGGCCCGAAGTGGAGCGGGCCAACAGCGGGCTCACGCAGGCGCCGTTCGCGTTTGGCGCCAAGCCGCCGCCCGCCGCCTGATTTGCCCTGGGTCTGGTTCTGCGGAGCTCGGCCAGGATTGAAAGGTGGGCCGGGCGCTTCGCGGGCGGCATTTGATCGAGTGGCAGTGGAGCGGACGACCGCCGCGGCCACGTGCGCGTTGGGATTGGGAGAGCGGACGCTTTGCCGCACTTCCGGTTGCCGCACGCTGGCCGGTGCGCTCATCACCGAGGGGCTCGTTGACTCGACCGTGGGCGAGCATCAACGTCCGTCGCCCACCCCAATCCCCATGCGCCTGCAAATCGCCCGGATCCTTGCGCCAGCCGCCGCCGTCATCTGGTTTCTGTTCCCGCTTATCAGCCGCGCTGACCCGCCGGCGCTGCAAGCCATCTTTGACGGACGCACGCTCGCCGGTTGGGAGGGCAATCCGCAGCTGTGGCGCGTCGAGGACGGCGCGATCACTGCGGAGATTCCCGCCGGGCGGCCGTTGGCGAAAAACGAATTCATCTACTGGCAGGGCGAGGTGCATGATTTCGAACTCGTCGCCGAATTCCGCCTCACCGGGGTGCCGAGTGCGAATTCCGGCATCCAGTTTCGCGCCCAGCGCCTGGCGGACGGACACGCCGCCGGTTATCAGGCCGACCTCGACGATGGCGCCACCTGGCTCGGCCGCATCTACGACGAGCATGGGCGCGCGCTCCTCGTCGAGCGCGGCACCCGTGTCGCGATCGCTCCAGACGGCCGTCGCTGGGTCGACGAGTTCGCGCCGCCGGGCGATTTCCGGGCCCTGACAAAACCCGGCGAGTGGAACACCTATCGCATCACGGCGACGGCCTCGCATGTCGAGGTGTGGATCAACGGCACGCTCGCCTCCGTGCTGGACGATCGCGAGGCCGCGGCCACTGATTTTTCCGGCCGGCTCGCGCTGCAGCTGCACAGCGGCCCGGGCCCGGCGAAAATCCAGTTCCGCAACCTCCGGCTCGCGCAACTGGGTCGCACCGCCCAGCCCCCGCGCCCGGCTGCGCCCCCCGCGGGCATCGCGTCGGCAATCTCGACTCCGCACTTTGCCTCGATCACCCCGCTCGGCGCCGACGGCAAACTGCTCAACCTTGGTTTCGAAACCGGCACCCTCGCGGGCTGGACCGTCGAGGGCGACGCTTGGGCCGCCCAACCCGTGCGCTATGCCGAGCCCGCGACTCCGCGGCGCAAGTCCGATGTCCCGACCGATCCCGTCGGCGCCTACTGGGTTGGTCCGATCCCGCGGGCGGGCAACCGCGGCACCGGCCGGCTCACTTCGACCGCATTCCCTGTCGCGCATCGCTGGGCCAGTTTCATGGTGGGCGGGGGCAAGGAGGCCGCGCAGACCCGCGTCGAGCTCGTCGACGCCGCCAGCGGGGCCGTCATCCATGCCGCGGCGGGCGCGGATTCCGATCTGATGCGTCGCGAGGTCGTCGATCTCGCCGGCGCGAGCGGCAAGAGCATCTTAGTTCGCCTCGTGGACGAAGCCGGAACGGGACCGTGGAACCACCTCGATTTCGACGATTTCGTGTTTCACGATCATCGGCCGGATTTCAGCGGTGCGGTCGCGGCCGGCGCGCGCCGTCAGCACGAGAGCCCGGTGCTCTGGCATCTGGAGCCCAACCCCGCACGCCCCACCGGTGTGCCCAACGCGTCAGCCCAGAAACTTGTCGCCGGCATGATGCTCACCGCCGGGTTTCAGGCCGAGCTCATCGCCGCGGAGCCGGACGTGAAGCAGCCCGTCGCTTTCGCCATCGACGATCGCGGCCGCCTCTGGGTCGCGGAGGCCTTCAGCTATCCTCTCCGTCGCGCCGAGGGCCAGGGGCGGGATCGAGTCTTGATCTTCGAGGACCAGAACGGCGACGGCACCTTCGAGACGCGCAAGGTTTTTGCCGAGGGGCTGAACCTCGTGAGCGGCCTCGAGGTCGGCTTTGGCGGCGTGTGGGTGGGTGCGGCCCCGCAGCTGCTTTTTATTCCGGATCGCAACCACGACGACGTGCCCGACGGTCCGCCGGAGGTGCTCCTGGACGGTTGGGGATTTCAGGATACGCACGAGACGCTCAACAGTTTCACGTGGGGTCCCGATGGCTGGTTGTACGGTTGCCACGGGGTCTTCACTCACTCGCTGGTGGGCCGGCCCGGCGCGGCCGCGGCGCAACGCACCAAGATTCGCGCCGGGGTGTGGCGCTACCATCCCGTGCGCCACGAATTCGAGGTCTTCTCGCACGGCGGCAGCAACCAGTGGGGGATAGACTTCAACGAGGTCGGCCATCTCTTCATCACGCACTGCCGCAGTTTTCACGGCGGCGGCGGCACGACGTTTGCCATCCGCAACGGGCACTACTGGAACCAGGCCAACAACGACTACGCGCCGTTCGTCTCGAACCGCGGCGCCGATTTCGCGCCCGGGTTGAAGAACTTTCTTCCGTCGTCGGCCCGCTACGACAGTGGCGAGGGTGGGGCGGGCAAACCGGGCACGACGGCCGTCTATGGCGGCCACTCGCACGTGGGCACCATGATCTATCTCGGGGACAATTTCCCCGCCGCCTACCGCGACCGGCTCTTCACCCACAATCTCCACGGGCACCAGATTAACCAGCAGCACAGCGTCCGCCAGGGCTCCGGCTACGAGACGTTCCACGCCGGCTTCGATCTGCTCTACGCGCCCGATTCCACCTATGTGCCGGTCGACCTCCAATACGGCCCCGACGGTGCGGTGTACGCGATCGACTGGTCCGATCTCCAGCACTGCCACAACCCGCGCGACGAACTCTGGGACCGCACCAACGGCCGCATCTATCGCGTCTCGTGGGTCGAGACCTATCGGCCGATCGCGGTCAATCTGGGGGCGAAGTCGGACCGCGAACTTGCGGCCCTGCACACGCATCGCAGCGAATGGTTCGTGCGCACCGCGCGGCGCCTGCTGCAGGAGCGCGCCGCGACGCGCCCGATCGATGCCGCCGCTCTGGCCGCGCTGCGCGAGCAGGCCTCCGCCGCCGGGGAAACCTCGGCGTACCTGCGCGCGCTCTGGACGCTGCACACCGTCGGCGCGCTCGATCGCGCCGCGCTGGCCGCCGCGCTGCACCATCCGGCGGACGTCGTTCGCGCCTGGGCCGTGCAGCTCGCCACCGAGCGCCCGCTCGCACCGCTCATCGAGCCGGCGGCAATGGCGCGCCTCGCCGCTGAGGATCCCTCGCCGACGGTCCGGCTTGCCCTCGCCTCGGCCCTGCCCGGACTGCTGCCCGAGGCGGCGTGGCCGGTCGTCAGCGCGCTGGCGCTGCACGGCGAAGATATGGCCGACCGGTTTTTGCCGAAGATGATCTGGTTCGGACTCGCGCGGCTCGCGGCGGCCGATCCGGGGCGGGCGCTCGACCTCGTGGCCAGTTCGCCGTTGCCGACCCTCGCCGACTCGATCGTCTGGTTCGCGGCGCGTCACCCCGCCGGTCGCGAGCAGATTGTCGCCCGCCTCGCGGGTTCTCCTGCCGGATCGCCGGGCGCCTTCTCTGCCGCCGCCGCGCGGCGCGTCCTGCAGGTCTTCGCGTTCGCGCTCGAGAGCGAAGCCGCGATCGCGATGCCCGCCGCGTGGCCGCAGGTGCCGCCACGTTTTGCGCCGACGACCGAGGCGGCGGTTGGCGTGGCCATCGAGCAACTGGCCGCGCTCTTTGGCGACAAAAGCATGCTGGCCCGGACCCGCGGGCGCCTCGCCGACCCCCGGGCGCCGCTCGCGCAACGGCGGACCGCGCTCGCGCTGCTCAGGCGCGCCGGCGATCCCGAGGCCCTGCCGATCTACATTCGGCTGCTCGACGAGGACGCGTTCCGCTCCGAGGTCATTCCATTGCTCGCGGGCACCGACGATCCCGCGGCGGCCGCCGGGCTGATCCGGCAGTTTGCCAGACTCACCGACGTCGATCGCGCCGCCGCCCTCGGCACGCTGACCAGCCGCGCCGCCCTCGCGGTGCCGCTGCTCGAAGCGGTGGGCGCACGGACCCTCGACAAAAAGTACCTGACGGCACTCCACGCCCGACAGTTGCGCACTCTGCACGACGCGCGCGTCGACGGTCTGCTGGATCGGGTCTGGGGTCGCGCCAACGATTCCTCCGCTGATGCCAAGGCCACGGTTGCCCGGCTCAAGACTGCGTACACCGAGGCGCCGCTCTGGTCTTACAGCTCGGCCGCGGGCAAGCAGGTCTTCCAGCGGCTCTGCGCCTCGTGCCACATGATTGATGGCGACGGGGGGAAGATCGGGCCCGACCTCGCCGGATCCGAGCGCAACGGGCTCGATTATTTTCTCGAGAACATCGTCGATCCCAACGCCGTCGTCGGCACGGAGTTTCAACTCAACCTCGTCACGAAGCGGGACGGGGCCGTCGTGTCGGGGATGATCGAGCGCGAGTCCGAGACCACCCTGGTCGTCCGCACGGTCACCGAGACCGTGAATGTGCCGAAGAGCCAGATCAAGGATCGGCAGGTGCTGCCGCAATCGCTGATGCCGCCCGGATTGCTCGAGGCGGTGCCCGAGCGTGAGGCGCTCGAACTGCTCAAGTATCTGCTCGATCGTCGATGAGAAGCCACCGTTGCATCGCGTCGAAATTCTCGACTATTGTTCTGATCTTGAACTCTAGTCCGACAAACTCCCTCCGATGAAAATTGGCATTGGCATCAACTCCTGGGTCTGGACCGCCCCCTTCAGCGACGCGTCCGCAAACTTGATTCATCGCGCCAAGGCGATGGGTTTCGATTCCTTCGAGATCGCGGTCGAGGATCCCGCGCACTTCGCGGTTGATGGTGCCGTTACCCGCGCGCTGCGCGAGACCGGCCTGCGCCCGATCGTCTGCGGCGCCTTTGGCCCGTCCCGCGATCTGACGCATGAGGAGCCGAAGTATCGCCAGGAGAGCCTGGACTATATTCGCGCCGCGCTCGCCCTCTGCCGCGCTTGGAATGCGAAGGTTCTCGCCGGCCCGATGTATTCCGCGGTCGGCAAACGCCGGCAGATCCCGGCCGAGCAGCGCGCCCTCGAGTGGGGCCGGGCGGTCACCGGCCTGCGTGCGGCCGGCAAGATGGCGGCTGACGCCGGGGTCACGCTCGCGATCGAGCCGCTCAACCGATTCGAGACCGACCTCATCAACACCGCTGCGCAGTGCGCGCGCCTGCTCGACGAGGTTGGGTCGCCGGCCGTGAAGATGCACCTGGATACGTTCCACATGAACATCGAGGAGCACTCGATCCTCGAGGCCGTGCGTTGCGCCGGCCAGCGCCTGGCCCACGTCCATGGGTGCGAAAACGATCGCGGCGCGCCGGGAACGGGCCTGGTCGCGTGGGCGCAACTGGCGCAGGGCCTGCGCGAAGTCGGTTACAAGGGCGACGTGGTCATCGAGAGCTTCACCCCGGAGTGTCTCTCCATCGCCGCGGCCGCGGCGATCTGGCGGCCGCTCGCCACCTCGCAGGACACGCTTGCCAGCGAGGGGCTCAAATTCCTCCGCGCGCTTTTGCGTGACAAGAAACCGGCCCCGAAGAAACGGGCCGCGACCGCGCGCAAGTCGAAGGGCACTCGGGTAAAGCCGGTCCGGCGCAAGAAATAATCGTCGGACGGCGCTCCGAGCGCGCCCGCGAGCAGGTTGCCGATCGCGGCCAAATCGCGCGGAATCGAGGTTTGAAAACACGCCCGAAACGGCGATGCTCGATGGCCATGGAACGTAGAAATTTTCTCCAACTTCTGGCGGGCGCGGCGGCGGTCGGGCCGTTGGCGGGCAATGCGGCGGGGGCGTCCGATTCCCTCGGCGCGGTGCTTCCGCTCCGGACGCTCGGGCGTTCCGGGGTCAAGGTGACGTGCCTCGGCCTCGGCGGCTACCACATCGGCTGGACGAGCGAGCCGCTGGCCCAGGCCACGATCGAAGCGGCGCTGCAGGAGGGTGTCCGCTTCTTCGATACGGCGGAATCCTATGGTCCGCACACCAGCGAGGAGCGTTACGGCAGATTTCTCACGCCGTCCTATCGCAATCGCATTTTCCTGATGTCGAAGTCGACGGCCAAAACGGCGGCGATGGCCCAGGAGCATCTGGAGGGTTCGCTGCGGAGGCTGCGGACCGACGTGATCGATTTGTGGCAGATTCACGCCTTGGACTCCGAGCAGGACGTCGATGCGCGGCTCGAGGCCAAGGTGCTCGAGTATGCCCTGCGCGCGCGCGCGGAGGGGAAGATCCGCTTCATCGGCTTCACCGGCCACAAGAGCCCGTACGCGCACCGGCGGATGTTGGAGCGCACGGCCGGAGCCCCGGATCCGTTTGTCGCCTGCCAGTTCCCGATCAACCCGGTCGATGTCGCGTCAGAGCACAGCTTCGTGGCCTCCGTCCTTCCGGCCGCGGAGCAGCGGGGGCTCGGCATCCTGGCCATGAAGACCCTCGCCGACGGGCGCTTCTTCGGGTCCAAGACCGTGGGCGCGCGAACGGTGTGGACGGCGCAGAATCCCGTGGTGCCCGACGCGGTGAGCCTCGCGGACTGCATTCACTTTGTCCTGTCGCTGCCGGTGAGCGTTTTGATCACCGGCGCCGAGAAGCCGGAATTCATCCGCGAGAAAGCGGCGTTCGTCCGCAGCTTCGGATCGTTTTCGGTCGCGCAGCGAAAGGATCTCGTGGCCCGCGTCGCCCGGTTCGCGGGCGACGGCCGGGTCGAGTATTACAAGGGCAAGGAATTGCGGAAACCGGCGTAACTTGGCGACCGCTGGACCTTTTTGTCCGGGTCGAATGCGGGCGCAGGGACGCGCCCGCCCACCTTTACTCAGATCTCGGTCCAAGCGCCGGGAATTGGCACGGGATAGCGGCCTTGGGCGTCGGCGACGACCGGCGGCGGGCTGTCGAGGGTGAGGCTGTCGCTATTCGGGCACCACTCAAACTTCGAGGCCATCGCCTCGTCCCACGTGATGACCCGGCCCATGTGGACCGCAGCGCGGCCCATGATGTCGGCTAGATTCGCGTAGGCCGCCCGCTTCGCTTCGTTATGCGGTCGGTTTTGGCGGATGGAATCGAGGAAGGCCTGCCACTCTTCCTGCCAGGGCGTGAGGAGTTCAGGCGGAGCCTCCCAGGCGATGTTGTTGTTCTCGCAGCGCTGATTCTTGAAAATCCGCACGGTGCCGGCATGAACGTTGCCCGAGAATTGGGCGGCGCACTTCGTGCCGTGCACATACGTGACGAAATCGTTGTGGCATTTCGGGATGTAGCGCACGACATCATAGCCCTTGGCGCCGTTGGGAAACGTCCACTCCACCGAGAACGAGTCGAGGTTCTGGCTGAGGTCGGTGCTGTTGGCCGCGCGACCGCCGACGCCATGGGCGTTGACCGGCCACTGGTTCATCAGCCAACAAATCTCGTCGATCTGGTGAATATCCATTTCCGCCCAAAGGCCACCTGACACCCAGTAGAATTTGGTGAAGTTACGCAGCTGCCACTCCAAGTCCTTGGTGGCCGCGGGCCGCGGCCGCAGGGGACCGGCGGGGCCCATCCGGTAGGCGCGGACGAGATGGATGTCGCCGAGTTGTCCGTCGTTGATGCGTTTGATCAGTTCGAGACGGTTGCGCGAATGCCGGCACTGCAGGCCCGCCGCGATCTTGACCCCTTTCTTGTCCGCCTCTTCCCCCGCCTTGATGACGCGGCGCACGCCGACCGGATCGGCGGCGAAGGATTTCTCCATGAAAACGTGCACGCCCTTTTGCACGGCGTATTCGAGCTGGCGGGGGCGCAAGCCCGCGTAGCCCGTCAGCATGGCAATGTCCCGTCCCGGCTTCAGACTGTCGATCGCCTGCTTGAAGGCGTCGAAGCCGAAGAACCGGCGGTCCGGCGGCACGTCGATGCGATCGCCGAACGCGGTCGTGAGATTCTTGTGGGTCTTGGTCAGCCGATCCTCGAACAAATCCGCCATGACCGTCAGCTTCAACGGACCGCCCTTGGCATCGAAGGCATCGCGCACGGCGCCGCTGCCGCGTCCGCCGCAACCGATCAGCGCGAGGCGGATGGTGTTGTCCTCCGCGGCGTGCACATGGGGGATGGCGATGCCGGCCAAAGCGGCGCCGGCCGCGATCTTCCCACTCTGGGAGATAAACTCGCGGCGCGTGGTCGATTCCGGGTTCGCAGGGGATGAAGGCTCTTGGTTATTCATGGCGTGAGCTCGAGGGTGACTCGACTGGTGCACCAATCCGACAAGGTGCGGTTAGGGTTAGGGTGACGCGTGAAACTAATCACCGCGCGGCTTGCTTTTGCAACGGGATATCCGCTCCAGCGGTGTTCCGAGAGCGCGGATAGAAGCAGGCCGCGGTGACCCCGCTGTGATTTCTCATGGATCGCCGCGAACGCCCGGGCCCGGCAGGCCGCCACGGCGCCCGTCAAAAGATCAACGGTCCATGGCGACGCCGTTATTCCAGCAGCGATACATTTCCTCGGCCGAGGGAACTTCGCGCTGCCGGACCACGCGGAATCCGACCCAGGGAGCGTTCGAGTGATACCACACACTCTTGGGCAGTTGGGGATCGTCTTTCTTCCAATCGGCGTGCGAGCCGGCCCGCGCTGCGCTGCGCAGCTGCTCCGGACCGTCATTCCACGAGCCGCCGCGGACGACGTGCGGATAAGGTTGTGTCGACTTCACCCATGACCCGGTGCCGGGGTTGCTCTTGAGGCGTGCGTACGCATCGGGAAGATATTGATCGAGGGTCCATTCGGTGACGTTGCCATGCATGTCGTAAAGCCCCCAAGGGTTTGGTTTCTTGGTGCCGACCTTCGCGTATTTCTCGGCCTGGAAGCAGGCGTACTCGGCCAAGCTGGCCGCGTCGTTGCCAAAGGAGTACATCGTGGTCGTGCCGGCGCGCGCCGCATATTCCCACTCGGCCTCCGTTGGCAGCCGGTAATATTTCAGGGTCTTGGCGCTCAGCCATTCGCAGAACTTGGCGGCGGCGTGATGGGTCATGCAGACCGCCGGGAAACCCTCGATGCCCATGCCGAAGCTCATGTCAGTGTAGGGCTTTGTTGGCGACGAAACACCGTCGACCCCGCCACTCTCCGCCGATCCCGCCAGGTCAGGCGCAAACATGAAGAGCTCGTACTCGTCCCAGGTAACCTCGTGTTTTCCCATCCAGAACGCCGGCAACGAAATCTTCTTTTGCGGGCCCTCGTCTGGTTTCCGGCCTTGCTCGTTGGCCGGGCTGCCGAGCATAAACCCGCCCGCGGGGATCGGCACCATCGAGAACGAGACAATCGTGCCGGGGATCGGCTCGACGTACGGTTTGGGCGCCGAGTCGGCGGCCTTGGCCGCGCTCAGGATCTTCTCGCGGAGTTGGCGCACCAACGCCATCTCGGCCGGATTGAACTCCGGCTCGGCGCCCACCAAACGAGCGGCGATGCACAGCAGTGCGAGCAACGAGGCCACCGACCTCGCCCGCCGCCGCGGGATTTCGTGGTTGGGGGCAACCAGGGAGGGAATCAGGGCGCGATGAAGGATACCTGTCGTCATAAGGAAGTCCGGAGACCGGGCGGGCTGGAGCCGTAAACTTGGCGCTGAAGTGCGCCGGATTCATTTCGTCGAAAGACGATGGCGCGAGCTGAATCGCCAATGCAACCGGTAATGCTCTCCGCCCGTCCGTCGGCCAGGACACTGCAGGCCGTGGCCAGTCCGTCCGAGAGCGCCGCGCGTGGCGCGATGATCGTGACGGCCACACGGTCGGCCAAACCCAGGACGGTCGCCGGATTGACGATGTGAGAATAACGGACGCCGTCGATTTCCACGAATTGCTCCGTGTCGCCGGAGGTCGAGACACCGACGTTCGCGGCCACGATAACCCACGGTTTGCCCGCCGAGGGGCCGAAGGGCGCGAGCTCGATTTTCCATCCGGCCGTTCCGGGGGGGGCGTCACCCAAGGCCAGATCGCCGCTCGCCGCGACCATCGCGCAGGGCAAACCGTGCCGTGCCAGCACGGCGAGCGCCTCGTCCGCCGCAAAACCCTTCGCGATGCCGCCGAGGTCGAGCTGCATGCCGGGCACGAGCAGCGCAACCGTTCGAATCGCGGCATTGAGCCGGAGGTTCTTGTAGCCGGAGGCGCGCATCGCGGCGGCTCGCTCGGCCTTTGCGGGGAGGCGCCGCGTGCGCCGCGCCTCGCGCCACAGGCGAACCGCCGGCCCTTGCGTCACATCGAAGGCTCCGCCGGATCTCTCCGCCAGTCGCTGGCTCTCCTGCAGAATGTCGAACAGTTCGGCACTCACGGCGATGGGCGTGCGGGGCGGTCGCTCCGACAGGTGCATCAATTCGCTGTTCGGATCATAGTCCGACATGATGCGATTGAGATCCGTGACCCGGGCAAATGCGGCCGAGCTCGCAGTCTTGCCGGCCGAGGCGCTGGGCGCGTAGAGCACAATCCGAAAAAGCGTGCCCATCTGCGGGGACACAAATTCATAACGGGCCAGTGGGCCCGTCGCGGGCGGATCGGCCGGCAATCCGGTTTCGGTAGCGGCGTTCGCGACCAGCGTCATGAAACAGGAAAACAGGTATAATTGCCAGCAGTGCATTCGTCTCGCGCTATATCTCGGTCCACTGGCCGGGGATCGGAACCGGGTGTCGGCCGCGGTCCAGCGCCGCTCCGGCGGCGATCTTTCCGCCCTGCCTGAGAAACGTGCGACGCGTGGTCCGTTCCGGTGTGCCCGTGAATGAAGCCGGTTGGTTTTTCATTTTGATGGATTCCACGATGACTCGACTTGCTCCCTCATTCGAGGATGGGTCGCCTGCCAGCACCCGGATTTACCACGCGCCGAAAAGCGTGCAATGGGATACCGGCTTGGCGCTTCCCCAATTCCGTGGCTGGAGCAGGTAGAAGTTGGCCGCACCGATCCGGTGGTGACTTCTGATGGAAAATGTAAACGTAGCGCAATGCACCTCGACTTTGACGGCTCCTCTGCGTTTGATCGCCCCTATCATGGCAAGTCTCACTGACGTCGCGAAGCTTGCAAAAGTCTCTATCGCAACGGCTTCCCGAGTGATCAATAACTCGGATAAAGTGGTGCCGGCAACTCGGGCTGTGGTGCAGAGAGCGATGGAAGAACTCGGCTATCAGCCGAGTCGCGTTGCGCGGCGTCTACGGCAGAAGGGGGGACGCCGACATCTATTGGGCCTCATTCTGCCCGACATTCAGAATCCATTCTTCGCCGAAGTCGCCCGAGGTGTTGAAGACGTCGCCTATGCCAACCAGTTCGCCGTATTGCTCTGCAATTCGGATGAAGACTTGAAGAAAGAGGCGTTCTACCTCGACGTCATGCGCGCGGAATCGGTCGATGGAGTGATCCTGCCTCCGATCATCGAGAACGACCCTTTTGTCCTGAAGCTCGCGCAGTCAGGCATGCCCATCGTCTGTGTCGACCGCGCGCTGAGCAACGCGTCAGTCGATACCGTTGAGGTCGACAATTATCAGGGCGCCTACGAGGCGGTCAGACACCTCATAACCCTCGGCCACAAGCGAATCGGACTCATCGCGGGTCGGCCAAATCTCTCGACCAGCCGCGATCGACGCCGCGGCTACGAAGAGGCGCTGAACTCGGCAAAGATTCCCGTTCGGTCCGAGCTCATACGGGTGGGGGACAACAAACAGGCCAGTGGTCGGACCTTGGCGGAGGAACTTCTCGGTGTGACGCCCCGGCCTACCGCGCTGTTCGTTTCGAACAACCTGATGGCCGTGGGCGCCCTCGAGGCGATTCACGCGCGGAAGCTCGGTGTTCCGGCAGAGGTGGCCTTGATTGGCTTTGACGATCTGCCATGGGCTGAAGCGTTGGATCCCCCGCTCACGGTGGTCCGTCAACCGGCCTACGAGGTCGGCGCCGCCGCCGCGGAATTGCTTTTGAAGCGGCTGGGAAACAGAAACTTGCCCGCGTCGTGGCTGCGTTTGCAGCCGAGACTCATCCTGCGGAGCTCCTGCTGACTGCGATCTGGATCCGGGAAGAGGGAAGACGAGGGATAGTAGAAATGTAAACGTTTACATTGTATTTTCCTGAACCTCCGGTTTTGGTCGGTTATTCCGATTGTTTGCCACTCATGCCCCTGCCTGATACCTCCCTGTTGGAGATGCACGGCATCGCAAAGCGCTACCCTGGTGTAGTTGCGTTGGACCGGGTGGATTTCGAAGTGCGCCGCGGCGAAGTCCACATTCTGCTCGGCGAAAATGGAGCGGGAAAATCAACGTTGATGAAGATTCTCGCCGGCGCCGTTCCGCGGGATGAAGGCACCATTACGATCAACGGAGAAACGGTCGATCTGGGCACGCCACGCGCCGCACAAAATGCGGGGATCAGCATCATCTACCAAGACTTCAACTTGGTGCCGTTCATGACGGTGGCGGAGAATATTTTTCTTGGCCGCGAGCCGACCGGATCCCTGCCCGGGTTCATCGACCGATCGGCGATGATCGAGCAGGCGGGGCTTCAGCTGTGCGCGCTGGGAGTGGAGATCTCTCCCTGCGATCTCGTCGCGGACCTCGGCGTGGCGGAACAGCAAATGGTGGAAGTGGCCAAGGCGCTTTCCGTCGACGCCAAGATCCTCGTGATGGACGAGCCCACGTCCGCGCTGACGGAGAAGGAGATTACGCGCCTCTTCACGGTCATCCGCGCCCTGCGGGCCAAGGGCGTCGCGGTGATCTACATCTCACACCGGATGGAGGAGCTTTTTCAAATCGGCGACCGTGTGACGGTCATGCGCGATGGACGCCAGGTCGGCACGCGGGAGATCGCCGCGGTGACGATGGATGACCTCGTTCGACTCATGGTGGGTCGTGCGCTCACCGAACATTTTCCCGCGCGTCAATCGCACCTCGGGGCGGAGGTTCTCCGCGTCCAAGGGCTGCGTCGGGACGGCGTGCTGCACGATATCTCGTTTGCCTTGCGCCGCGGCGAGGTCGTTGGCCTCGCGGGGCTGATGGGGTCCGGACGGACCGAACTTGCCCGGGCCATTTTTGGGGCGGACTCGATTGATGGCGGGCAGATTTGGGTCAATGGTCGTGAGGTCGCCATTTCTTCCCCGCGCGAGGCCATTCGGCTGGGTTTGGGCTTTCTCACGGAAGACCGGAAGCGACAGAGGTTGGCCTTGGGTCGCGACATTGAGGAGAACAGCAGTCTGGCGAGCCTCGATCGTTTCACCCGCGCGGGCGTATTTTCACCGCGAAAAGCCGCCGACAAGGCGCGCCAGCTCACGGACGATCTGCACGTGAAATCGCCGGGTCTTTTTCAAAGGGTGATCAACTTGAGTGGCGGCAATCAGCAAAAAGTGGTGCTCGCGAAGTGGCTGTGCCGGGAGGCGGACATTCTGATTTTCGACGAACCAACGCGCGCCAGGCGGGCACCGTCGGCGTTTTCGTCGTGCTTTGCGTCGGGTTGAGCGTGCTGACACCACACTTCCTGACGACGAGCAACCTGCTGAATGTCGTTCAGCAAACCGTGATCAATGCGGTCATCGCCGTCGGCCTGACCTTCGTCATCATTTCCGGCGGCATTGACCTGTCGGTCGGATCGGTGCTTGCGCTCGCCGGAGTGGTGATGGCTCACGCCCTGCATGCCGGTTACCCGGTGCCGCTTGCGGTCGCGATCTGTCTCATGGTTGGCACCGCGGCGGGGGCATTGAACGGCCTGCTCATTGCCTTCGGGCGATTACCGCCATTTATCGCGACCCTTGGGCTGATGAGCATCGCGCGCGGCGCCGCCTTGCTGGTGACCGACGGCCGCCCGGTTTCCGGTTTCAGTGCTTCGTTTCGCTGGTTGGCGACTGGCGAAGTGCTGGCGGTGCCCGTGCCGGTTTGGAGCATGCTGTTCGTGTATGGCGCTGCTCACCTGGTCCTAAAGCGAACGAAGTTCGGGCGCTATGTCTTCGCGATCGGTGGCAACGAGGAGGCCTCGACCCTGTCGGGCGTGCCCGTTGCCCGCTGCAAGGTTGGGATCTACGCTCTGGGTGGGATGCTCGCGGGCGGAGCCGCGGTCTTCTTGACGGCCCGCCTCAATTCGGCCCAGCCGATTGCCGGTTTGAGCTACGAACTGGACGCGATTGCTGCGACCGTGATTGGCGGCACCAGTTTGATGGGTGGCCAAGGTTCCGTGGGCGGAACCTTGGTGGGCGCGCTCATCATGGGGGTGTTGCGCAATGGCCTCAATCTTCTGGGCGTCTCGTCCTTCGTCCAGCAAGTCGCCATTGGAGCGGTGATCATCGCCGCGGTGCTGATGGATGCGATTTTCAAAGGATCGAAACGCTGACCCTGTCCGCATCAGCGTTGGCGCCGCTCTCGTCCGCTTTCTTCAGGTGCAATACGTCCGCCGCGATGGGCGCGAGCACCGTCTGATCAACGGTATCTGCGGAATTTTCGGCCACGGCAATGTCACAGGGCTCGGCCAGGCCCTCGAGGAGCACGGCGGCCGCGCCCTGCCTTACCACCAACCTAAGAATGAGCAGGCCATGGTCCACACGGCGATTGCCTACGCGAAAACGAAGCGCCGCCTCGGCACGCTGGCGTGCACGTCGCCGGTCGGCCCCGGAGCGACCAACATGGTGACCGGCGCCGCCACCGCGACCGTCAACCGGCTGCCCGTGCTGCTTCTGCCGGGAGACATCTTCGCCAACCGCCGGCCCGCGCCCGTGCTGCAACAGCTCGAGCACCCCGGCTCGCAAGACACCAGCGTCAACGACTGCTTCAAGCCGGTCTCTCGCTACTGGGACCGCATCAACCGGCCGGAACAAATCCTCACCGCCATGCCCGAGGCCATGCGCGTGCTCGCGGATTCGGCCGAGACCGGTGCCGTCACGATCGCTTTGCCCGAGGACGTGCAGGCCGAGGCCTTCGACTGTCCGGTCCATTTTTTTGCCAAGCGCGTATATGAGGTGGCGCGACCGGCGCCCGGGGCGGAACAGCTCCGCGCGGCCGCCGCGCTGCTGCGCACCGCCAAGCGCCCGCTGCTCATCGCCGGTGGCGGCGTGCACTATTCGGACGCCTGCGCCGCAATCCAAAAGTTCGCCGAAGCGACTGGCATTCCCGTCGCGGTGACCCAGGCCGGCAAGGGCGCCCTGCTCGAGTCGCACGCGCTCGGTCTCGGCGGCGTTGGTGTCACCGGCACGCTGGCGGCGAACCGGATCGCACTCACGGCCGACGTCGTGCTTTGCCTGGGTACACGGCTGTCGGATTTCACGACTGCGTCCAAGACCCAATTCCAGGATCCACACGTGCGGTTCGTCGCCGTGAACGTCAACTCCGCGGACGCCGCCAAACACGGCGCCTTGCCCGCTCGTGGGCGATGCGCGCGCGACGCTGGCCGCCCTCGGTCGCACGCTCCGCGGCTGGCGGGCGTCGGCGGTCCAGGCCCGTGCCGTCGCCAAGGCGAAGGCCGACTGGGAAAAACCGTGGCGCGCCATGACCTCACCCGTCCGGCTCAGCCCGGACGGTTTGCTCTACCAGAGCGAGGTGATCGGCGTGCTGAACGAGTTCACCGGCGCGCGCAGCACGGTCGTGCACGGTTCTGGCGGCATTCCCGGCGACCTCCACAAACTTTGGCGCGGCAAATCATCGACCGATTACCATTCCGAATATGGTTACTCGTGCATGGGATATGAGATCGCCGGCGCGCTCGGCGTGAAACTCGCCGACTCCGCGCGCGAGGTCTACGCGTTTCTCGGCGATGGCAGCTACCTGATGCTGCACACCGAGATCGTCACCGCGGTGCAGGAGGGCCGGAAGATCACAGTTGTGCTGAATGACAATCATGCCTTCGGCTGTATCCACAATTTGCAACGCGGCCAGGGGGGGCGGAGCTTCGGCAATGAATTCCGGCATCGCTCTCGCGCATCCGGCCGAATCGATGGTGCGTTCCTCGAAGTCGATTTCGCCGCCAATGCCCGCAGCCTCGGCGCCACGGCCTTTACCGCCCGCACCAAGGTGGAGCTGCGCGCCGCGCTCGCGGCGGCGAAGGCTGAACCCAACACCTGCCTCATTCATGTGCCCGTGACGTCCGGCTCAATCATGCGGGGCTACGCATGGTGGGATGTGCCGCCCGCCGCTGAGTCGGGCGTGTCCACGGTCCGTGCCGCGCGCGCCGCCTACGAGCGCGCCATCCGGAAACAGCGCTTCCACTATTGATCCCTTTGATGCCCTCGACGCTTCCTCCCTCTTCTCCGGTGCGTTTGCGCGACAGCCTGGTCGGCGCCAACCCGATCATCTGGAGCAACGACGACTTCGATGATCTGGCCTATGACGTGCCGCTCGACACCATCCTGCGCGAGATGCGCGCGGCGGGCTTCGCCGGCTCCGAGCTCGGTCATGCTTACCCGCGCACGCCCGGCAAGCTGGCCGAGGCGCTCGGCCGGCACGACCTGCGGCTTGTGAGCGGTTGGCACAGCACTTACCTGGCGTCGAAGCCGCTGGCCAGCGAGGAGGCGTCGTTTCGCGCCGACCTGAATTTGCTGAAAACTCTCGGTGCCCGCGTGGCCATCGTCGCGGAGTGCACTCGCTGCATCCACGGCAACCGAAATGCCGCGCTGGGCTTTGGCGACAAACTATCGCCGCGGCTGACCGAGGCCGAGTGGCCGGGACTCCTGGTGGGGCTTGAGCATCTCGCGACCGTCGCGGCGACCGAAGAGATGCGGATTGTTTACCACCATCACATGGGGACCGTGATCCAGGCCGAGGCCGACCTTGAGCGGTTGCTCGCGGGTGCGCCGAATATCCGGCTTCTGCTCGATGCGGGCCACCTGGCCTTTGCCAATATCGACCCGGTTGCGGTCGCGCGTCGCCATGCGGCCCGTATCAGCCACGTCCATCTGAAGAGTGTGCGCCCCGACGTCGCCGAGCGGGTGCGGACCGAGGGTTGGTCGTTTTATCGGGCCGTGGCCAACGGCGTGTTCACCGTGGCCGGTGACGGCTGCGTCGATTACCCGGCAATTTTCCGAATCCTCGCCGACGCTGACTACCGCGGCTGGCTCGTGGTTGAGGCCGAGGAGAATCCGGTTGAAGTGCCCGCCCTCCCGAAGGCCAAGGCGGCCCGCGACTACGTGCGCGCCCAAGCCGGAGTCTAGAATCTCGACTCCAATCCCATGACCGCCGTCACCCCAGCCTCCACTTCCCGCATGCATCAGATGACCGCGCTTGGCGCCGACTGGTGGAACGATTCCGGAGTTCCGTCCGAGCTGGGCGAAGCGGTCGCCCTTGGCGCTGTCGGCGGCACATCGAATCCCGTGATCGTCTCCCAGGCCGCCAAGGCCCATCCGCAGCTCTGCCTGCCGATCCTCGAGGAGCTCATGGCCGAGCATCCCGCCGCCACGGAAGACGAACTCGCATGGAAGCTCATCCACGAACTCGGCCGCGCGTCGGCGAAGCAACTTCTGCCAGTCTACGAGGCGACGAAAGGGGCGAAGGGTTTCCTGTCGATGCAGGTGAACCCGAAGTTCTATCGCAACAAGGGCCTGATGGTCGCGCAGGGCATCGAATTATCATCGTTGGCGCCGAACATCGCCATCAAGGCGCCGGCCAACGACGTCGGCATCGCCGCGATTGAGGAATTGACCGCGCGTGGCGTGCGGGTGAATGCGACCGTCAGTTTTTCGGTGGCGCAGGCGCTCGCCGTGTCCGCCGCCCTCGAGCGTGGCCTCAAGCGTGCTCGCGCCGCTGGCATTAATGCGGACGCGATCCTTCCCTACATCACCATCATGATCGGCCGCGTGGACGACCACCTGAAGCGCGTGGCCGAAGGGCAGAAAATCGCGACGGCCCCCGGTGTGCTCGACTGGGCCGGCATCGCGGTCTTCAAGCATGCGCACCAACTTTTCAATTCCAGCGGCCGTCCCGGCACGCTGCTTGTCGCCGCCTACCGGCACGAAGGCCATTGGTCCCAGGTGATCGGTCGCGAGGTGCTGCAGACGATTCCCTATGCGTGGTGGACGAAGTTCAATGGCGCCGCCACGGAAGTGCGCCTGACGATCAATGAACCGGTGGATGGCACGATTCTCCACGAATTGCAGACGAAGTTTCCCGACTTCGCCAAGGCTCACGACGTGGACGGAATGGCGCCCTCTGAATTCGTCCACTACGGCGCCACGGTGCAAACGCTGAACCAGTTCCTCGGCGGTTACGCCG
>JBIJCX010000366.1:0-8270 GCA_044344465.1 Opitutaceae bacterium
GGGAGCGGGTTCAAGAATCCTGACCGTTGGTGCCGTGATCGCCCCGTTCGAATCCACCGGGACGCTACCGCTCATCGTGCGTGCCGTCGGTCCGACCCTGGCGCAGCCGCCCTTCAACGTGGGTGGTGTCCTTGCCGATCCGATCATGAGCTTGTTTGCCGCCGGCAATCCCGCGCCCATCGGCACGAACGATGACTGGGGCGGTTCGGCGCCGCTCGCCACCGCGTTCGCCGGTGTGGCCGCGTTTGCATTGCCGGCGACGAGTCGCGACAGCGCGATTGTCCGATCCACGCCGGGTGTGGCCCCCGGTGGTTACACGGTGCAGGCGACCGGCAAGGATGGCGCGAGCGGCAATGTGATCGCTGAAATCTACGATGCCTCGGGTTCCGCGCGCACGCCGACGACGCCGCGACTCATCAACCTGTCGTCGCTCACGCAGATCGATAATGACGATACGCTCGCCATGGGCTTTGTGCTTGGCGGCCAGACCTCGAAGACCGTGTTGATTCGGGCCGTGGGGCCGTCGTTGGGCGCGCCACCGTTCAGCATCGCCGGGGTAATCGTCGATCCCAAGCTCGAGTTGTTTGACAACAAGACCGGCCTGAAAATCGGCGAGAACGACGATTGGGGCGGAAGCGCGCAACTCGTGGCTGCTGCCGCCGCGGTGGCCGCGTTTCCTCTCGCCGGAGCCGGCACGAAAGATTCCGTGGTGCTCGTGACGCTGCCGCCCGGCCCGTACAGCGCGCGGGTGAGTGGTGCTGCTGGCGCCGGTGGCACCGTCATCATCGAGGCTTACGAAGTGCCTTGAATCTGCGACGTGGCTCTTTCGGGTCTGAGCACCGCAAATAACGAGCTGGATCGAGGAGGATCCGACTCGCCTGATCTTGGATTCCATTGGCTTCGGTTGCGCGGCGGGTGCCTCACCCACGGCTCGACGTTACCGCCGCGCTTGACGCCCCGGAGGGCGGTGGAATTCTGCTGTTCGTGGCGGATCCCGCCACAACGACCCTGGGGGCATGCGCATCCTTGTCATCGAAGACGAACGGCAGCTGGCCGGCCACATTTCGCGGGCCTTGACCCGCCATGGCCACTGCCTGGCGACCCACCATGACGGCGCGGAGGGCCTGCAGGCCGCGCTCAAGGATCCGCCCGATCTCGTGCTCCTCGATCTCAACCTGCCCGGGTTCGACGGTTTAACGGTGCTCGGTCGGCTCCGCGCCGCAAACTGCGCGACGCGCGTTCTCATCCTCACGGCGCGCGGTGAAGTCGGCGATCGCGTCAAGGGCCTCCAGGCCGGGGCCGACGATTATCTGGCCAAGCCCTTCTCGATGGACGAGCTCGTCGCGCGGGTGGAGGCGCTGGGGCGGCGTGGCGGGGCGGCGACTCCGACCGATCTCCTCAAGGTCGGCGATTTGCACATGGACGTGCGGCACCGGCGGGTCGCGCGCGCGGGCAAGGCCATCGCCCTCTCGCCGCGCGAATTCGACGTGTTGCAGGTCCTGATGCAGGAGCCCGGCCGGCCGTTTTCGCGCACGGAGCTGTGCGAACGCGTCTGGCAGCGCGATCACGAGTACGACACGCGCACGGTCGAGATTTTCATCACCCGGCTCAGAAAGAAAGTGGACTCGGCCTTTGCGACGCCGCTCATCCACACACTCCGCGGCGTTGGTTATTCGATCGGTCCCACCGGATGAAATCGAGGACGCGCCATCGTGGTTCAGCTGCAGCCGAATTCGCCCAAACCGGGTTGCCACAAAAAGGCACAAAGGATTGGAGGGCGGATGCAGCACTCACAGCGCCTATAGGCGCGCGGAAATTCCTCGTCTGCAGGAATGATCCTTTTCGCGCCTTTTTGTGGCCAAGAATGTTTTCGGGGCTGGCGTTGATTTTCGTTCTGACGCTCCCCGCCGCCTTTGCGCAGGCGACGCTCGAGGGCCGGGTGACCCTGCCGACGGCCCGGGCGACGCCCGTGGTGAACCAGCGTTATGAAATTGTCGCGAAGGGCGGCGTGCTCTCGACCAACCCACCGGTCGCGGTCGTGTATCTCGCCGGCTCGTTTCCCAAATCCGCCGCGCCGGCGGTGGCGCAGCTGACGCAGAAGGGCCTTACTTTCATCCCCTCGCTTCTGCCCATCCAGGTCGGGACGAAGGTGGAGTTTCCCAATCTCGACGACACCTATCATAACATCTTTTCGTTTTCTCCGCCCAAGCGCTTCGACCTCGGCCGCTATCGCGCCGAGGAGAAGCCCGTGCCGGCGCAGATCTTCGACGTGCCCGGTCTGGTGACCCTGCGTTGCGACATCCACGAGCACATGCGCGCGCTCATCCTCGTGATCGATTCGCCGCATTTCGTGCTGACGGATCCGGAGGGCAATTTCCGACTGACCGGTGTCCCGCCCGGACGCTACACGCTCAAGGCGTGGATCGACAGCAAGACCACGCGCGAGCAAGCGGTGGAGGTGGCGCGCGACACGGTGACGCGCGTGGATTTTCCGTGAGCCTCGCGGCGCCGCCAGTTCCTGGTCCGAGGGTCGCGGGCTTCCGACTCCGGTTGTTGATCGCGATGATGCTCGTGGTTTCGGCGATCACGGGACTGGCGCTTTATTTCGCGCAGCGGAGCCTGACCGCCAACGTGCAGGAGGATCTCGAGCGCGGATTTCAAAGCGAGTTGGAGGCGCGGCAAAACGCGCAGGAGGTCCGCCACGCCGCGCTGGTCGAGCGGTGCCGCGCCCTGGTGCGCAAGCCGCGGATTCAGGCGGCGTTTGAGGACAATGCCCTCGATCTGCTTTATCCCAATGCCGAGGATGAGTTGCGGGACATGCTGGAGCGGGTCGCGGAATCGGCCGGCGAACCAACCGCGCCGGGTTTGCGGGCGAAATTCTACCGTTTTCTCGATCGCAACGGTGCGGTGATCCCGCCGCCGGGCGGACGCGCGGTGGGTGCGCTGCGCCCGGAGGAAGAGGCCCAGCTCGTCCTGCCGCGCATGCCCGAATCCCGGCAAATCGGCTATCTGGTGTGGCAGGACGCCGCGGGCGTCCCGACGGTGTCCGAGGTCATCGCGATGCCGATCGCCTCCACCGAGACCGGCGAGGCCCTGGCGGCGCTGGTGCTCGGTTTCAAGCCGTTCGAGTTCGGCGGCAGTCTCGGCCATTCGGGCATGAAGAGCGGCATCTGGTTCGGCGGGCGGTTGCATGCGACGTCCCTTTCGGACGCTGCCGCCCGGGCGCTGATGCACGAGGTGACCGGCGCGGTGGCCAGGCCGGGGCGCACCGGTGGCAGCCTGCGCGTGGCGATCGACGGGGTGCCGCACCTGCTTTTCTCGAAGCGCCTGAATCCGGCCTCGCTCTTCCCGCCGGCTTACGAGATTTGCGTGTATCCGCTCTCCGGATTGATCGCCCGTCAGAGCCGGCTGCGCTGGCAGGTGATCGGGGCGGGCGCGCTGCTGCTGTTGGTCGGGCTGGGCGCGAGCCATCTGGTTTCAACGCGGCTGTCGGCTCCGGTGGAGAAACTCGCGGTCGACTCGGAGGAGAACCGGGCGCGGCGCGCGCGGGCCGAAGCGGCGCTCGAGATGACGAGCGCCGAGTTGCAGCGCTCGGCCCGGTTCTCGGCCGATGCCTCCCACCAGCTCAAGACGCCGGTGACCGTCCTGCGGGCGGGCCTCGAGGAGCTGCTCGCCCGGGATCGACTCACGCCGGAGGAATGCCACGAAATCTCCGCCCTCATCCACCAGACCTACCGTCTCTCGAGCCTGATCGAGGACTTGCTGTTGCTCTCGCGGATGGATGCCGGCCGGCTGAAGCTCACGTTGACGCCCGTGAATCTGACGCAGCTCATCGAGGCGTCCCTGGATGATCTGGGCGCCGTGCCGGACGAGCTGGAGGTGGCGGTTGAGACGGACTTTCCGTCCGGGCTCCACATCGCGGGCGAGAAGCGCTACACGGCGATCATTCTGCAGAATCTGCTCGAGAACGCGCGAAAGTACAATCGTCCCGGCGGGCGCATCCGCCTCACGGCGCGGGCGGACGGCGACCCTGTCTTCCTGAGCATCGGCAACACGGGCCGGTCGATTCCGGAGCCGGCCCAGGCGCATATTTTCGAACGGTTCCACCGCGGGGCGATGGGGGAAAATGTCCCCGGTTACGGCCTGGGCCTCAATCTGGCGCGGGAGCTGGCGCGACTGCACCAGGGTGATTTGCGGCTGGTGCAATCGGCCGACGACTGGACGGAGTTTGAGGTTCGTTTCCGGATGGCGGCGCCGGTGCGGCCGCGCGATTCCGATCAAGCATGAAGCCGATTCTTTGCCTCGGCCTGTTGCTGGTGCTCGGCGCGATGATGGCGCGGGCGTCCGAAGCTTTCTTTGACCGGGTCGAGGATGCCCTGACGTGGAGCGCGTTCCGGGGCGAGATTCGCGCCCGGCTCAGCGGCACGCTCGACGTCGAGGGCTACGCTGTGCAATTGCCCGCCCCGGGCGTAATCCACAGCCCGGATCACACGCTCTTCAATCCCCGCCTCTCGGTATTTCTCGATGCGCAGGCGGGGTCGCGGGTTTATGCCTTTGCCCAGGCGCGGGCGGACCGCGGCTTTGATCCGGGGGCGGAGAACTTTCAAGTGCGGGTCGACGAATACGCGCTGCGGGTCACGCCGTGGAGCGACGGTCGCTTTACCGTCCAACTGGGAAAATTTGCCTCGGTGGTGGGAAACTGGATGACGCGGCATGGCTCCTGGAGCAATCCGTTCATCACCGCGCCGCTGCCTTACGAGAACCTCACGGGGGTCTGGGACACGGAGGCGGTGCTTTCCAGCCGGACGCTCCTGCGGTGGTCGCATGTGCGCCCGGGACTTCCCGCCGCGATTACGGCCGCGGAGAAGGTCCTCCGTCTTCCGATCATCTGGGGCCCGGCCTACTCGACCGGGGTGGCGGTGGCGGGCGACCTCGGACGATTTCGCTACGCGTTGGAGGCGAAGCACGCGTCGCTTTCCTCGCGCCCGGAGGCCTGGAGTCGGATATCGGATACGTGGTCGCACCCGACCCTGGCCGGACGGCTCGGCTACCGGCCGAATGCGGCGTGGGATCTCGGGGTCTCCGCCAGCGGCGGCACCTATCTGCGACCGTTTGCGCAGCCCACCTTGGCGCCCGGCCACGGGCGCGGCGACTACCGGGAACTCGTGCTCGGGCAGGACATCTGTTTCGCCTGGCACCATTGGCAGATTTGGACGGAGGTTTTCGCCGCGCGCTTCGAGATTCCCCGGGTGGGCGATGCCGACACCGTGGCCTACTATGCCGAGGCGAAATACCGGTTTACCCCGCAATTCTCCGGCGCGCTGCGCTGGAACCAGCAGCTTTACTCCACCATCCCGGATCGGGCCGGACCGGTGCGCTGGGGCCAGGAGGTGTGGCGCGTCGACCTCGCGCCCGCCTTCCGGCTGTCCGCGCGCGCGCAGCTCAAGCTCCAATACAGCGTGCAGCATGGTGATAGCGGCGAACGCGACTACACCCGGACCCTCGCGGCCCAGCTCACGCTGCGGTTCTGAGGGTTTTTGCTCCGCAAAAACCCAGCGGAAAACTTCAGGAACAATCCGCTTGGCGATGGCGTCACGGACGATCCAATCTTATCGATATGAGTTTTCATTGTCCCAGGCTCTTTGTTGTCTTTTTATTCGCGGCGGCCGCGCTGCACGGGCAGTCGACCGTGCCCACGCGGACTCAGGATGTTCCGGCGCAGACGCTGGCGGTTGGGGGATCCCCGGCCACGATTGATCTGCGGACTCACTTCGCCGTCCCGGGGCTGATCGGGACCCAGTTTGCCCAGTTCAACACCGTCCTCGGCCGCTTCAATGTCGAGTTGCGCAACGACGTTGCGCCGCGGCACGTGGCCAACTTCCTCGCCTATGTGCAGGCCGGTTCCTACGCGAACACCTTCTTCCACCGCGCGGCCAGCTTTGACAGCGGTGCCGTCTCGATCGTCCAGGCTGGCGGCTATCGGGTGCCGTTGCCGCCCACCGATATTACGAAAAGGGCGGCGGTTGCGCTTGAATACAACCTCCCGAATGCCCGCGGCACGCTGGCGGCGGCGCGCACGAGCGACCTCAACAGCGCGACGAGCGAGTGGTATTTCAACGCGCGCGACAATTCGAACATTCTCAATCAGAGCAATGGCGGCGGCTACAGCGTCTTCGGCCGGGTGATGGGCACCGGCATGACGGTGGTCGATGCGATCGCGGCGGTGCCGCGCGTCAACGCCGGCAGCCCCTTCAACGAACTTCCCGCGCGCAATATCGCCAACAACACCATTCTGGAATCGAACCTCATCGTCGTGACGTCGATTTCCCAGCTGTCGCTCTTTCCCTCCGGCAGCGGCGGATCGGTCGTGGAGTTCAGCCTGCAGAATTCCTCGCCGGCCGTGGTTGGCGCCGTGCTCTCCGGTTCGACGCTGACCCTCACCCCCATCGCGGCCGGCAGCGCCACGGTTACGGTTCGCGCGGCCGACGTGAATGGCAACGCCGCCACGAGTACGTTCAACGTCACGGTGCCGGGCGGCGGGAGCCTCCCCGTCATCTCGGCGCATCCGATCAGCCAGAGCATCGCGGCGGAGGGCACGGTGGTCTTTTCTGCCGCGGCCTCCGGCACGCCGACGCCGACCTACCAGTGGCAGCGCAATGGCGGCGCCATCGCCGGAGCGACGAGCGCCACGCTGGTCCTCAGCGGCAGCGTTGGCGCGAACGCGGCCCAGGCCGGCACCTACAATGTCCTCGTGACGAACAGTGCCGGCACCACGACCAGTTCATCTGCCACCCTCAACGTCACGATCACCACGGACACGGGCCGCCTCATCAACCTCTCGATTCTCACCACGCTCACCGCGGGCGAGACGATGACGATGGGCACCGTGCTCGGCGGCGGCGGCACGAGCGGCCCGAAACCGCTGCTTGCGCGCGCAGCTGGTCCGACCCTCGGCATCGCGCCACCGGTGGGTTTCGGCCTCCCCAATGTCCTGTCCGATCCGAGGATGACGCTCGTCAACACCAGCGTGTCCCCGGGCATCAACGTTGCATCCAACAACGACTGGGGCGGCGGCGTTGCGCTCAGCGGCGCGTTTGGGCAAGTCGGCGCGTTCCCCTACGCGGCGACAAACTCGAAGGATGCCGCGCTCTTCCAAAGTGGCGCGACCGCGCTCGCGCCCGGCAATTACACGGTGGAAGTGAGCGACGCCGGCAGCGGCAGTGGCACCGTGATCGCCGAACTCTACGATGCGACGCCCACCGGCACCTTCACGACCGCCACCCCGCGGCTGATCAACGTTTCCGTGCTCAAGACCATCGAGGCCGGCGGTTCGCTCACGGCCGGATTCTTTATTGGCGGCACGACGGCGAAGACCGTCCTGATCCGCGCCATCGGCCCCACGCTCGGCCTTGCGCCGTTCGGCATCCCGGGTGCGATGCCCGATCCCCGGCTCACGCTTTTCAACAGCAGCCAGGTCGCGATCGCTTCGAACGACGACTGGGGTGGCGATGCCCAGATTTCCGCCACGGGCAACGGTGTCGGTGCGTTTGCGGTCGGCAACGCCTCGAGCAAGGATGCGATGCTGCTCATCACGCTCGCGCCGGGCACGAGCTACACCGCTCAAGTCAGTCCCGTGGGCGCCGGCGGCACGGCCATCGTGGAGGTCTACGAAGTGCCGTAGGTTTTTGCGGGCGCAAGAACCTAGCCCATCTTGAAGCTCGCGCTGACCTGGAACACGGCGCTCACGATCGCGAACGCGATGAAGCCCACGAAGATGAAGACGCCCATCAACACGCCGCTCGCGATCACCTTGGTGAACATGTTGAGCTGGTTTGAAATCAGCTTCTGGTAGGCGAGGGCCACCTGCTTCAGGCTCGGCACGACGTTGCCGGTGTTTTCCCCGACCGCGAGCCGGTCGAGCACGAGGTCGGGGAAGCAGCCCGTGCGCGTCAGCGCGACCGAAAGCGCCTCGCCCTCGAGTACCCGCGCGGTGGCAGTGTTGAACGCGGCCCGATGCACGCGGTTCTCGATCTGTTTTTCCGTCATCCGCAGCGCCTCCGCTGCGGTGATGCCGTTTTCGAGCAGCACCGAGAGCGTCTGGCTGAAGGACAGCACGGTGCGGGCGATCGCGAACGGCCCGAGCAAGGGCAGCTTGAGCATCCAGGCGTCGGTCGTGGCCCGGCCGGCCTCGGTCGCGCGCCACCGCCAGAACGAAATCGCGCCGAAGGCCGCCGCGATCGCCACGAGCAGCCCGTAGTGAATCGCGAAAT
>JBIJCX010000055.1:0-31893 GCA_044344465.1 Opitutaceae bacterium
GCTGAAGGATGACCATGCCTGCCAGCAAAAATCATTTTCTTCCCCATGTCCCGCAAAATCGGAGCCGCCCTTCCTTATCAGGTATTTAGATCAATTTAGGAATGCGCGTTGGTCTCGGCTGAACGACGTCGCGCGTCGAACACTGGCAGGGCCAGCCGAACCAACGGAACCTCCGGGTAGGCCCGGCAGTTGCCTGCCGCCCCCCCACAGACCCTGTCACTACTCCCAGGCTCCCTCCGATTGGTTCGCCTGCTCTCAATCGCCACTATGAGACCATTAAGACTGCCGCCTTCGTTGCCCCGTTCGCTTCGGTTTCCCTCGCTCGCGGAGTCCTTCGCTCTTCCTCGGGCCTTTGCTCGCCGCGGCCGCGAGGAACGCGGCCCTGACGCCAGGACGTTGGTAAACCGGTGTCGTCCCAATCCGGTTGTATGTCGAAGGATCGGTGCGGGCTCCCAGCTTTCCAGGGTGCCCCATGTGCCTTTGCCCCGTTCTCAGACCCCGGTCCGGCCCCCGTGCACTTGGCCTGCGTCCCACTCACGGGACGTCTTACTTTGTGCACGGCGGTGCTGTCCCTCCGTAGGGTACCCGAACGATATTCCAGTTTCGGGATTCAATCACGCGGCTTTGGCACTCGCTCCATACGCTTCATGCACCCCTTGCAGAAATGCTATGCAATGTTCGCTTCCGAGTGGCTGCCAGCCTTTCTCGGGTGGGAGTGTTTACCCACTGGGCTATCACTATCACGTTTCACTTCCTTTCGGTTGTTTCCTCATGTTCTGGTTGCTGGCGCGAGACCCCATCGGATGGATCGAAATCCTTTGGTTGCGACATCCGCCGCGCTCAGAAATATCCGAACCACCATGTCTGCTGACGAGACGGAAGCCACCATTCCGCCCGCCATCTTCGCGGAATGGTGGCAGCCGTTCGAGGATTTCCTCGCGAAGGAGCGGCGGTACTCGGCCTACACGGTCCGGAACTATCGGCAGGCGTTCGGGGATTTTTATCGGTAGCTCGAATCCAGCGGGTAGTGGGCGCGCGGGCTCGACGCGCTGGAGTCGCGCGACCTGCGCGATTTCGTGATCGAGGCGCAGCGGCATTTCGGCCGCCGGACGTTGCACAATCACGCCTCGGGGCTGCGGACGTTTTTCAAGTTCTGGATGCGCCGCGGCCGGCTGAAGCGAAACCCGCTGGCGGGTGTGCCGTTGCCGAAGCTGGAAAAGCGGCTGCCGAAATTCCTGACCGAGGAGCAAATTTACATAGGTAGGCCCTCGCGGGCTTTCCCTGTTTCACCACCGGACATGCGGGTCCGCATCCGGCGGTTCGGTGAAGCAAAGTCAGACTGAGGCATGGAACTTGGGCAGACCGTGAGCGGCGAACCATTTGGTGGGGAAGAGCTGGTGGAGCAGCGGAGTACGGCTGAGGTGCCATGGGCCGTCGGAGGAGCCGGCTATGAAAGCATCGTCGTTTGGTGCGTTGGCCGGACTCGTTGTCGGTCCAGCCCTGTTCGTTGCGGATGCCGCGCCCGGCTACCGCATCCAGCTCGACACCCTCAGCCGCGGCTACGACGGCAAGACGTGCTGGGTGCATCCGCGCGCCGGCGCGATCCCGGGGCCAGCGCCGATCGTGGTGCTCACGATGCAAAAACTGATGCTCACCGGCAGCGATGTGTTCTTTGCCCTGAACGAAATGCGCACCGACGACTTGGGCCGGTCGTGGCGCGGGCCGGTCGAGCATGCCGACACGCTCGGCCGCCGCAACGAACCGGGCGGGGTCATCGTCGCCGCGAGCGATTTCTGGCCCAAATGGCACGCGAAGTCGGGCCGGTTGCTTGGCATCGGCCACACCGTCCGCTATCTGAACGATCGCGTCATCGAGAATCGCGAGCGCGAGACGTCGTGGTCGGTTTACGAACCGAAGTCATGCACCTGGACGGCGTGGCGGACTCTGGAAATGCCGGACCGCGTGAAATTCCGGAGCGCCGGCGCCGGGTCCGTGCAGCGATTCGATCTCCCGGACGGCGATATTCTCCTGCCGATCTCCTTTCGAAGTCGGGAACAGAAACACTCCCGCGTCACGGTGCTGCGCTGCGGCTTTGAAGGCGGGCAGCTGGTCTACCGTGGTCTGGGCCACGAGATGACGGTTGAGATCGAGCGCGGCCTCGGCGAACCGTCGCTCACGCGCTTTCGGGGTCGCTACTTCCTCGCCCTGCGCAATGACAAGGCGGGCTATGTAACGACGAGCCAGGATGGCCTTCAATTCGAGCCCCCGCGCCCGTGGTTGTGGGACGACGGCACGGACCTCGGCAATTACAACACACAGCAACACTGGGTTTCGCATACGGACGGGCTCTTCCTTGTGTACACGCGGAAGGGCGCGAACAACGACCACGTCTTCCGCCATCGCGCCCCCCTGCTCATTGCGCAGGTGGAGCCGCAGACTTTGCGGATCATCCGTCGAACCGAGCGGATCCTGGTTCCTGAGCGGGGCGCGCGACTCGGAAATTTTGGGGTGGTCGACGTCAATGAGCGGGAGACCTGGGTGACGGTTGCCGAGTGGATGCAGACGTGGGGGCCGAACGTCGTCATCCCGTCCGACAACAGCTACGGCGCCGACAACAGCGTCTACGCCGCGCGCATCATCTGGGAAAAGCCGAATCGGGATTGGGCCCGGCGGTGAAAAGGTGCGTCGTGACGACGAGAAGTGCATTGTTCATTTTGCTGTCGCTCTGGGCGATGACCTTCGCAGCCGCGTAACTTTGAGCCATGCAGTCGGACCACTTTCCACGAATGAACAGACGGAAACCAATTGGTGTAGGGCTGGCGCTTGCGCCACGCCGCGTGTTGCAGTCGAATAACGGCACGCCGCGAGCGGCGGCCCTACACTCTATTGCGTTGTAACGGCTGAGCGTTGTGGCGCGCCAGGGAAGCCGGCCCGGATGTTGGCCGATGGCGCCCGACCAGCATCCGCGCAGCAAATCAGTAGCTTGGCAGTAGATAGTGATTTCGTAGGACGGTCGCGGCGTGGTCGGAGGATGGTCGCAGGATGATTTTCGTCTGTTCTCCGGCTGCGGAGCCCCCCGCGGCGGTCGCGGCACAACTCGACACTGTCCGGATCGCGCTGCACGGCGCCATCGGGGGGACGGGTATACGAGCGTGGCGGAGACAAAATCGTCGTGACACAAGTTCCAAAATTCTCGGGAAATGGCAGGCGAACGGGATTGCGTTTTGGGGGGCTTTGCGCCCACTCCCGCAGGAGAGAATCGCCGCGATGAATTTCTCGTATACCATGCGCCGCATCGAGTCCACCCTCCTCGCCGTGTTCTGTTTTCTCGGCACGCTTTTCGTCACCCTGCTGTTGGGGGCATGCGCCCCCGCGGAGCCGCCGTAAGCCCCGGCCTCGGCCGACTGGAAGAGCCTGTTCGACGGCAAGACTCTCGCGGGTTGGAAACCGTCCGGCTTCGACGAGGAAGGCGCCGTGCGGGTGGAAAACCCGTTCCGTGACGGCGGCGGAGCGATCGTGATTGAGGCCGGCATGGCCTTGTCGGGGATCACCTTTCGCGATGGGACCAAGCTGCCGCGGAGCAATTACGAAATCACCCTTGAGGCGATGAAGCTCGCGGGCAGCGATTTCTTCTGTGGGCTGACGTTTCCCGTGCGCGACACGGCGTGCACCTTCGTGGTGGGCGGCTGGGGTGGCACGGTCGTGGGCTTGTCGAGCGTCGACCATCTGGATGCTTCGGAAAACGACACCACCCAGGGCGGCAGTTTCGAACATAACCGCTGGTATCGTATCCGTGTGCGCGTGACTGACGGGCGCATCGAGGCCTGGATCGACCGGGAGAAGCTGGTGGACCTGGCGACCCAGGGGCGAAAAATCGGACTGCGTTTCGGCGATGTCGATCAATCGTTGCCGCTCGGCATTGCCACCTACCAGGTGCGGGCGGCCATTCGCGACATCCGATTGCGGCGGCTGTGATAATGTCGAACCACATCGTACCGTTTCGCAACGCGTAGCCGCGTTGGAGCGAACCGACGATGTGGTTTCACGTTCGGGCCACGCTTTCGCCCTCGGCTCAAGCGCGGCTACGCCTTTGGTTGCGGCCTCCGGCCGCTTTGTGATACCTCAAGGCTTGGGCACCTCGAGCGTGGTGGACGACTTGGACGCGGGTACGGATCGGATGTTCTGTTTCGCCCGCAAGAGCATCCGCAGCGGGTGCAACTCTTCTTCGATCGTCAGCGGCATCGCGGCGCCGGTCGCAAGATGGGCGGTGATGAAACTGAAGTAGTCGGTGCCGGCAGCGGAGTTGTCCAGTGGTTCGACGGAGGGACCGGAGTGGGGGACAAGCCGGGTGCGGGTGCCGCCATCGGTCGATTCGATGAAGCCCTTCGTGCCAAAAATCCGCAGCGTTTCGTGGCCGCGCGGCTGGTTTTTGGGCGGATTGAGGTAATTCATGATCAGGGTCGCGAGCCCGCCGTTTTCGAGCACCATTTGCGCGGCGCCCGCGAGTTTGCATTCACCCTCCTCCGGAACCCCGAGCGCGGTCTCCCAGCCCTCGATGCTGCGGATGCGCACGCCGGTCGCATGCTCGACCATTCGAATGCCGTGGATTCCGGCCTGCAGGAAAAGCCCGCCGTCGAGCGCTTCGTCCTGCGGGCGGTGTACGCCATAGGGATACGATTTCTGCACCAGCACCTGGATCACTTCACCGATGGCACCGGCCTTCACCTGGCGGCGCATTTCCAGATACGGCTGTACAAACACGGTCCCGGCCATCTCGTGGAATTCGCGGCCCGTGCGTTTCGCGGCCGCGAGGATTTCGTCCAATTCACGTTCCGTGAGCGCACAGGGTTTTTCGGCGTAGACATGTTTTCCCGCCTCGAGACAACGAATGGCATCGCGGGCCTGGTCGGCGCGTCGGGGCGAACAAAGGGAGACAATTTCGACCGCCGGGTCGGCGAGCATCGCGGCTAGGCTGGGATACTCCCTGACCCCGGAGCCCGCCGCCGGGGGCGTGCGCGGCTGGGCAACGGCGACCAACCGGGCGTGCGGGCTTTTCGCCAGTGAACCGGCGGTCAACTGGTGGCCGTTCCCGCCGTAGAGCCCGACGCCTAGCTGACGGCCGGCCGGGGTGCCGGCAAGAGCGGGGAGAAAAATCAGCGTGAAGAGGAGCACGCCGAGTGCGGCAACCGGGAGTGGAGCGAGTTTCATGGTAGAGAGGGGAAGATCTGAATCGGCCGATCGACTGGCGGTGGCACGGAGCTTCAGCCCGCGCGGTGAATGAGTTTGTAGGATCGGAGCGCGGGCTGATGCGCCGCACCACGACTTGGTTCGTAATACCGCCTCATGGCACCAAGGGCGCACGTACGGGCCGGCCGGGCCGGGCGCCGGCCTGCGGAGTGCCATCGCGCACGACGAAGGCACCGCCCACGAGCACATGCGCGATGCCGGCGGACGGGAGATCGGGCTGCTCGTAGGTCGCGCGATCGATGATCGTCTTGGGATCGAAAACCACGAGATCGGCGTCCGCTCCGACCCGGACGCGCCCCTTGTTCTTCATCCCCGGTACGCGCGCCTCGAGCCGTCGCGCGGGCATGAGCGAAAGTTTGTCGATGGCTTGCAGGATCGTGAGCGCGTTTGTTTCGCGGACATAATGGCCGAGGATCCGGGCGCTCGTGCCCGCATGGCGCGGGTGCCCGCGGAGGCCGTCACTGCCGATCATGGTCAGCGGGTGAGTCACGGCGGCGCGAACGACCTCGTCCGGATTGGAGTGAATGATGACCAGTCCGCCCGTCTGCCGGTAGCGTGCAAAGCTTTCCGCGGTCAGCCGCTCGCCGGTCGATGGCCACTGCAGGTCGCCATAGGTGATGCCGGAGTTCTCCTGCCAGCCGGGATTGAAAATCGCGGACTTGATGTCGGTCATACCGGCGCCGTACGGATAACACTCGACGCTGACATCCTGGCCGCGCGCCCGCGCTTCGGAGATGAGTTGCAGCACGCGGGGCGTGGTGCGGTTGGCGGTGCTTTGCACATGGCAGACGTGCGCCGGTGCCCCGGTGAGCGTCGTGGCGGCGATCAATTCCATGACCGCAGAGTAGACATTCTGCGCCCCGGTCTCGCCCTTGGCGCGCATATGCACGTGGCAGGAGGCATGGTATTTGGCCGCGAGCCGGAACACTTCGACCGTTTCCCATTGATTGGCCCCGGGAGTGTATTGGAGGCCCATCCCAATCGCGGGTGCGCCGCGTTTCAGCCCATGCTCGATCATCCGCTGGAGCTCGGCCAGTTGTTCGGCGGTGGGAAAGCGGGTGGCGCCGGCTGAGCCCGCACCGGGAAGAAAGTCGGGCCGGTCGCCCATCAACGCCATGCGACAGGGGATGTGCCCGATGCTCACGGCGAAGTGAATCGGCGTCTTGCCCTCGCGCGCGGCATACCAGGCGTCGACGTCGGAGGTGCCCACCTCGAACTCGGCGACGAGGGTGACGCCGTCCTGCGCCTTGAGCCAGTAATCCGCCGGGGCCTGGGCGTGCTGGTGCAGATCGATGAATCCGGGGGCGATGGCGAGCCCGGTGGCATCGACCATCGTCCGGCCGCGTAATGCTTCGGCGGAGACAGAACGAATCACGCCGTCCCGGATGCCGATGTTGCGCACGGCGTCGAGGCGCGATTCCGGGTCGAGCACCCGGCCGTTGCGCAGCACGAGGTCGAAGTCCTGCGCGGAGAGATTCGCGGCCAGGGCGAACAGACACGCGCAGAAAACGTGACGCCGTCGGCCGGCACGGGGGAGAGGGCACACGTGGGCAAGTGATCCGTAGTTTTGCAGCATGGCAAGGAGGGAGTCGAAATTCTGATCGGCCGGATTGGGCGCCGCCGGAGCGGAGACTGGTCGCGGGAGGACGAGGTTTGGGCAAGCGCGCCGCGGCGGCAAGCCGTCATGCTCGCTCCTCGCCGCCCTGACTCAGGGCGCAGCCGCGGCCTTGGCGTGTTCCAGCAGGAGGCGCACGGCCGACTCAATCAGAAACAGTCCGGCCTCGTCCGCGCCGGCGCCGGTGAACGTCATTTCATAGCCGCCCTTGATCTTGTTGCCGGGGAGGCCGACATAGCTGATGCCGCGCCCGTTGCTGTAGCCGAGGACAATGGTGTTGGCGAACGGCGAGCGCTGTTGGATCGTCGTGCTCATCTCGTTGAGGGGTTCGCCCGGCAGCGCGACCAGCGCGAGCGAGCCCATGGTGATCACCTGAACCTCCGCGTGGATCGTGATGCGGCCCGAACCCTTCTGCTCATCCGCGGTCGGCGGCAGGCCCAGCATTGACCGCGAGACGCGCAGCGGGCTGGGTTCGAGTTTCGCAGCCACCTTGGCCGCCGCGGTGCCCCGCTCCCAGAGGAGCCGGGACATGATTTCGACCGCCTCGGGTCCGCGCCGCCACGGCACGATGTCGCCGGCGCAGCCCTGCAGGAAAAGGGCCTCGGCGCCGGTGCTCTGCTTGAAGCGATCGACAACCGCGCCCGGCCAGTCGGCGGAGAGTCCTTTGAAGCCGCCATAGATGGAGACCGCGTGGGCCGGCACGTGAAACACGGTCGCGATCGCGCCGCCGGTCGGCGTCCGCACATCGAGCACGGTCATGGTGGGATCGAGCATGCCGAAGCGCAGGCCGTTGGGCAGGGCGTAGGGATCGACGGGGACCATCATGGTTTGCACGGTGCCGTCCGGCCGCACCGGCCGGCGATTGAAGAGCACTTCGCCAACATTGGCCCGGCCGATGGAGAGCACCACGGGCACGCTGGCTGCGTCGGCCTTGCGCACCGCGGCGACACTGGTCGCGATCACGTGATCGGCCCAGCCGCGGTAGAGGGGATCCCGCTGGGCGGGGAGGGCGAACTTGCGCTCGAAGGCGGAGAGCGGCTCGGGCCCCATTTCCGATTTCGGTCCCGAATGGGTGTGGGTGGCCTGCACCAGGATATGCGCTTCCGGGATGCCGGTGGCGTCGAAGATAGCCTTGCGCACGCGGGCGACGGCGAAGTCACGGGCATCGACCAAATCCCAGCTCAGAAAAACGACCTTGGTCTTGCCATCGCTCAGGACCAGGGCGTGGGCATAGAGCGGATCGCGCACCGAACCATACGGCAGCGGCGAAAAACAATTCGTCAGCTTGGGATCGGGTGTGATGTCCCCGCTGGCCGCGCCGGAACTCAGCACGACCGCGGAGGCACGATTGTTCGCGGCCAGGGCGAGCAGTGCGACTGCTACGGTCACGAGGCTCCGCCAAAGCTTCGACGTTTTCAAACGGATGAATGGGCGATGCACGGCGTTCAGGGTTTCAGTTGGGCCAGCAAGCGGTGGACCGCGGCGATGACGTCCTCTTCGGTCGAAAGCGCGTAGGGGGCGGGATGGCCAACGGCGACGACATTGGCTTCGCCGCCCTCATAGCCACCTTCCTCGAGCACGCGGCGGCTGCCCAGATAGCCGGCCACATCGTTCGAGTAACCGGCAATCCAAACCGAGGCCGGGCCCTTCAACTCCTTTTTCAGCCGCAGAGCATAATCAACGACGACCTCCTGACCAATCGCCACGAGTACAAAATCGTCACCGATGCGCAGGACCTGGACCGGATTCGGATACGACCTGGGCAGGCCACCCGGCTCCGCGCTCTTCTTCATTTGGGCTTGGGCGCGCGTCTTCTTGGCGGCGGCTCCGCTGCGCAAGGCGCTTTCGAGCTCCGACTCGGACAAATACCGATACTGCAGATCGACATGGGTGTAGGCGGATCGAAGCGGCCCCGTCAGGACCCGCTGCGGGGTGGCCAACGCAGTCGACACCGCATTGGCCAGGGCGCGTCCATGATGCCCGGCGAGGTCGTAAACCGAAGCACCGGGAACCATGGTTTGGCGGGGATAAGGATTTTGGTCGCCGGCGCATCCTTGCATGAACATCGCGATTGCTCCCGGGTAAGTCGCCTCCAAATAGGCCTGCGCGTAGCCGGCATAATCGCCGGATATCTTGTAGCCGTTGATCGTGGTATTGTGGCACGCGTAGCCAAACAGCAGCGCCCGGATTTTTCCGTCCGGACCAGTCAACCGTAACACGGGCACATCGTGGTCGACGGGGCCTTCTGGATTGGGATTGTTCGAGAAGCCTCCCTTCGGCATCGGCAGGCGACGATTCATCGCGAAACCAGCCCGAGCATGGCTGTAGCTCAGCGCGGCCGGACTGCGGTTCGCGAGCGCCGCACCGACCAGTCGGAAAAGCTTTTCCTCCACTTCAGCCCGGTAGGCGGTGAGACGCGTCCACAAGGCTGGCGGCATCTTATAGGGAGCCCGCTCCGCCGCCAGACGCAGCTCTGGGGCGGCGTGGGTATGCGAGGCGTTCAAGAGCAGCGCGTGCTCCGGCAGTCCGTGCGCCGCTTCCAGCCGCTTCCCAAGGGTTTCACGCAGATACCGAGGCACGCTGACCAGGTCGAGCGTGACGATGACGAAGAGCGCGCCGTTGGCATCCTCGAGGGCCAATGCCTTGGCGAAAACCTTTTGGGCTACGCCGTCGGAGGGCCGGGTGCGCGCACCGTATCCGCCCATCCATACGGGGTCTTCCGGCGTGAGGTCGGCGGTGGCAACCCCGGCCTTCCAGATCGCTGCTGTCTTGGCGACCGGGGCGGCCAGGAGGGCCGAGCAGGCCAGGGCGGCCAAAACCACGGCAGATTGAAGAAATATTTTCATGTCAAATGGTGCTCAAAATCGTCCCGTGACACCAGTCACCATCTTCGTGGGGAAGATCCGGTAGCTGGTGATTCGGTCCTTGTACAAAGCGTACCGATTGTCGAGCGGGACGGAGAAGATATTCTCCAGATCGAGGAAAAGAGTGAGATGGCGCGAGACGGTGTAGCGCGATTTCCAACTCCAGGTGGTTTTGGCGACCTGATACTGCACCAAGGCCGGGGTGGGCGAGTTCGTGTTCAGGTAGTTGCCGCGATATACCGCCATCAGCCGCAGGTCGAAACCGTAGCCCCGATAGCCCAGGCCGAGGTTGCCGGTCTTGTTGACGAAGCCGGCCAGGCTGCTGTTCGTGAGCACCGTGGTGCCACCGTAGTCGCCCTCGGTCTTCAACGAAGTGAAATTGGCGTTGACGCCAAACCCCTTCGCCCAGCCGGGCAGGAAACTCAATTGCTGTTGGTAGTTGAATTCGATGCCCTCGATCTTCGCAAACCCGCCGTTGGCCTGGGTGGTCAGCGCGTAGCCGACGTAGTCGCCGTCGAATCCGTTGTCCGTTCCGGCACCGATGACCTGGCTGCTGTCGGTGAAGATGTAGTCCCGGATCTTCTTCCGGAAGGCGCCCACCGAGATCATACCCTGCGGCTTGAAATAGTACTCCGCGGTCAAATCGTAGTTGTTCGCCCGCTGCGGCTTCAAGTCCGGGTTGTTGCGCGTCACCCGCCGGGTGTCGTCGCTGACCGTGTCGAGCGGAATGATCGATCCGAAGGGCGGCCGGCCGACGCCGGTCGACCAGCTGAGCCGGGTCACGAGGCCCGCGATCGGTTCATATTTCAGATGAACGCCGGGCAGGACGACGCGATACTGGCCGTTGTTGGTTTCCCGGCCGCCGTATTGGGCCTCGGCGCGCCGGCGGGCTTCCGCATCCGTGACCGCCCCGACCCAGGCCGCCCGGCGCGCTCTTTCGGCCGGCGAGATGTAGTTCAGCGGCCCTTCGCCCTCGAGCCGCGTGTCCTCCAGGCGCACGCCGCTGAGCACCGACAAGCGGCCGAGCCGCACATTGCCCATCACATAGGCCGCCGCGATCTTTTCGGTAACCATCCGGAGCGCCTGCGCCCGGTTCATGGCGCCGAAGGCAATGTCTTCGCGCCACAGTTCGGGGCGCTCCTTCTGGTGCCGCGCCACCGCGTAGACATCCGGCCAGGGCGGAGCGCCCTCGCCGTTGTCGACAAAATACCTGCGCTCATCCGAGGTGGGCCCGCGGGCGAGCCGAAACTGCCCCAGATCCCGGTTGTCGTCGGCCGTGCCGAAAACTCCATCCGGCCCGGTGTAATTGTAGCGGCGGTTGTCGTTCCAGAGTTTGCGCGACTGCTGCTTGTACAAAAAACCGGTCTTGATGAACGTGGGCGCGGCCAGGGCCATCTCTTTGCGCAGGTCAAACTTCGCGCTGGCCACGGAGTCGAAGCCACGTTGATCGTTCTGGGCCAGGAGCAGATTGGTGTAGTTTTGAAGGTCGTACATGCTGGGACCCTCCGTCTGGGTGATTTTCGGCCAAGCCCCGCCTCCGGAATTATCCGCGGTCCAACCGATGTTCCCGAGCCGCGCCGTGACGGTGCCGGTGGGGCGGTTGGAGTACTTGTCGTCGTTGTGGGAAACATCGTAATAGGTCGCCGAGTTCGAGTAGCTCAGGCCGTAATCGATGTTCAAACCGTCAAAGCGGTGCCGCACCGTCGGCGCGAGCAAATAGGTCCGACCGGACTTGTCGTAGCCGGTCAGCGTAAGATTGCTGTTAGAGAGCGTGGGGTGGGAAAACACCCGGGTGATGCCATTGCTGTAGCTGGGATGAATATACCCTCCTCCGGTGCGATTGCCGGCGGCATTTACCGTGGCGAGAACCTGCGGCGTGGCTGCCGTCGGCACTCCCACCGTGGCCAGGGCCATGGTGGGAGAGAGGATGATTTCGTGATAAAAATTGTAGGACGTGTTGAAGGAGATCGTGGTGCGGTCGCTCCAGCGGTAGTCGACCTTTACCCCCGCCGCCAGCCGGCCGCGCGCCGTATTGTAGCTGTGCAGCCGGGAGGTGGAATAGTTGAAAACGGGCCCGGGTTCGTTCTTTCGCTCAAAGCTCTGGTTGATCAAGGAAGTGCCGCTCGGCTGGCTGTGCAGGGTGCCGGTCAGCGTAATTCCGATATTCTTTTTTTCTCCGATTACATCCGAGTAATTGAAGTTCATTGAAGGACCGAAGCCAGTGACCGGCTGGTCCCAAGTGCCGGTCCACTTGCCGACCGGTTGGTTGAACTCACCCGGGACCCGGGAGGCCACCCCGATCGTGTAAGTGAAAATCCGGCCCGCCGCCCGGTCAAACGCGCTCTTCGAGACCAGGTTGATGCTCCCGCCGATGGAGGCCCCGTCCATATCCGGCGTCGCGGCCTTCGTCACTTCAATGGTTTCGATTCCCCCCAAGGAGGCCTGTTCGAACTCGAACTCGCGCCCGGTCCCGCCCGACTGGGAACTGGCCACCTGTTGGCCGTCCATCGTCACCGAGTTCAAATTCCCGCCGACTCCACGAATGCTGATACTGCGCACGTCAGGCCCATTGTAGTTTGCGGTGATGCCGGCCATGTGCTGCAGCATGTCACCGATATTGCCGTCGGCGACGTTGCCAAAGGTGTCGGAGGAGACGACCGCCTTCACGTTGGGCGCATTGCGCTGCAGGGTCTCGGCCAGGGCCGTGCCCTCGCGTTCGCCGGCGACGGTGAATTTATCCAGGGTATAGATCTCCGCGGTCAGTTGCACATCGCGCACCAGTTGGCGCTCGGATCCCAGCAGCAGCGTAATCCGCTGGGGGTCGAGGCCGGAATAGTTGACCACCAGGGTTACTTGGCTGCTGTCCACGCCGGTGAATTGATAACGCCCCTCGCGATCGGTGACGACGACGCGATTGGTGCCGGCAAGTTCGACGATGGCCCCTTCCAGGAAGGCCTGCGTGGCCGCGTTGCTCACTTGCCCGGAAATGGTGCTGTGGCCGCGGGAGGACGTTACCGACGGTGCGGGTGGCGTCTTAACTGCGGTCTGGTTGCGCTCGGCGGCATGGCTTGATGGCACCGCCGCCAGAGCGAAGGCCAGCGAAGCGAAGAACAATATAGTTGGAGTTTTGTAGTTCATAGTCTGGCTGGGGGTTAGGGTCGGTGAAACCGGATGGCTGGGCTGATATCGTGAGCGCCTCAACCCCGCGGATGCCAGAGATCCAGCGGGGCCGTCGTCAGGCGCCGGTCGTTTTCGCCGCGCAGTTGATCCGGGAGGGACTGGATGCGTCCGGGCGATCCGATCACGAGGCTGTAGGGCGGGATGTCCTTGGTCACCAGCGCGCCGGCGGCGACAAAGCTGCCGCGTCCGATCCGGATGCCGGGCAGAATCGTGCAACCGCCACCGATGCAGACATCGTCCTCGATGGTCGCGCCCTTGGGCGTCGGCATTGGGCTGCCAGCCGGGAGCGAGACATACCGGCAGGGTGACTTGTCGTTGAGGAAGGTGCAGCCCGGGCCAATGAATACATGATCGCCAATCTCGGTGCGGCTGGGAATATAGACATGCGACATGATCCGGACGCCCGTCCCGAGTTTGATCAGGCCCTCGAGGGTCGACTGGTTGCCAAGCGCGAGATGATCGCCGGCGGTCACCATGGCGCGAATGACGCTGTAGTGCCCCGCCTGGAAATAATCGCCGAGCTGAACATCACCGTAGATGATCGCGCCGATGCGAATGATCCCGAGGCGACCCACCACCGCCTGGGCACACTGCGGCCGGTATTTGAAACCCACGATGGCGCCTGGTTCGACAATCGTGCCCTCGCCAATCTGCGCCTGCGTCTCCGCCTGTTCCTTGGGGGTATTCATGAAATCAGGGTTTGCTCCAACATTTTGACCGCCGCACTCGCGAGCAGGTCGCCGGCCGGCTTCTGGTAGGGGAGCATCGTTTTGGTGTAGCGGTAGAACGCGCTCACGTAATCGAAGTCGTCGCAGTTCGGGCTGTCCGGCACGTAGGCGTAGTTCGTGTCGTTCATGTAGCCGCACGGGATCGTCATGGGCAGCGGCGACCCCGCCTTGATTTGTCGTCCGATTCCCAGCAGGGGTTCGCAGGGCATCCCGATGACGCCGACATCTCCGATCCGCAGCGCGGCCATCCGAAACGCCGCCCGGGTGGGCGCCTCGTGCAACCGGCTTTCCAGATGAAACGAAAGCGCCCATTGCAGCCAGTCTCGGACGGGCTTGATCAGCGCCGCCCGGTAGGGAATGGACATGTTGCTCGGTGTATTCAACCCGTCGCAACAGCGGGTGCCGGCATCGTCACCCGCCGCACAGCGTTCGAGAAACGCTTCCGCCAGCCGCAGTCTTTTCTCCAACTCGTCGCGAGCGGGCACACCGCGGAACGGCAGCTCCACCGTGCGCCAGAGGAGGTTGAGATCGTGCCGTTGGGCAGGCTGCAGGTTGCGGGCGATCGCGATAAAAGTTTCACCGAGCTGGCGTCCGTATCTCTCGGCATTCTTCACGTTGACCTCGGCCGGCGTGGCGGCCAGCAATCCCTTGGAGTTGGTGTCACCCGCGCAGCCCTGCAGGAACGCGACCGGAATGCCGCCGAATGCCGCCGACAGCTCATCGCAGGCCACCTGCGGAAACTCGCCGTGCACGATGGGAAAATCGCAGTGAAAGGCGGTGACTGGGTGGCCCGTAAACTGGGTGAGCATGGCGACCGGTCGCTCCTGGCGATCGAAGAACCCCACAACGAAGGCATCGTCGTCGATGTCGCCGTTGAAGTCGCCGCCGTATTGCAGGCGGTCCTCCTCGCGCATCAGGAATGCCGTCCCGTCGGCCCGGCGGCCCTTGCGATTGTGCGTGATCCGGCGTTCATGCCCGCGGCCGTGACGGATCGTCACTTCCGTGAGTTCACCCTGCAGCTTGACGACCAGATCGACGTACCCGCGCAGGAGTTGCTCGCCTTCCCAGGTGAGCTCCGATTCGGGCAGAAACAGCTCCGCGTCGTCACAGCCGATGGCGTATTGGGTCTTGATCAACTTGACCACGCAGTGGTTGTGCGAGGAAAAGCACAGCACGGACTCGCGGGAGATGCCGAGGGCCTTGCCGACCGCGTTTCGAAGCATATTGCTGATCCGGTAATAGTGAGTCAGAAAATGAGAGGTCAGGAGAACGACCCGTTTCCCGTCCGCCTCCAGAAAAACGACGCTGCTTTTGAGCGGCGAAAAGATCTGGGAGGCGCGGTTGCCCAGCAGGGTACGGCCCTCGCTGCCTGGTTGAGGGGAAACTTCAAATGTGCCGGCGGCTACTTTTAACATGTGAGAATGGGATGATAGGTTGGGTCTCAATCAGGCGATCATTTTTTCGGTGCATCCAGGCGCCAGCGTACGACGCCCATGTGATAGCGGTTATGCGACGGCATGCCGCGGGAGTAATAGGCGGTCACCAACGTGCCATCGTCCAGCGCCACGGTGGAGGGGTAACCGCCATCGCGCGGCGGATTGGCCGCCGCGGGTGTGGGCGTCGCACCTTCCAGATCGACGAGCGTGAGCGGGGCGGACCAGTTGCGGGCGGTGGCATCCCCGATCCGGAACTGAATCGCATACGTGTGTTGATTGCGGACGCCATAGGTGAGCAGCACCCGTCCGTCCGGGAGGCTGATGAGATCCGCCGGATGCTGGTTGGGCAGCGTGATGAGTCCCTCCGAGACCCAGGTCGCGCCCTGGTCACGGGAGCGCAGGCCGTCGATTGCCGAGCCTTTGAAAGTGCGGGCGGCCGCATACAGGTCGCCATTGGCCAGCGGCATCCAGGTGGTTTCGTTATAAGTTCGTCCGGCCGGATCGGGAGAGTTCTTCGACAACTGGCCTTGTTGCTGCCAAGAGGCCCCGCCATCGGCGCTGGTGAAGAAGAAAAGGGCGGTCGAATAGAGCATGACGCCCAGCCTCCCATCCGCCAGCGCATGCACACGCCCATACGGCACCAGGCCCTTGTCATGTTTGCCGCGTGGTGACACAATCTGGGTGTCGACTGGAGCAGGAATCGCCGGAAACTGTTTCCAGGTCAGACCGCTGTCCGTCGACCGCGCCGGCACCGCGGCCAACGTGCTGCCCAAACTCTTGTTCGTACCTCCGGGGCGAAAGTCCCAGCCCGAGACGAGAGCAATGTAGCTGCCATCCGGCGCGACGCCGCCGGCGTGGTTCATTCGGTTCATCGCGGGATCGTTCGGGACCGGCACGCCGGTCTTTTTCCACGAGCGCCCCTGATCGACGCTCTGCCAGGCTTCGACGGCGCCCTTGACGCTGCCGTGGACAGGGTGCGGCCAGATCAACACCGTGAGGGTGCCGTCACGCTGCTTGCTGAGCTGCGGCCAGGCACAGACATTGTCGATGCCAAGGTAGCGCTCATAGAGGGGAAAAGTGGGATGCGCGCTCGCGCTCAAAGTGCCCAAAGCGAGGCCCAGCGTGCCAAAGAAGACCGGTTTCAGTTTCATGAGTGTAACAGTTGGGACTGAGGTGGGAGTGCTTTTAGAAATCGCCCTTCACGCCGAGCGTGAACAACGCGGGAGAAAATTGATAGGCGTTGGGCCACGCATAGCCCGGTAAATCTGAATTGTGGATGGTGCCCCGGAGTGGAGAGGCAAACAGATTGCGGACGCTGGCGTAGACGGTGATCGTTTTCGTGAACCGATACTCCGAGGAGAGATCGATTCGGGTCTGCGCTTCGCGATACGTATAACTGCCGGCCGGCACGGTCGCGCTCGCGGTGGCCCGGCTCCGGCGCACCCACTTGTTCGACGAGATGTTGACCTTGAAGTTGAACCGTGCCCGCACATAGCTCGCACCCCAGTTGATATTGCGTGGGGAAAACTCCGCGAAGTCGTCCGCATTCGGCCCGGAGAGATTCATGCTCGTCATGTTGCCAAACACCTGAATGCCCCTGGCCCACGGACCCAGGATGGAGAGCGACTGCCGGTAACTCAGCTCGAAGCCGCGGATGGTGGCCGCGCCGGCGTTGCGCTTGGTGATGATGTCGTAATCGATATAATCCGGCGGCAGTTCATACTGGGCCAGCAGATCCGGCGTCGCCGCCCGGCGATCGGTGGCAAAGAAGTTGCTGATGTCCTTTTGGAACAGGCTGGCCGACGCGACCGCGCCCTGGATGTGGTACGCCTCCGCCGTGAAGTCATAGTTGTTCGCGGTCCAGGGCTCGAGGCCGGCGTTCACCACCGTAATGATCCGGTTCACGGATTCGGAATCAGGGTCCGTGATCGTTGTCCCCGGGATGATCTCGTTCAGGTTCGGCCGGCCGATGGTGCGGGCATAGGCGGCGCGGATGACTACATTCTCGGAAAGATTATAACTCGAATTCAGGCTGGGATAATAGCCGCTGTAGCTGCGGGTGGCGTGCGTCCCGCGCTCCTTGTACTGCAGCTTCGCGCGCTCGAGGGCATTGGCGGTGATCGGAATGAGCCGGCCGGCAGCGTCCCGGGCGTAGGTGCCGTTCGGATTCTTCACATAAACCGCCGAGATATCGTTGAGCGGCCCGCGACCTTCGGTCTCAGTACGCTCGAACCGCACGCCACCCACGAGCCAGAGGCGCTGGTCGAGGAACTTGGCGTCACCGCGAATAAACGCCGCCGTCACCGTCTCCTCGAGTTTCTTCGAGGCATTGACCTCTCCCGTGTGCGCGGCGGCTTCGTTCAAGGTGAACCATTGTGGATTCGCCTTGTAGAGTTCGAACAGCTTGGTGCTGCTCAGCCAGCGCGGCTGCACTCGTTTTCCATCGACGTCGGTAAAGTACCAGCGATTGGAATAGTCCGCGGCGATCAGGTCGTAGTTCGAAGCCAGGCGACCCGTCGCCCCATTGGGGGGATTGAAGGCCCAACTCTTGCTCCCACCGGTGACATCCCGCAGTTGTTGATCATGCACCAATCCGGCCTTGAGTGAAACCGGGACGGCGAACTGAAACGCCCGGCCGGCGTTGACCGCCGCCCGGAAAATGTCGTTTTTGATGTCGATCGGGCTGCTCGCCGCGGCTGTGACTGAATAGGTGTTGCCGTCGAAAGGATTCACAGTCGCGCCGGCCCGGTTCGTGGCCGTAACCCGCGGAACGCGCCGGCTCTCGATGCCGTCCAGCCCCTCATAGCGTACGATCAGGTTTGCATTGGTGGTGGTGAATCCGCTGAAGAAACCGTCGGCCACGTCCCGCCGTTCGAAGCCGCCCTTGGAATAGGCCAGACTCGCGTCCAGCTTCCAGCGGTCGCCATCGTGGCGATAGGTCAGCGTGGCATGGTCGAGGTCCCGGAGTTGCGTGGTGAGGTTAAAGTCCTGCACCACCGATCCGACCCCCGTGGCCGCACCCTGACTGAAGTTTGGCCCACCCGTGGCGTTGGCGCCCACCGAAGAGATGATGATGTTCTGTCGGGTGTAGCTGTCCCGGTTCGAATGCAGAAAGCTGGCCCGCATGGAGTCCCGCTCGCTCATCTTCCAGTCGACCGTTGCGCTCACCATCTGGGTAAGCGCCTCCGTGATCACATTGTTCATGCGGTTCTGGGTCTGGATCAGGCGAACGCGATCCCAGGTGGGATTGAAGAATTCCAGGTCGGCCCGGCGCGGGGCGCGACTGGCCGCGAAGGTGAACCCCAGCGATTTGTTCAACGGCAGAATGTAGGAGAGGTTGAAGGCCGGCTGGACGTAGCGGGAGCTCGATTTCGCGTCCGGCCCGGCCGCCTTGCCCAGGCTGGGGCTGAACTCCTCAATGCCGCCCAGTTGATTGTAGGTGCCGAACAGATTGTAGCTGAGCAGCGGTTTCTGCCGGCTGAATCCGCTCTTCGAGATCACATTGATGGATCCGCCCACCGCATTGGCGGGCATGTCCGGTGTCGGCGTCTTCGTCACCTCCATCCGATCCACATTGCCCGTGACCGCGGTGCTGAGATCGAATTGGCGCGAATCGTTCGCCGAGGAGGAAGCCGCCATCACTCCGTCCACCATCACGAGTGTTCCGCTCGAGGGCATGCCGCGAATCGTGACGTATTGCGGATAGGCCGGGGTGTAGGCGATGTCGAGGCCGGGGACCAGCTTGAGGAATTCGCCGATGTTGCCTTCGCCCATGTCGGCAAACTCATCCAGCGAAACGACGTTTTTGATATTCGGGGCCGTGCGCTGCTCATGCAGGGCGATCGCCTGGCCGGTCATCTCCCGCTCCTCGACGGTGAAGGCTTCGAGTTTGACGATGTTCCTTTGGTCGGCGGGGCCGGTGCCCAGCAGTCGCAGTTCGAAGTCGAGGCGGGCCGCGACACCCGGGCTCACGTTGACCGTTCCAACCTGGGGCTCCATGCCGACGTAGCTGGCGGTCACGGTTGCCGCCCCGACAGGAACGTTGGGCAGCCGGTATTCTCCCATCTCATTGGTATGGGCGACGAGGGTCGTGCCGCGGACGGCAACGCGCACGTTATTGAGAAAATTTCCGCTCGAAGCGTTCATCACCCGGCCTTCGATGACGCCATCGGCGGCTTGGGCGGAGACGGTGAAGAAAAGAAGCAGTGTCGTTATACGCAGTAATTTCATTTTGATGGGGTATGTTCTTCTCGCGGATAAAGTGCTAGTGCGCGTTGTTTGTCTGCGGAGCTTTTTCTTGGGGTTATAAACTGTATATAAAATTAATACGTGCCCTTTACGCCGAACGTCCAGTTGGAGCCGTATTTGTTCCTTTGTTGGATGTATCCGGGCAGGTCACGCCGGTACGTGCCGATCGGCGTGTTCAGCATGTTTCTGCCCGTTAGAAATAGTGACGCGTGCGGGGTGAGTTGATAGCTGACGCTCGAGCCGAGCATGTGGCGGGCGGTGCGATAGGTGGTGTCGGTGGCCAGGGTCTCGGGGACCCACGACCAGCGGAGCGCCGCATTGAGCCGTCGATAACGAAAGGAAACGCCCCCTGAGGCGGTCTCGGAAGAACGGCCAAGAGCCAGGTCCGGATCGCTATAGTTCGTGCGCGCGTAGTTCGCGAATACGCCGAGTCCTCGGAGAACTCCCGGCAGGAACGTCAATTGCTGGCTGTATTCGAGTTCGTATCCCTCCACACTGAAGCTGCCCACGTTGTGCTGGGTGGAAAAAAGATAACCAGGATATTCATCTCCGAGCCCAAGCTCCTCGGCCGGAATGCCCGAGGCGGCGACTTGATAATCCTTCATCTCCATCCGGAAGACACCGGCTGACAGCACGCCGACCGGTTCGAAGTAGTACTCAAGGCGAACGGAGTAGTTGTTGCCGTACTCCGGCTTGAGCTCCGGATTTGGCAGGGTCCCCGTCATGGTGGTGTCGTTGAAGCTGGCCACCGCCGACTTGCTGTTCAAATCGGCCCGCGCCATCGATTGGCTGAAAGAGGCGATTGACATCAGGTTGTCGCTGAAACGATAGCGCGCTGCGCCACTGAAGAAGATGTCGTCGTGTTCTCCGATGCGCTCTTTTGCCACATTGCGCTCGAAGACAGTGGCCCTCGTTTCGGTGGCTTCGTAGCGGACGCCGCCTTGCAGGGTCATGCGTCCCAGCCGTGTGTTCGCCATCGCATAACCCGCGTCGATGTACTCCCGGGCCGAGCGGTTCGGCAAGGTATTAGCAGCGCTCGTTCGGTCCGCCGGATTGGCAACGAAATGCGCGGGGGTCTTCTGCAACTCCGAACCCAGGGCCTGCCGGTCCGGTAACTGCACCAGGCGGTCGGAAAACAGGTTGGTCCCGGTCCAATCGAAAAAGCGGTAGACCGAAACAGGCACGTCCGCGGTCAGACGGTTGCCCCCTGGGCCGACATAGGTCCAGGAATAGCTGCCGGAGGACTGTAAAAACCGGTTCACCATGGTCTTGGCGCCCACCTTGAAGTAGGTCGGCACGCTCCACTTCGTGGTGTACTTCGCGTTGATTTGACCCAATAATCCCTTGCTCACGGACTCGGTCGGGGTCCGGGTCATGTTGTTGGTCAGACTGGTGGCCCGCCAGTTGCTGAGATCGTACAGGTCGGCTCCGGATGTCTGACGAAATGCTATCCGGGTGGCATCGACTGAATCGCGGGCGGCGGTGAAGCCGACGCCGAACAACTGCATGCCGGCGCCGCTCAAAGATGCGCTCTTCGAATTGAGGCGACCGGCTCGTTGCACGACCGCGGCCCGGCTATAGCTAAACGTGGCGTCGACGCTGAGATTCTTCCCTTCGTAGGTCACCGACGGCACAAAAGAGTGATGCGGGCGATCGCGATTGGTGGTAGAACCTGCGATCTGGAAGCGGGTGGCGTTGGTGGTGGTGGGGTTCGCGATCATCATCAGGGCGTTTGAACCCGGGGCGAGGTTGGCCCGGGCGGAGGTCAGCGCGAATGAGCGATTGTAGATGCGAGCGTCTTCGTAGTTGAACTGACCGCGGAGAGCCAGCGTGATGGCGGGGGTAAGCTTGTGCTCGAGATTCAACCCGCCGCTCTGTCGGCGGTTGATTTTTGGCCCGTTGGTGTACGTGATGGTCGTGAGCATCACCGGCAGCGGGCTCGCCGCCGTCGGCGTGGTATTGTACGTGTAGCCGAAGATCGCCTGTTCGTTGGAGGAACTCGATTCGCTGAAATTCGCGACCACGCCGAGCTTCCCGTCGAGGTAGACTTGCGAATAGTCCACACTCAAACCCGGGAGCGTCTTGTAGCTTTCCCCGTCGTTCGGTCCGTCCGATTTACCGAGGTGGAGTTGGTAGCTGTTGACGAGTCCGTAAGCTTGGTAGGAGAAAAAGCGGCCCTTGCGCTGAAACGCGCTCTTACTCTTCATATTTATCGAGCCACCGGGTGCATCCGCGTCCATGTCGGCGCTGTTGGTCTTGCTGAACTCGATCGTGTCGGTGGCATTCGCAGAATATTGAGTCAGAGCGGGCTGCCGGACGCTCGAATTGCCACTCGTCCGAACGCCATCGATCGTGAGGGCGCTGTATTTGGGCGCCATGCCGCGGCTGCTGAATGAAACCGGATCGCCGCCATCATAGGTGACCTCCATGCCCGGCAGGTATTGCAGCACTTCCCCAATGTTCCCCTCCATCATGTCGCCAAAGGTATCGGAGGCGATGATGTTCTTGATGCCCATGGCCGCGCGTTGCTCCATGATCGCCTTGGCGGTGCCTTCCCGGCGCGAGGAGACGGTGAATTGATCGAGGGTCAAAACCTTGTCGGTTCCAGGTTGGGCGGTGCTCTGCAAATCGAAATCACGCGTGACCGTCTGTCCGCCCAAGATCGTCAGGGTGGCGGACGACGACTGGTATCCGGTGTAAACCACGGAGAGCGTTGCCGCGCCGGTCGGAACATTGGTGAGGCGATAATGTCCGTCGCCCTCTGTGACGGCGATGATGGCAGTGCCTTGCAGACGCACCTCGGCATTGCGGATATATTCTCCGGTCAGGGGATTGAAGACGCGGCCTTCAATTACGCCCACTGACGCGGTCTGAGCGAAGCTCACGGAGGCCAGGACCATACAAACGAGGGGAGCGAACAGGGCGGGGCGCAGGAAGGGCAAGCGTGGGCTGAAATATTTCAGGTTCATGGAACTTTTGGTTGGCTTAGCGGTGACGAAGGTCGTTCGCGGTGCAGGCCGCTATTGACGCCTTCCCGGCAGGTGCCCGACCGGGGACAGCGGCAAGACAATGTGCGAAGGGTGTTTTGTGTCGTGGTAGATCGTATTGACGGCGGTGATCATCCTGCGGTGGTTGTTGGCCGGTTCGCCGGTGTTGGAATTGACGTCGAAACGGGGGAAGTTGCTGCTGGAGATGTCGACGCGGATCCGATGCCCCTTCTTGAACACATTGGCGCAGGGGTTCAGCTTGATGGTAAAGGGATAGACCTGGCCGGGCTTCATCATTTTCTCCTCCTTGTCCGAGTCGCGATAGCGGGCGCGGATGATGCCGTCGCCCATGATCAGATCGAACCCGGCCGGAAAGTCCGGGCTGGACGGATAGACGTCGATCAGCTTGGCGGTGAAATCCGTATCGACGGCGGTCGAGGACGCCCAGAGTTTCACCTCAATGGGTCCGACAATCTCCGTATCGTGCTCCAACGGCGGTGTCTGATAGACGATCACGTCGTTGCGGGCGGAGAGAGGGATCGGCATGGGCCACGTCCACGTGTGCTCGCCGCCCCACTGGTTCCAGGCGCCATGGGGCATCAACTGCGGAGCGCAGCAGATGGCGCCGCCGATGGTCGGGACCGGGTTCTTGGGATCGAACTCGAACGTGGTCGAGGCGGTCCGTTCGACGGGCTCTCCGGCGCCAAGGACGCCGCCGGCGCGGAGGTAGTACTTCGTCGGTTTCGCCTGAGGCAGCGGATAGTCCGGCTCATCCCGCCAGTAGCCGCCGTGGTACAGGTGGCCCGACTTCGTCTTGTGCCCGTCGCCCGTGCCCATCACGAACATCCGCACGGGAGTGCGGAAAGGCACGCTTGTATCAAAGCCACTGCGATTGTCCCGCAGCCATCGGTCGAACCATTGGCGGCGGATGGCCGAGAGATCGACGATGGCGTCCGGCCCGAAATCGACCTGCCCGTGCAGGCGGCCCTGCATCTGGTGGATCCACGGTCCCATGATCAGGTAGATCGGGGCTTTGAGATGGCGCTTGAGCGCGCGGTAGGTTTCGGTCGTGCCGCCGCTGAACACATCGTACCAGCCGCCGATCATGAAAATGGGAAGATCCTTATGCTCATGGGCGTACTCGATGATGTTGCTAAACCGCCAGAATTCGTCGTTCCGCCGGTGTTCCAGCATGTCGATCAGCAGTTTCTCGTACTCGGTGGCGATCCGCAAAGGCGTCGTGCCACGGCGGAGCGGCAGATTGAGGAGGTAGTGCCGGCGGTCCTTGGACTGTTGTTCCAGAATGGCTCGCATGGCCGGGTCGCGCGCCTGACGACTCCCGGTGGCGGCGTTGTCGAAGATCCAGTCCCACACCCGCAATTGGAAGGCACCGCCGTATATCGTCGCGCCCAGCCCGTGGTTGATCGAGGGATCGGCCGGCGTAATCGTGGTCAGATGGGGTGGGCGCGCCATGGCGGCCAGGTGCTGCGTGGCGCCAACATAGGAGCCGCCCATCATGCCGATTTTTCCGTTCGACCAGGATTGTTTGGCGATCCACTCGACGGCGTCATAGCCGTCGTCGCGGTCATCGCTCATCCAATGCCAGATTCCCTCTGAGTTGCCACGGCCCCGCGTGTCCTGCCGCACCACCGCATAGCCGAAGGGAACATAAAACTTCGGATTGTTTTCGCCCATTCGCGTGATCTTGCCATAGGGCGTGCGGCTGAAAACGACCGGGAACGGGCCCGGGATTGCGACGCCGCCTCGGGCGGGGAGGTAGATGTCGGTTGCCAGCTTGGTGCCGTCGCGCATCGGCACCATCACGTCATGTTGCGCGAGAATCTCGTAGGGCGGCTCTTGAGCCCAGAGCGATCCCATGGCCACGAGCATGAGACCCGCACTGATGCAGGAGCGGACGAATATTCGCCGGCGGAGCAGTTGAATAGGCATGAGGATCACGCGCTCACTTTCGTGCCCATAGCGCTTGGATCGACTCCACGGTTCGATCGACGAGAATGCGCCCGCCTTCCGGTCCGACGAGGTTCGTGTGGGGCAAGCCGCTGTAGGCTCCGCCGGCGATGGCCTTCTCGGTCGGAAGATAGAGACCCGCATTGCCGGCGTGCTGGATCAGGAAAGTCTGGAGGGCAGGGCTGCGCCCTTTGATTTGCAGACCGTAGTCGAGAAAGAGTTCGAAGGGATTGGTCGCGATGGCGACATCGCCCACTCTGAGAATGTGCACTTCCACTTTATAGGGCGGCTCGGCACTGGCTTGCTCGTAACGGCGCAGGATATCCTTTTCACGGTGCACCATGGTTCGGGACAGCACGTCTTTCTTTTGCATCCAACCGCCCAGATTGCCCTTCGACTGCAGGTACTCCCGTTCCAGGATTCGGCGCGGCGGGAGGGCCAAATCAAGCACCTGATGGGCAAATTCCACGTCCTGATGTGTCTCCTTCTTGGCAATCTCGATCGTGTCCATCACCGCATTGCTGACCCGGCGCCCGATTTCCTGTTGGTAATTGAGCCCTCGCGACCGGGTCATGCGAGCTTCCGCCGCCGCCCGATACTGGTTGATGGGTGTCTGGTCACCGGCGGCGCTCGTCCAGCCCAGAATGGTCACCTTGGGCTCACCGAGTTTTGCCCGTAGCTGTTCACGCGCTTCGTGCCAATAGTCCGCATCGACGCGCTTTCCTCCCATCGCCTGCGCCGGACAAGCAAGGTTCACGGCCAGAGCCTTGAGCTTGCCCGCGGTGTCCCAGAAAAAGAGCGACTCGACGCCGCTGTCCTCCGATCCCTCCCAACTGCGAAAATCTGGTCGGTTTGACTTGCCGTGCATCTCGGCCCGTCCGTCGGCGAAGATCACGCGCCGGTTATGACCGACGGTTGCGTGCCCCAGCGTCCAACTGACACGCGCCGCGGCCCGGTTCTTCCACGCTTCGATCGCAGCCGTGGTGAGACGCTCCAGGAGAAATTCCATATAGTCCCGGGGTTGAATCACGCCCTCCTTGGGAATTTCATACAGGTACCGTCCCTCATCCACCTCCGTTGTGATCGGGGCCTTGTGGGTGTGCGTCGCCGTGAGCAGCACGTTGCGCATATTCACCCCGGGCAGCCGAGGTCCGAGCTGCTGGCGAAATCGCTGCTGCACGCCGTCACGGATCGCGACGAGATCGCAGGTGATGATAATGATATGCTCACCGATTCGTCCCGCTTGAACCGCTTCGATGGCCAACGCGGCGGCGACGATGGGTGTCGCCGGCTGGTCCGAGATGACTGTCGTATAATTTCCCGCGAGCGCGATTGGCTGGGCGGGCGTGATATCCACTTCGGCGCTGCCGATCCTAAGTTCCGCCGCGTGCGTCCCCTGCAGCCCGAGGCCCATAAATAGTAACGCCCATGCCATATTTTTGAATTGTTTCAGCCAATTTTGCATAAGTGATGTTTTGTAACTGTAGATGTTTCCTTCGGCTCTTGAATTCGGGAAACGCCGTCCGGCCCGTGGGCCGGACGACGCCCCCCCACAGAACCGGACGAACGGGTAACGCATCCGGTTCCTCGAAGTGCGGATTCGAACCCGTTTCTATGTGTCGCCTTGTGTATAACACGTTGACGCGAGCAGAAGTCCCGCACGCGTTGCCAACGACACGTCCGCATCCCGACCGTTGCCTTCGCCACTCGCGGCTTCCTCGAGTCGGTTTCCCCGGCTTCAATCGCTACTATGAGGCGGCTGACACTACCTCTGTTTGCCTCTGCAACTTCGCTTTGTCGCACGGTGCGCGATACCTCGGTTCCCCGGCTGTTTTCGCCACCGGCCGACCGCGGGGGCGTTGGACGTGGTTCTTGACCTTGGTTCACCGGAGTGAGCCCTTCCGGTTATTTCCGAGGCGACAGGAGGCTCTCCCAGCGTCCCGAGAAACCCTATACTGCTCTGCCCTGCTCCCATCAGACCCCGGGCGGACTTCGGCGCCAGACCTTAACGGCGCCTCGGTGCTGCCCACGTTTTCCCTACAACGCAGGCTCCACCGATATAATCCAATTCGGAGCTCAATCACACGGCTTTGCAGTTCGTTGCCTACGTTTGAAGGCGCCGTCTCCGGTCGCCAGCCAAGGCTCGCTTCCGGCTGCCGGTCAGGCTTTGCCGGGCGGGTTGGTTCCCGCAGGGCTTCAGTTGAGACTTTCGTACGCTTATTCGCTATCATAGTCTCTTTGTTTTTGGTTTGAGCGTCACCGCGTCTCATCGGGCTTTTGCTGGCGCCAAGGAAACTCGATTTTCATCCAACCTTGATGCGGGGTTTTTCAGCCTGGTGTTCTTTGGCGACCGACTTCTAGTCTCGTATCTTTAAAGCGCGGACCGCACCGATCTGGTCGATTCGAACGGGAAAGTAGTGCTGGAGTTCGACGGCCGCCCGCGCCTCGATCTTTCTCATCCTGAACCGCCGTCAGCGCCTTGGGGCGACCAGACGGCTCAACCGAGGCCAGCCACCTGCCAGCCGTCGCGGTAGCCGCGCCGGACGAGCGCCGTCGCCTTTCGATGGCCACTGAATTTCAACGTCTCGCGATCCCATTCCAACCACTCGCCGGCAAAGCGGTCCGCCATCGCGCCAACGAGCACGGTTTCGGTCATTGGCCCGCCGTGGGCGAAGTCGGCGCAGGCCTTCCGGCCCTGAATCACGGCGTCGACCCAGTCGTGGTAGTGATCCTGTCCCTTGAAATCGCGCGGATATTTTTCCGCCGGGAAATCAACCTCGGGGACCACAAAGGGCCGGCCACCCCGGTAATTCTTGAAGATGGCGCCGCGTTCCCCGATCCAATAGGTGCCCGACTCGGGGAACTGGGTCATGGATTTTGGCAGGGTGATCCGGTCGCGATCTGGCTCCATGCCGCCGTCGTACCACGTCAGGGACACAGTCGAACCGGCGGTGATATCGGTACCAGGAAAAACCATCTCGACCACCCGGCGCTTGCCCCAGAGCGGACCGCTGCTGCCGGGCGTGGTCTGGCGCACTCGCAGCGGCGCGGTGAGCTTTAGGGCGTCGAAAGTCGGGTCAAAGTGGTGGCAGCCCATGTCGCCCATCTCGCCGACACCAAAATCGAACCACGCGCGCCAAGTCTGGGGGTGGTAGGTTTGACGGAGATAGGGACGCGTTTCCCGAATCCCCAGCCACAGGTTCCAGTCGAATCCATCCGGGACGGCGTCCGGTTGTGCACGCAGCTCGGTGTTTGTCGGCCACCAGCCGAGCGGTTTGTTCTCCCAAATAATGACCTCCTTGATTCGCCCAATCGTGCCGCTGCGGATGAGCGCGACGGCCATCCGGCTCTCGATGCTGGATCGCCCCTGGTTGCCGAGCTGCGTGACCACGCCCGCCTTGGCCGCCTCCTGCGTTATGACGCGGCACTCATGGAGCGTCGGGGCCATCGGCTTCTGCAGGTAAAGGTGCTTCTTCGCCCGCAGCGCAATGACCGCGGGACCAGCGTGCATGTGGTCCGGCGTGCCGATTGTCACTGCATCGAACCGCTCCATCCGCCCGCTCAACACCTCCCGCCAGTCGTGGTGCCGGGAGGCGTCAGAGAAATCCGTCGCTGCCTGATCGAGATAACGCTGATCCACATCGCACACTGCGACGATTTTCACCTTTGGATGGGTGGCGATGTTTCTCATCGTTCGTCCGCCCATGTTACCCACCCCGATGCTCGCGATCTGGAGACGCGAATTGGGCGCGGCGCATCGGAGGATGGCGGGAAAGCCTAGAAAGGTGCCGCCAGCCAGGGCGGAGTGCCGGAGAAACCGGCGGCGGCTCAGAAGCGGTTGAGAGCTGAGGAAAGATCGGGGGGAGTTCATGGGCAAAAGTGATGGCAAATTGACGAGCGGCAGTGCGATATTTCCGTCGTACGGCAGCGGTGTTAGGTCAGGGAAGAATTCGAGCCATTTTCATGTATTTTTACGGAAAATGCCGCGAACCATCGCGTCTGTTATTTTCTGGTCCAAAGGTCTTGAATATAGTTAACCACCGCCTCAGTGAGGTCGCTGGCCGCCGCAGGGGTAAAAGGCGATGTGGACGGCTCGTAGCCGCCAGCCGCGAATTCCGCCTCGGTTGGAAGATACGCGAACGTCCCGTTGGTGTATCCGAAATAGAACGTATAGGGAAAAGGCGACCGGTCGCGGATCTCGTTGGACACCTCGCAAAACAACTCCATGGGCGCGCTCCAGACCAGGATGTCGTCGTTGATCTTCATGAAACGTATGGGGACGAGCAGGCTTTCCTCCCCCGACGCACCAATTTTCAAATAGTCGCGAAGCTCCGTCGTCCATTTCAAGCCAGCCCGCTTGGGAGTGTCGACCCTGATCATGCCCGTTTTTAACCTGACATTATTCGTGGTGGTCCGGAGGTTGCGGTTGGCATCCAATATTCTGTCGCCCAACAGCACCTTAAACTGGCTCAGGTGTCGCGTTTCCCCACCGCTGTAGAGTGGGGCGATGTTTCCGGCTGCGCCATTGACATAGAGCATGGGGGCGCCGATCTTCTGCTCGACATACTCCGACACCACCCCGGGGGCGTCACCTGACACGAGGGTGCTTTTCCCGCCCAAAACGGTCGCGTGCATTGCGTAGTTGGCCACTAGAGCCAGTGGATTCCCGCCGGCGCCTTCCAACCGCAACAGTCCGATCCTTCGGTCGGTGGGGCCATCGGGATTCATTCCGAGCTTGATACTCCCGTCCCGATCCTTCGCCCGACGATTGATATTGGCCTGGGAGTATCCCCAGCCGACCCCAAGCTTCGCGGACATCAGTTTCCGCTTCGCCTCGATCACGCCATCGGTTAGCGTTTTCGTCACCAAGGCTGTGTAGTTCTCGTCGACTTCAAACTGGAACCTTCCCGGGTGGAGTATACCCGGAACTCCTGGGGGGCCGACATAAGGCGAAGAGTGATTGTGTGTGATCGACCACCAGACGTTTTGAGGCTCGACCCCCAGTTTGCGGGCCAGATCACCCGTTACCTGGTCGCAAAATGCCGGCGACAGGGAGCAGAGATCCGATGAAATGAGAAAAAACGAGGTGATGCCATCGTCCAAGGCGACGATTCGATGATAGATGCGGTCATGCACTCCCGTCGACATACGCGGCGCATAACCCCGCAGCATTTGCGGCATGTCCGGGGTGATGTCGATCTTCACTACACCGGCGCGAAATTCCTTTCCGCAAAGCGACCCCGTTCCGAACAAGCCGGCAATCAGGAAGAGTGTCACGCACCGTAGCCAAACCGAGCCATTGCTCCCAGTGAGAAATCCGGAACGCGGGTGCGGCGAATGCTGTTTATGACTCATGATGGTTGTGTACATTGATACTGGCGTCCTTCGGTAAAGGATGGCGCCATCTTTAGAAGGTTCCATTCACCCCAATCGTCCACTGGGTGGCAAACCGATAATCGAAGGTCTGATGGTCAGGAAGCTGCCGATCATAACGCTGGATCGGCGACTTAAGAAGATCCCTCCCCGTGACAGAAAAGGCAGTTCTCTCGGTCATTCTATAATCGAAGGAAAGTCCGACCATGGCTCGAGATTTCACATAATCAGTGGCCGAAAAAAGCTTCTCGTCCGTCCAACTCGCGCGGAGCCCGACATTGAGTTTACGATGCCGAAAATTGAGACCGGCAGACGCCGTGCCCGGAGCAATGTTGAATTGATAGCTTGGATCGCTGTTCCTCGTGCGAGTATAATTCCCAAAGACGCCAATTCCTCGCAGCGCCCCCGGAAGAAAAACCAATTGTTGGCGGTATTCGAGTTCGAAGCCTTGGATACGGAACGACGCATCCCGATTTCCCCAGCTCGTGAAGAGATAGCCAGGATATTCGCCGCCCAGACCAATTTCCTCCGCCGGAACCCGGGTGCGTTGATAAATAAGATCGGCAATATCGCTTTGAAACACTCCCACCGCGATATTACCCGCCGGCTCGAAATAGTACTCCAATCGGGTGGAATAGTTGCTTCCCCACTCCGGCTTGAGCAGGGGATTTGGAATATCTCCTGTCAGCAAATTATCGTTGATTGCCGCGACACCCGTCAAGTTTCCGTAGTCCGGACGACGGACCGACTGGCTAAACCCGAAGGTCGCAATAAGATCCGGTCGGAAGCGGTACTTGGCCGCGCCACTGAGAAAGACACCCTCGTACTTTCCAATGCGCCGTTCCGCAACACTGCGCTCATAAACCCGGTAGACATGACGGGTGTGCTCCGTGCGAACACCCGCCTGAAACATCCATTTATTCCACTGCGTGTTCGCCATCACGTAAGCGGAGTCAATCCGTTCCCGCACATAACGGTCCGGGAACAGGTTGGTCGCATTCGTGGCATTCGTTGCCGCCGGTACGAAGTACTCCGGGTGCTGGTTCAAAAGGTCCTCCATCGCTGCCACATCTCTTACGTGAATGGAACTGGAAAATAGAGTTCCATATCGGCCCGGGTTCAGATCCAACGTGTTGCCCCCAACCGGGATCACCGCCCGAGTGCGATCACCGGTGGGTCCGACAAAAGTGTAGGCATAGCTCCCGGCATTGAGCCGATAAATATGTTCATCGCTCTTTATTCCAGTTTTGAAAAAAGTAGGCAAACCCCAGTTCGGTCTATACCTTAAGTTGAGTTGACCAATGAAACGCTCCCGCTCGACATCATTGACCGAGCGATTAACATTACTTGTCGAGGCTGAGGCTTGCCAGTTTTCCAGAACTCGGAAGTCGGGACCGGAGATTTGATTGACATTCCAAGCCGTGCTGCTCGAAACGTTTCGCGACGCCGTCCAGCCAACGGGAAAAAGAGTAGCGGTGACGCTGGTCACCTGACCATTGCCAAGGCCGTCCGTGGGCTGCTTTTGTATGTATTCATGCGTAAAGAGAGAATAGGCTAGTGCTACCTCGAGCTCAATATTGCGCCCTGTATAGACGAGGGACGGCTTGATCATCCATGTAGCCATCTCCCGCGCTGTTGCACCGGCGCTCATCGTCATCCTTGGGTTATTTGCGCCGGTAGAGCTGGCGGCTACATTCATTGTGGTCCCATTCGCTCCGGCACCTTGGACAGCCCGCGTGGCAATCAATGCGATGTTCCTGGAGTAAAAAGCTTGCTCGGTAATCTGTGCCTGCCCACGCAGAGACAGAACCGTACTCTCCCCCAACTTATAGTCGAGGCTCAATCCGTTGTTGAGGACGCTTCGGAAGACCGGTATGTCCGTAAACGTAAGCTGGCTCACGACCATGGGCGCCGGTCGGGCGGTGGTGGGGGTCCTGTCGTAGGTTGTACTAACTTGCCTATGTGGGAGATAAGTGGTCGTCGAGGCAATCGAAGCCATCAAACCTAGCTTGCCGTCGAGAAAAAGTTCCGAATACTCCAAAGACCCACCGGGTACGACCTTGCGGTGACGACCGTTGTCGGCCCCATACGTCTTCCGGAAATGCATGTCCGCGGAAGTGCCCGTTGCATACACTTGCCACGCGATGAAGCGGCCCTTGCGCTGAAACGCGCTTTTGCTCTTGAGATTCACCGTACCTGCAGGTGCGGAGGCGTCCATGTCGGCGCTGACGGTTTTGTTGAGTTCGA
>JBIJCX010000659.1:0-2673 GCA_044344465.1 Opitutaceae bacterium
TGCGAAGCCTGGAGCCAAAACCACCGTCAGCTCCGCGGTCTCGTCCGCAAGCTGGAGCAGCTCTCCCTCAAAAAAACGGATCGGATCCTTGGCGCGATATCACGTTCCTAGAGTGCGGAAAGTAAGATCTGCGAGCGACAACCGACGCGTCAAACCCGTGGCTCGCCTCACGGCTTGATATGGGCTCGCCATTTTACGTCAGCAAACATGTCGGCCTGGTCCGGCGAAAACCGCCGGAAAGCGAAGCCACCCGCCTCCTGCAGCTTCTCGAGGTAAAAGGTAAAGCTTGAGGTCTTCGCCTCGTGCAAGCGCGGGTGTCTCGAACGCGGCCTTGGCACCGGATTCCTCAAATATCCACCGGCGATAATTCCCCCGATTGATGACGTGGTAAATCGCGCCGGGAAATTCGAGACGAAGCTTGTAGGGCATACCGCGACAATCACGGCATTTGGACTTCTAGAGCCCGTCACCGCCAGCGCCTGAAACCCCCAATTTATGGGGATAGGGCGGGGTCGGTTCCTTGAGGTAAAAGGTAAAGCCTGAGGTCTTCGGCTCGGCTCCGTCGCCCCGCCCCTCGATCCCCGCGGCGGGGGCGCCGCGGCTCCAAGTTACAATGTGTTCGAGGGGTTCATCGTGACTGTGAACTATCGATCCACATGCGACATTTTCGCGATGATTTCAGGATGGGTAGCCGCGTTGGAGCGCTGCGACAACGTGGTCTCACGTTTGGCCACGCTTTCACTTCGTTCAAGCGCGGCTACACTTTCGGTTGCGGTTGCCGCGTTGCGAAATCTCCGGGTTGACCGCCGACCCGGCTGGTGCCTTCCGGACACTGCGCGCGCGGCGCGAGGAGACGACACCCGTGCGTTCCGGCAAATCCTGTCACAATTCACCACATGAACCCAGTTGTGCGCCCGACGTCTTATCACCGCGCGTGACAGATTGAACCGCCGTGTTGGCGAACGCACCGGCGGTCAGGATCGCGGCAGGGCCGGCCGCAAGGAGGGCAGGGAATCGTGGTAGTGACATAGACGATCAGGCAGGGCGGCGCACGGCGGGCTTCCAACTCCAGGATTGGACCAGGGCCAGCGCGCAAGTATTGGCCCCGGTAAAATCATCCGGATACAGACCTTTGCGGGTGAATCCTTTGGTCTGGAAATAAGCCTCCTTCGCGATTTCCGGCAAATTGGGTCCGTTCAGCGCGACCGTCTCGCGGCGCTCATCCGATCTGATGCCCTGGTAAACGGCGATCAATCCACGCAAAAGTTGACCCGGCCCGACCGGGGCTCCGCCGACATTCACGTTCGTTGGCAACGCGCCGGAAAGATCGAGTTCTCGATCGATCTTCGCCACCGCCTCGAGCAGGGCCTCGGGCTTGACCGCCCTGTCCGCCAGTCCGGCCGGAATCGGCGCATGCGGTCCAATGAGCTTTCGCACAAACACATTGCCCGGGAGCTTGCCAGTCTCGCGCCAGGTCCGCAGCACCCGGACCACGATCCCGAACGCCTCGGCCGGCGAGAGTGAAATCGAATGGGTCGAATAGGCATCAAGCGATGACGTCAGATGGCGGCAAACCCGGTCGACTTCCAACAAGTCGATCCATACTCCGGCGTTGGGCATGTACTCATCCCGGTATTCGGAGAAAGTGATGAACTCGGAGTTGCGGGCGTGGTGGCGGATCGAGCGCTTGAACATCTCGAACGACGCTTTGAACTGCGCCGGCGGCTGCCGGAGGGCATCCGTCGGATAGTCTTCGAAATAGTAGTCGTCGTTTTTATAGATCTCATTCGTCATCGTCAGCCGGTCGTACGGTGCGGCCGCGTAGTACTTGTAGGAGTGGAGGAAAATCCTCAGCACGTCCTTCTTGCTCGCCTCCTGTTTCTTCCGGCTCGCATCCAGCCGATCCTTGGCCGCCTTTTCGCGATCGCCCGGGCCATGAAAGGATTCCAGCGCCACGATGTTTTCCACGGTGGGCACGAGGCAGTTGCAGTACCAGACCGCACTGTGACTGCGGGTGGGGACATCAAGATAGCCCATCGTGCCCGCGCCCATCAGCGCGCTTCCGACGGAGGTCTGCGGCGCGCGGGAGAACTCGGTCGTGTAATACACCGGACGCCGGTCAAAGAGTTCCCCGACGAGCGCAAAGCCTGGGGCCTCGAAACCAAGCCACCGCGAAAGTCCCTCGTCCCAGGGCAATTTCTCAAGGTAGCCCGCCATCCACGGGCGCGAGCCGTGATGGTTGCAGTGAAAGCCGATTTCATGGTGCTTGAGCGCCTCGACCACGTCCAGCCGGCCATGTCGCTTCAAGGCCCGCGCGTAGTCCCCGGTGAGATGGAAATTTCCCACCAGGTTTTCCGCGGTGAGAAATTGCGCGATCGCCTTCATGAAATCGTAATCCTCAGGGGCATGAGCCGCTTCGGTGGCAAACGAGAGGATTGACTTCACCGGCGTCGGCGATCCCTGGCGACGCGACCGGGCGCTCCCGCTGCTCGAGGGTGCGGAGGCGGCCCCGGCGGGCGGAGTAAGGCCCTGGCTGGCGGCACCAAGCGAAGCAACTTTCAGGAAGGAACGGCGTTTCATGTATTCGACGGTGACTTGGCGGTTTGAAAGGTGGGCCGGGCGCTCCAGCGCGCGGCCTACTGGCAAGACGTTACACTTGAGCCCGGCCGGCCT
>JBIJCX010000660.1:0-2672 GCA_044344465.1 Opitutaceae bacterium
CGCGACCCTCGCCCGCACTCCCTGCGCCGGCGAGCCCCACAGCCTCACCGCCCGAACGGCCCCCAATCTCCCAACCCAAGGCAAGCGTATCTCCACCTATGAAAAATCGCACGGCGCTCACATTTCTGGTCGGCTGGCTCTTCGCGAGCGTGGCCGCCGAGGCCCAAACCAGCGGCATGATCGAAGGCCGCGTCTACAACCAAGCCACCGGAGTCAACCTCGCGCGGGCGCGACTGACCGTTGAGGGCACGCTGCTGGAGTCCTTCACCGATGCGGAAGGCCGCTACCGGCTGAGCAATGTCTCCCCCGGCCAGGTGCAAGTGAAGGTCTTCTACACCGGCGTCGGGCTCTTGACCCGGTCGATCAACGTCACGCCCGGCCAGACAATCCAGCAGGATTTCCCGATGTCGGCGGCGGAGCAAAAACCGGAAATGGACGCCTCCGGTGCGCCGATCATGCTCGACAAGTTCATCGTCGGCGACTCCCGCGAGATGACCGGGACGGCCATCGCGATCAACGAACAGCGTTTCGCCCCGAACATGAAGAACGTCGTTTCCACCGACGAGTTCGGCGATGTTCCCGATGGCAACGTGACGGAGTTTCTCAAGTTCGTGCCCGGCGTGAGCTTCAACGGCGGCCGGGAGATTTCCATCAACGGCGTGCCTTCCGCCTACGTGCCGGTCACGATCGGCGGTTTCAGCACGGCCAGCCTGATCGGCGGCGGCGGCGAGGGTGGCGCGGGCCGCGGGACCGCCATGGACGTGTTTACCACCAGCAACCTGTCGCGCATCGAGGTCTCCTTCTCGCCCACGCCGGAGTCGGACGGATCCGCCCTTGCCGGGTCCGTGAACATGGTGCCACGCAGCTCCTTCGAGCGCTCGCGACCGGCCTTCAACGTCAGCGCCTACTACTCGATCCTGAACAACGGGCGAGATATCCAGCAGAGTTCCCCGTTCAAGAAATTCCACCCGGGCCTCGATTTCTCCTGGATGGCGCCGGTGAACAAGAACTTTGGTTACACGATCTCCGGCGGATTCTCCACCCGGATGACCGACATGGAGCAGCTTACGAACGTGTGGCGAGGCGGGGGCACGGCCACCAACGGGGTGCAATTCCCCAATACCCCCTTCGACCAGCCCTACCTTTCCAGCATCAGCGTCCAAGCCGCTGGCCGGAAGGCATCGCGCAGTTCCCTCGCTGCGACCTTCGACTACAAGTTCTCCAGCCGCGACCGGCTGTCCCTAAGTTTGCAGTCCTCCGATTTCTACGCGAACCAAGACAACCAGACGCTCACCCTCGACGTCGGGCGCGTTTTGCCGGGCCAGTTCTCGCTTTCCGCCACGAGGGGCGCGGTGGGCCAGGGCACGCTAGGAATCACCAACGCAAGATTCCTGCGGAAAACCTGGCTGTACATGCCATCCTTGGTCTGGCGGCACGACGGACCGTCGTGGAAAACCGACGCCGGGGTGGCCTTGTCGCGTTCCCGCAATCGCGCGCGCAGCATCGAGGAAGGGGTTTTCAACCAGACCACGATCCGGCGCACGGGCGCGACGGTTTCGTTTGAGGATGTCGGCGTCTGGCGGCCGCGCACCGTGACCGTCACGGATGGCGTCACCGGCGCCCCGGTGGATCCCTTTGCCTTGGCCAACTTCGTCGTGACGGGGGCAACCGGCCACATGCGCAGCACTGACGACACCCGGCGCAGCGCGTACGCCAACGCGCGCCACGACTTCGCGGGAAGCCTGCCCCTCACGCTCAAGGCGGGCGTCGATCTGCGGGAAGCCGCACGCGAAGGCCGGGGATTCTCCACCTCGTACACCTATCTGGGCCCCGACGGCAGGGCGAGCACCACGCCCGTCGGCAGCGACGATCTCGCGACGCCGTTCCTGAATCCAACGTTCAGCCAGCGGATTCACGTCAACGATTTTCCGCGGCTCACGGGTATTTCCAACGGGCTGTTGTTGGACCACTACCGGGCCAACCCCACCTACTTTGGCGCTCCCAATGCGAACACCATCTACCGCTCCGAAGTCGGCTTCTCCTACATCGCCACGGAGACCGTTTCTTCGGCGTATGTGCGCGGCGACCTGGCCCTGTTCCAAAACCGCCTGAAGCTGGCCGGCGGCGTGCGTGCCGAGCAAACCAACATCGACGCCCGCGGCCCGCTCTCCGACCCGACGCGAAATTACCAACGCGATGCACAGGGCCGACCCATCCTCGGCGCCAACGGGCGGCCGCTGCCCATCACCACCGATCCGTTGGCGGTGTCGAAACTCACCTACCTCGATCGCGGCACGCACGTGGAAAAAGAATACCTGCGGCTTTTTCCGAACCTCAATGCGAGTTTCAACCTCCGCGAAAATCTGATCGCCCGGGCCGCGGTCTATACCTCGGTCGGCCGCCCGGCCTTCAGCCAGTATGCAGGTGCCCTCACACTGCCTGAAACCGATCAGCTGCCGTCGCCAAGCAACCTGATCTCGGTCCCCAATGTGGGCATCAAAGCGTGGAGTTCGCAGACCGTGAATGTCCGGCTGGAATACTATTTCGCCGGCCTCGGCCAGTTTTCCGTCGGGGCCTTCCGCCGTGATTTCAAGAATTTCTTCGGCAACACCGTGTTCCGCGCGACGCCGGAATTCCTCGCTCCCTACGGTTTGGATCCCAACCTCTACGGC
>JBIJCX010000661.1:0-2671 GCA_044344465.1 Opitutaceae bacterium
CGGGATCCAACTCAACGCTGATGCCGGCCGTGGCCGGGTCATCGCGGAGATCTGCGATGCCAATGGCAAGTCGCTCCCCGGTTTCAGCCGAGACCAGGCGGTGGCGTTGCAGCAGGACGGCGTCCAATTGCCCCTCGCATTTGGCCCCGGTGCCTCGGTCGCCAGCCTGCGCGGCCGGACCATCCGGCTCCGCCTGCACCTGGAATCGGCCGCGGTGTTCGGCCTGTCCTTTGCCTGAGGTGCGACGTTTCCATGCGGTCGAAGCGTTTTCCACGAATGGGCCAACGGAAGCCAAATGGTGTAGGGCTGGCGCTTGCGCCACGCCTCATGGGAACATCTCGAATCGCCTGCAAGCAGGCTCCTACACCCAGGTGTTCGAAACGCAATCGTGCGGGCCAGACATGCGGGCACAGGGACGTGCCCGCCCACCCACGGGGATTCCTCGGGTTGCAAGAAACTGAGATGAACCCTTGTTCATCTCAGAGGCACCTCAGCCGCTCCACCCTCCAAGTCCACTCCTACGATGATTACATTCGCCATCGATCCAGCCCCGACCGATCTCATCTGTACAGCAGATCGCCATTCACCCACTTGGCCACGCAGTGAGCGGCGATCTGAAAGGTGGGCCGGGCGCTCCGCCGCGCGGCTGCCGGGAATATCGTTCCTTTGTCTCTTCGCCCTCGCGCTCCTGACGCCGCACCTCTCGGCCGCGGAAACGGCACCCGCCGCTTCGGGCGCCGGTGGCGGGCGGATCGATCGCTACGCGCTGGAGCACTATCTGACCGACCTCGCGGAAGGGCATTGGAGCGCCCGCCGCACGACGCTCGCGAATATGAAAAGCGCCGCGGATGTCATCGCGCGCGCCAGCCATATCCGCGCGGAGTTCATCAAGGCCATCGGCGGGTTTCCGGAAACGCGCACCCCGTTGCACGCGCGGATCACCGGCACGCTCGTGCGCGACGGCTACAAGATCGAGAAACTGATCTACGAGAGCCTGCCCGGTTTCTTTGTCACCGCCAACGTCTACGTCCCAACCTCCATGCCGGGCCCCTTCCCGGCGATTCTCGGCACCGCCGGCCATGCCTCGGTCGGCAAAGCCCTGCCGGCCTATCAAACCGCCTTCATCGCCCTGGCCAAGCGGGGCCACCTCGTCCTGGCGTACGATCCGCCGGTGCAGGGGGAGCGGATGGAGTATCTGAAATCGCCCACCGGCAAACCGCGGGCGATGGGGCATATCATCCCGGGTCTGCAGTGCCTCCTCACGGGAGGGACGGTGGCTAGGTATTTCCTGTGGGACGGCATGCGGGCGGTCGATTACCTGCTCACGCGCAGCGATGTGGATCCGAAGCGTTTGGGCGCGGCCGGCAACTCGGGCGGCGGCACGCAGTCGGCGTTTCTGGGCGTCGTGGAACCACGCCTGGCCGCCGTCGCGCCGTCGTGCTACTGGACGTCCTGGGAAAAACTCTGGATCCTGCCGGCCTCGGGCCCGCAGGACTCGGAACAGGTCGTGCCGAATTTCATCAAGCACGGATTGGGCTTTTCCGATCTGGCGATCGCGTTTGCCCCCAAACCGATCCTGATGCTCACCGCCACCCGTGATTTCTTTCCCGTCGAGGGCGCCCGCGATTCGCATGCGCAGGCCAAGCCCGCCTTTGCCCTCCTGGGCGCGGCGGACAGACTGGGTTATTTTGAATATGACGATCCGCACGGCTGGTCCCAACCGCGCCGGGAAGCAACCTGCCGGTGGTTCGATCAATGGTTTTTCGGCCGCAACGATCCGGTGACCGAACCGGCGGACATCAAGCCGGAGGACGCGGCCACCCTGCACTGCACCACGACCGGCGACGTCGTCACCGCGCTGCAGAGCAAGACCGTGCAGATGCTCAATCAAGATCTGGCGGAACGCCTGCTCGCGAAGCGCACGATCAAGCAGGCCGGCAACGCCGCGCGCGCCCGCGAAATCGTGGCGGCGCGTTTGGCCATGAAGCGCCAACGCCCGGCGCCGACCGCCACGGTGGTGCAACGTGGAACCCTCTCCGGCTACCAACAGGAGAAAATCGCCCTGGTGCCGGAAGCGGGCATCCGCTTCGACGTGGACCTCATCCATCCGGCGCGCCCGGCCAGGTCGAAATCCACGGTGATCCTGCTGCGCGAGAGCGCCGGCACGGACCAGCCGGCACTTGACCAGGAAGCGGCAACGTGGGTCGAGGCGGGCCATGTCGTCGCCGTCACCCCGCTGCGCGGCACGCTGGTCATGCCGGAAAAGGCCGACGCTTTTTGGCAGGAGCGCTACCGCACCGCCATGCGGGCGATCCTGATCGGCAAGACCATGCCCGGGATGCGCGTGCAGGATCTGCTCGCGGTCTACGATTATGTTTCGTCCCGTCCCGATTTGGGTGGACGCGTTGTCGTCGTGGGCCGTCGCAACCTCGGGGTGGTCGCACTCTACGCCGCGGCGCTCGAACCGAAGATCAGCCGGGTGGTCTTGGACAAATCTCTCCTCTCCTACATGGAAATCGTCCGGGCGAAGCAGTATCCGGAGACGGTCTCGGATCTGATCGTGCCGGGGGCCCTCCTCGACTTCGACCTGCCCGATCTCGCTGACCTGGCTGGAGCCGGTCGGGTCGTGCTGGCCAATCCGCTCTCGGCCGCGGGCACGCCCGTGTCCTTG
>JBIJCX010000324.1:0-9780 GCA_044344465.1 Opitutaceae bacterium
TGGCGCCACGCCAAAAAATTCCACAATGTGGCCGACCTCGGCGTAACCGCGGGAACGCAGATTATCCTGCACCCGTTCGATCGTGCGACGCAGTTCCTCCGACGTCTCCGGATCGAGCTCGACGACCTTGTCGGTGGCTTTGCAAACCACGTGATAGCGGGCGGGCTGTCCCAGGCTGATTGCGTAAAGGGCAGTGCCGTTGTGGAAAAACGCGCGGCGCACCAATCCGATCTCCTCGAAAGCCGCCATGCAACGATAGACCGTCACCAGGTCGCAATTGTCGGCTCCGACATCATTGTGCAACACTTCGATGCTGGTCGGCTGGCCGCGGCTGATCAGCGCCGCAAGGATTGCCTTGCGCGGCTCAGTGATGCGCAAGCCGGACGACTTCAGTTTCGTGGTCGCAAGATCCAGCGCGGTCGGTGTCTTCTTCCCGGTGCTGCCATTACCAGTCAGGGGATGATTCGTTTGGGTCGAAGCGATCATTTGTTACAAATCAATGACACTGCGCGCGGAATTTCCAGATAATACTTAATGGTTTGCACCAAGACCAACGCCGGCGCGTGGAGGGTTGCACGCCACCGTTTCGTGTGCCAACTTCGCCGCCGCTCTCAATGCAACAACCGGATTTCAGCGAAATCGTCACTCTCATCTGCAAGGAAGATCCACGTTTTGATCGCAAGGCGTACGATTTCGTTCGCCTGGGCTTGGATCACACGGTGAAGGAGTTGCGCAAGAAGGATACGGCCCGCGGCGACCGTCCGCGGCATGTGACGGGGCCGGAGTTGTTGGAGGGTTTGCGGGTCTATGCCTTGGAACAGTTTGGCCCGCTGGCAAAGACCGTCCTCAACGCCTGGGGCGTGCGCCAGTGCCGAGATTTCGGTGATATCGTTTTTAACCTCATCGAGTACAACGTGTTTTCGAAGACCGAAAGCGACCGCCGGGAGGACTTTGCGGACATCTTCGATTTCGACGAGGCCTTCGTAAAGCCCTTCCAGCCGGCGAAACGGCCCCGCGGCGCTTCTGCGGCCGAAGCATTCGGCGCCGCGTAATTGCACTTCCACCACGTCCGATGAACGGGTCTTGCCCCGACCCTGTGCGTCCGGCGCTGGCCACTTTTCAATTTCCATGCCCAAGTCTTCCTTTGCCGCCGCTGATCTTCGTTTGTTGGATGCGTTCTGGGAAGAACCGGTGGAGCGCACGGTCCTGCCGAACGGTTTGACGTTGATCCTCAAGCGCGACCCGTCGGCGGCGCTCGCGTCTGTGCAGGTTTGGGTCAAGACCGGGAGCATCCACGAGCAGGCCGATCTTGGGGCGGGCCTTTCCCACTACCTGGAGCACATGCTTTTCAAGGGCACGGAGCGCCGTGCCGGGCGCGAGATCAGCGCCACGGTCCAGGCCCACGGCGGCTATATCAACGCCTACACGACATTCGATCGCACCGTCTATTACATCGACCTGCCGAGCGAGCACACGGGCGTCGCGATCGATTTGCTCGCGGATGCGGTGCTGCGCTCGACGCTGCCGGAGGATGAGGCGGTGAAGGAAAAGGACGTGATCCTGCGCGAGATCGCGATGACGAAGGACGACCCGGACAACCGGCTTTGGGACACGCTCTTTGCCACCGCCTTTCGCGATCATCCGTACCGGCAGCCGATCATCGGGCATCGCGATGTATTTTCCGCCGTCACGCCGCAGGATCTTCGGACCTATTATCGGGCCCGTTACGTGCCGAACAATCTGGTCGTAATCGTGGTGGGCGACATCGACCTGACCGCGACGCGCGCGGCCGTCGAGCAGCATTTCGGCGGCGCGCCCCGGATGCGGTTGGCGCCGGTGCACGTGCCGGCGGAGCCCGCGCAACTCGCCCCGCGCGCCGAGCATCGCTACGAGGATGTCGAGATCACGCGCGCTGTCCTGGCCTGGCCGATTCCCGGCCTCGCGCACGAGGATGCACCGGTGCTCGATCTGTTGGCCACGATTCTTGGCCATGGCGACAGCTCGGTGCTCTGGCGTGAGATTCGCGAGCGGGCGGGTTTGGTGCACAGCATCGATGCTTCCAGCTGGAATCCCGGCACGAGCGGACTGTTTTGCATTTCGATCACCTGTGATGCGGCGAAACGCGGGCTGGCGACCGCGGCCATCGATCGGACCTTGGCGCGCTGCGCGGCGCGAGGATTCACCGTTGCCCAGGTGAAAAAGGCGCTCCGCCAGCTGGTCGTGGCCGAAATCAATTCGCGCAAGACGATGAGCGGTCAGGCCTCGCGCCTCGGAGTCGCGGAGGTGATCGTGGGCGATCTCGATCATAGTCGGACGTATTTCGAACACCTCAGCCGGGTGACGATCGCCGATTTGCGCCGGGCGTTAAAACGGTATTTCAGCGCCTCGCGGCTCACCTCGGTATCGCTGAATCCGGCGGTGGCGGCACCTCAGCCTCGCGCGATCGCAGCCGCGGCCGCCGGTCGGCCGGATTTTTGCGAAGTCAGGCTGCCCAATGGCGCGCGCCTGCTGCTGCAGCCGGACAAACGCCTGCCCAATTTGCACCTCTGTTTGCTCATGCAGGGTGGCCCGCTGTTCGAGGCACCTGGCAAGCGGGGGGCCACGGCGCTGCTCGCGACAATGCTCACGAAGGACACCCGATCGCGCAGTGCCGAGGCAGTGGCCCAGTTTATCGAGAAAGCCGGGGGTTCATTTTACCCGCTCTCCGGCAACAACAGCACTGGCCTTGCAGCCGAGGTGCTGCCGCCCGACGTGGATCGGGCTTTGTCGGTGCTATCGGAAGCGATGCTCGCGCCGGCTTTCAAGGCGGCGACGTTCAAGCTGGAACGCGCCGCCCAGATCGCCTCGCTTCAGCAGGACGACGACGATGTGGTGACCTTGGCCCGGAAGCACCTCCGCGCGAAATTCTTTGGCTCGCATCCCCTCGCCCTCGACGCCTGTGGCGATCTGGCGGGCGTGCAGGCGCTGACTCCCGCCGATCTCGCGGCGTTGCATCGCCGGCTCTGCGTGGGTCCGAACGTGGTGCTCGCGGTCGCCGGCGATTTCGATCCGGGAAGACTCGGACCGAAGCTCAAGGCGTTTCTCACGCGGGTTCCGCGGGGCTCTGCTCCGGAGGGACTGGTCACCGCTCTTCCCGGCGGGCTGCCGGCCAACGCGGGTGACTTCGCCGAGCAGCAACCCCGCGAGCAGGCGGTGGTGTTGCAGGCCTTTCCTGGTCCGCGGGTCAACGCCGATGATTTTTACGAGGGCGAGGTCGCGGATGAGATTTTCAGCGGCATGGCCTCCCGGCTCTTTGAGCGCGTGCGGGAGGAGAAGGGTCTCGCCTATTTTATCCGATCCGGGCGGGTGGTCGGACTCGACGCGGGGATGTTCTATTTTATAGCCGGAACCCAGCCTGGCCGCGAAAACGAGGTGCTCGCCGAGATTGAGGCCGAAATTACCCGGGTTCAGTCTGGCGGCGTTGAGCCCGCTGAACTCGCCCGCAGCCAGGTGCGGCTCAAGGCCGCCCGCCGCCAGAGTCTGCAGACGAATTCTTCGCGTGCGATGCAGGCGGGCCTCAACACGTTGCAGGGCCAGTCGCCGAATGACTGGAAAAACTATGATGGGCGCGTCGAGTCGGTGACCATCGCCGGGCTGGCGGCCTTTGCCACCCGCCATTTCAACCGGGCGCAACGCACGCAGTTGGTTGTCCGGCCGTAGCGATGAATGGGGCAGGGGCATCGCTCGCCGGCCTGTTTCCCGACGGCGATTACCGTTTTCATCTGACCCTGCGCCGCGGCGATCCGGGCGTGTTCTTTCAGCGTCAGGATGCGTCGGGGCGGCTGTTGGCGGAACGCGCGCGCTGGCTGGCGGCTGAACCTGAGCGCTACGCGGCCCTGCGGCCTGACGGCGTGCCTCTGCTGGAAGAATTCTCCGCGCTGGCGACGGCATGGGGTTTGCCGGCGCCGATACTGCCGGATCCCGCTCGTGCGGCAGATCAAGGGGCCGGCGGGTCGGCAATCCACGCGCTGGGCGCCGCGCTGGAACCGGATGTCCTGTTGCTTTTGCCCGATGCCTCCGGGCAGTTTCGACTGGTGGGTGGCGCGCTGTGTTTTCCCACGCAGTGGGCGCTGGTGGAGAAAATCGGACATACGCTTGAAGTCATCCACGGCGTCGTCCCCGGACTCAACCTGGCGCTCGCGTCGCCGATTCAGCAATTCTTGGCGAAGCTTAAGCCAGGGGCCGCATTCTTCCGCGACAACTGGGGTCTATCGGCCTCCGATGAACTAAATCTTCATCCGTCGCGCCGGATTCGTGCGCCTGCACCACCCGTCGCACTCGAACAGCTTTGGCTTCGCGTGGAACATCAGGCGCTCATCGCGCTCCCCAAAACCGGCGGAATCGCCTTCGGGATTCGCATCGAGTTGCACCGACTCGACGAGGTCGCGCGGGGACCGGCGGCTGCCGGATTACGTCGCGCCCTCGGTACTATGCCATCGGAAATAGTTGTCTACAAGGGCCTTAAAAGCGTTCATACCCAAATCATGGGTATGCTGTAATGTGGCTGGATTTTTCTGACAGAATTGTCAGCGTGCTTCTGCCCATGAAAAAACTGACATCCAAACTCACCCTAATCGCGAGCATGCTGGCCGTTGCCTGCATGTTCACTGCACCGGCGCTCCGCGCCGAAGACACCAAGGAGCAGAAGAAGGCCAAGCGTGAGGCCGACGCGCTCAAGAAGTACGACAAGAACAAGGACGGCAAACTGGACGACACCGAAAAGGCCACGATGAAGGCAGATCAGGAAAAGGCGAAGGCCGAGAAGGCGAAGAAGAAGTCGTCGTAAAGGGAACTGTCGTCTGCTTCCAAACTGACTTTCGCCCCGGCCATTGTGCCGGGGCTTTTTTATGCCCGGCTCAGCGCTTTTCCGCCAAGCCCCCGCTCCATTTCAGCTTCGTTCGTACGACGGAGAAATGCGAATAATCGAGGCGTTGGGCCAGTGGGAGACGGAGCTTGGCAATGGAGATTTCCACCGGAGAGCGGGCGCCGGCCTTGAGATTGCGCTGCCCATCCATTGCGACCAGCAGGCGCGAGTCTCCCGCCCGGCTCGAATCCTTGGCGCGATTGAACACCTGCAACCGCACGTTTTCCCGGAAGATGATGGAGCGGTTGCTCAACGTGTGGGGACAAATCGGCGTCATCGCGATCACGTCGGCCCGCGGATGCAGAATGGGCCCGCCGGCGGACAAATTGTAGGCGGTGGATCCGGTGGGGGTGGAGAAAATCAACCCGTCGCAGGTGAATTCGGTGACCAGCTCGCCGTCGGCGAAAACCTCGAGTCGCACCAGGCGCGAGTTGACCTCGTCCTTGAGGAGCACGTCGTTGAGCGCCAGATCGTGGCCGCCGGCGCCGGTGGAGCAGGCGAGCATCGCGCGGTAGTCGATGCGAAAGGCGCCGGCCAGCAGCCCGGCGAAATGCGTCCGCGCCTCGTCGGCGGAAAAGGTGGTGAGAAATCCGAGGCTGCCCCGGTTGACGCCGATGATGGGCACCTGTTCCCGGGCCGACTCGCGGGCCACGCCCAGCAGGGTGCCGTCGCCGCCGATCACGCAGCACGCGTCGAAGCCCCTCAGGTAGGTGCGCGGCACGGGGAAGGTTGTGGTCTGCTTGAAGTGCACCCCGGCGTCGCGCGCCAGGCTGGTGAGTTCGCGGGCGAGCGCCGGAGCGCCTTCTTTTTCCGCGTTCACCACGAACGCGAGCTTGCGGATGGGCTTCATGAATTTCGTTTTCAAGCGTACTGGCGCGGGTTTCAGTTCTGGAGATCGATCTCTCAGCTCTGAACTCTCAGCTCTCAACTAGATGGCTTGGGCGCATGAGTGGCCGCTTTCATCAGCCCGAGCAAGAACTCCCGATTCCCATCGGCGCCTGTGATCGGCGAATCGAGGGTGCCGATCAGGCGGGCGTCGGGCAATGTCGCGACCGCAAAATCTCGGACCATGGCCAAAGTCTTTTCCTGAACCTGTGCATCTCTGATCACGCCCCGACCCTTGTCGACCTCGGCCTTTCCCGCCTCAAACTGCGGTTTCACGAGTGCGATGAGCGTGCCGCCGCGGCGCAGGAACGGCCACACGGCGGGGAGGACCTTTTCGAGCGAAATGAAGGACAGGTCCATGACAATGGCGTCGAATTCGGCTCGCGGCAGATCGCCGGCGGTCAGGAAGCGCGCGTTGATCTTCTCAAGGTTCGTGACGCGGGAATCCGCGCGGAGCCGCGCGTGTAGTTGGGCGCGGCCGACATCGACGCATACCACATCGGTCGCGCCCGCCTGCAGCGCGCAATCCGTGAATCCGCCGGTGGAAGCGCCGATGTCGAGGACGTGGGCGCCGTGCAGGTCCAAGGCGAAGCGCTCGAGCGCCGCCGACAGTTTTTCGCCGCCGCGGCTGACAAAGCGGGGCCGGGGTTCGAGGGTGAGTTCGAATCCGACCGGGAATTGCTTTCCGGGTTTGTCGAGCCGCTCCGTCCCATGGAGCACGCGGCCACTCATGATCAAGGCCTTCGCCTCGGTCCGGCTTTCCACGAGACCGCGGGCGACGAGAAGTTCGTCCAGTCGGAGCCTTTTTGCCGTGGTCATGCGCGGGGCAGTTTTTGCCGGGCCGGGGACCAGCAGGTGGTGCGACCGCCGATGGTGGCATGGGCGAGCGGCTGGCCGGTCCTCGGGCAACGCCCGCCCCGTTGCCAGCGATGCCAAAAGAGCCACGTGTTCGGGATGTTGGCGTTGAGGTCGGGGGGCAGGGTGCGTCCGCGGCCGGCAATCCGGTCGAGGGCGTTGCGGCATACCCGGCGGCACTCGCGCCACAGGGTGGCGACCTCGCGCGGGGCCAACGGGCCGGCCGGTCGGGCGGGATGGATGCCCGCGCGCCAGAGGATTTCGTCCGCCATCCAGTTGCCGATGCCGGGGAAACGTTCCTGCATCAGCAGCACCGCCTTGATCGGCGCGCGCCGCCGACGCTCCAAAAACGCGGCCACGGTGGCGACGGTGAATGCATCCGAGAGTATGGCCGGGGCAATCTTGGTCCACCAACGGGGCGGCTGGCGGCCGACGTGAAAGTCGACGCGACCGAACATGCGCGGGTCTTTGAACACCAGCGCATGGCGGCCGGTCATCAAGACGAGATGGTCGTGCTTGCCGGGGAGGTGGGCCGGCGATGCGACCGTGAGTTCGCCGCTCATGCCGAGGTGGAGGCCGAGCCAGGCCCCGCCCGAGAAGCGAAACAGCATCTGTTTTGCCGCGGCTTCCGAGGATAGGAGCGTTGCCCCGGTCAAGGCGCGATGGAACGTCGGGAGATCGACCGCGCGGAGAATTTTTTTCCCATCGTGAGTCAGCACCCGCGCGATACGGTCGCCGGCGGCGGCCAGGTGCCAGCGCTTGCGGAAAAATTCGACCTCGGCGAGCTCAGGCATTTTCAGTGAATTGCGGCCACGCTACGTGACGATGACTTTGGCCGGCGTGGCCAGTGTCAGCCGCGGATGGAAGCCCCTCATAACCGAGGCGGTTCATGGGGCGCCAGAGTGGCCACGAACTCCACCAGACTGGCGAAGATGGGTACTCCGGGCAGGGCGAGTGCCGCCCAACTCTCCGCGGAATGTTTGCCCGTGCACACCGCCGCCACGTGGATTCTGGCGTTTCGGCCCGCCTCGATGTCCCCTTCGCGATCTCCCACCATCCAGCAATGATCGGGGTTCAACTGGTGGCGGGAAATGCTCTCGAGGATGAATCGCGGCGACGGTTTCCGATACTGGGGCGGCGCATCCGAAGATTCGGGGGCAATGCAGATGTCGTCGAAAAGGGGGCGCGGCAGTCCGAGCAGCTCCTCGAGCCGGGCATTGCAGCGCAGCACGTCGTCGAGCGTGTACATGCCGCGACCGATGCCCGATTGGTTGGTGAAAAGGAAAAGCTTGTAACCCAGGGATCGCGCGCGCTGCAGCGCGCAGGCCACTCCGGGGATAATCTCCACGCCCGCCGGATCGGCGAGATAGTTCTTGTCGAGCATCAGGGTGCCGTCGCGATCGAGAAAGAGTGCCTTGGCCATGCGCAGGTTTTGGTAACGGTTTCATCGCCGCCTCCGGCGCCGGTGGCGATCCGACGGCGCCGGGTGGGCGGGTGTCGGTCAATGATGCGAAACGTAGTCGATCAGCTCTCGCGGGGAGACGGTGGCCGTGCCGAGTTTCCCGACGACGACGCCGGCGGCGGCGTTGGCGAAATGGGCGGCGGTCTCGAGGCGCGCGCCGGCGGCGAGGGCCAGCGCCAGCGCGGCGAGGGCCGTGTCGCCGGCCCCGGAAACGTCATAGACTTCCCGGGCCGCCGTCGGAATCGTCTTCAGAATTTTTCCGCCGGAGCTGAGGAGCATGCCTTCTTCGCCGAGGGTGACGACGAGGTGTTTCGTGGCGTAGAGCTCGTGCAGCCGTGCGCAAACCTCGGCCGCGGGGTAGGGCGCGTGCGGGGCGAGTTCGATGCCGGCGAGCTCGAGTGACTCACGCTTGTTGGGCGTGATGAGATCGAGCCCGTGGAAGGCGAGCTTGCGCCGCGGCTTGGGGTCGAGGGCGACAAACTTGCCCGCCGCGCGGGCCAGCGCGGTCACCCGGGCGACAAGTTCGTTGCTCAGAATTCCCTTGGCGTAGTCGGAGAGCACGACCGCATCGCAGGCACGAATCGCCGGCCGCAGGAGTTTCTCGCCGACGTCGGCCGGAATGGCATAGGCCTGCGGCGGCGACTCGCGGTCGATGCGGCAGAGCTGCTGGCGCTGCACCAGGACGCGCGTCTTCATGATGGTCTGGCTGGAGCCAGGAGTCGCGATCGTGGCGATTTTTTTCTCCCGCAGCGCCTTGACCAGCCGGCGCCCGCCGTCGTCATCGCCGAAGTATCCGGCGATGGTGCACCGGGCGCCCAATGAGGCGATGTTGAGGGCGACGTTGCCCGCGCCTCCGGCGGTCCAGGTCTCACGCGCGATGTCGATGACCGGCACAGGGGCCTCCGGCGAGATGCGGGTGGCGTCGCCCCAGATGTAGCGATCGAGCATGACATCGCCCACCACCAGGATGCGTAAGCCGGAGATTTTTCGGAGCAGAACGTTGAGGCCTTTCATCGGCAGTGTGGAGGGACAGGTTGGATCGGGGGGGCAAAGAAGGCGCGCGTGCAGGACACAGCCGCCCGTCTAGCGAAATTCCCAGCGGTAGTGGTAACGGGAAAGCAGCGTCGGCGCCGCCGAGGTCACTTGCACGACATCCTCGATCCGGCAGCCCCCGATGCCGGGATAGTAGAGCCCCGGTTCAACGGTAACGACGGAGTTTTTCCGCAGGGTGTAGTCGACCGCACCGCTCATCCGGGGCAGCTCGTGGACGGCGAGGCCAAGCCCATGCCCGGTGCCGTGGAAAAACCCGACCGACCCCTTCGCCGTGTGCTTGGTCTCGTGGCCGCTGGCGGTGAAAACCTCGACGACCTGGCGATGGACGTCGCGACCGTTCACGCCGGCGCGGATGGCCTTGAGGGCGGCGAGCTGGGCCGTCCGGACGGCGCCGACCAGGGCCCGCTGGGCGTCGCTGGCCCGCCCGCGCAGAAAGGTGCGCGTCATGTCGCCGTGGTAGCCGGTGGCCGTGACGCGGGGAAAGATGTCGACGATGATGAGCTCGTGGGGCCGAAGGGGCCCGGAGCCTCGCTCGTGGGGATCGCACGCCTGATCGCCGCCGGCCACGATCGTATGGGACGAAACCGCCCCGGCCTCGAGGCACGCGACCTCGATGGCGAAT
>JBIJCX010000056.1:0-31722 GCA_044344465.1 Opitutaceae bacterium
GTACAAGCGACCTTAAAGGCGATGCAGCGACTCAGCCGCGCCGTGCTCTTCGCCAACGTCCCCGGCGCTCCGCGCCGTAAACGTCTCGGCAAGAAGACCCTCGGGCTGATTTAAGTGCCATTCGGCTAAAGCTCCGCGCTACGATCAACGGCGTCGCCCATGGGCAGGATGAGGACTGAGCCCAGCGCATCCCTCGATCCGCGAACGGTTGTTTCCGATCCGCACCCTATTATCCGGGCAGTATTCGCCACCAAACGGGTAGAAACCCCCGGAAGATGTCTATAGTCTTTGGCCGTTGCCAAAATGGCGCCGCTTGGACCCGGCCTACTCCCATCCATTCGCGCGCAGGCCCCGATTTATCATGAACACCCAAAAGAACGATCAGCCCTCTCGTGCCATCAAAACACCTGTTCTCCGGCGCAGTTACTGCCGCGTTTTCTCGAGTCTGGCCGTAGCCGTCACGGCGGCCTGCCTCTTCGCCGCCACCGCCCATGCCGCGGATATCCGCGGCACCGTGCTCAACAAAAATACGCAACGTTTCCTCGAGCGAGCCAGCGTCACGGTGGCGGGCACGTCGTTCCAAGCCCTCACCGGCAAGGACGGCAGTTTCCGCCTCGGTGGTCTGTCCGCCGGCACCTACACGGTCGTCGCGTCTTACACCGGCCTGGATTCGGAGACCAAGACCGTCACCGTCAGCGACGGCCAGTCAGCGACGGCCGACTTCACGCTGGCCTCGGACATCTATGTGCTGGGGGAGTTTGTTGTGACCTCGAGCGTTGAAGGCACCGCCTTTGCCATCAACCAGCAGCGTCGTGCGGAATCGGCCCGGAGCGTCACCTCCATCGACGCCTTCATCGACCAGACCACCGGCAATCCGGGCGAGTTTCTGAAGAACGTGGAAGGCATCCAGATGAACTATTCCCAGAACGAACCGCAAACGATCAGTATCCGCGGCTTCGATGCGAATCTCACCACCGTGACGATGGATGGCAACGACATCGCCTCGGCGGCTTCCTCCTCCGCAAGTCGCGCGGTGCAAATCGACCAGTTGTCCATCGCCAGCATCGACAACGTCGAGGTCTTCAAGTCCGGGGTTCCCGACCGTTCGGCGAACGCGATTGGCGGCATCGTAAACTTCAATACGAAAAGTGCGTTCGAGCTGCGAGGCCGGCGCGCTTTTGCCCAGATCGGTGTGAACATGGACTCGAACGATTTTGGCTTCAGCAAATCGGCCGGCCCCGGCCACGGCGAATCGGCCGAGCGGCGGATTTACCCGGTCGGACGCCTGCAATACTCCGACTCGTTTTTCGATCAACGGCTCGGGATCATGTTTTCTGTCGGTCACGACTATACCAACCAGCTCGCGTCCAGCACCACCCACAATCTCAACGTCGCCGCCCTGCCGGGTGGAACGCTGCCGGCCGGCCCCGGCTGGGCACCCTATACCGAGAGCAACGTGGACATCCGGCGCGGCGCGTTCTCAATGGCGCCCAACCGGCAGTTGCGCGTCCGCAGCGACATTTCGCTCAACACCGACGTCAAGCTCACGGACACGCTTTCCGCCTATCTCAAGACCTCGTATTCCTATTACAAGAGCACGAATCGCAACCACGGTTTCACCCTGACGCCGGCCACCCTGGCGCCCGGCGCCACCGTCACCGACTACACCACCACCAATGGCGCGGTCGCGCAGAGCTGGAGCATTTTCGACAAATACACCCGCTCCTCGCAATTCAGTCCGGGGCTGAAGTTCCGGGCGGGGGACTGGAAAGCGGATCTCGCCGGCGGTTTCTCGAAGTCCACGAATCACTACCTGAACCCTGACACCTTCACCGCCGTCAACGCCGTCCTCAACACCACGGCCGGCTGGTCGATGAGCACACCGCGGGACACCGACGTGCCAACCGCGATCACGCAGACCAGCGGTCCGGACTTTTACAACCTCGCCAACTACCGCCCGAATCAAAGCCTGCCGGCGGGCGGCGTCCTGCTGGCCAACTCGAGCAATTTCACCTCGAACAACCATCGCGACTCCTGGAGCGGAAAATACTCCGGCCGGCTCGACGTGCAGCGCGATTTCCAGACGCGCGTTCCTTTTTATCTGAAGGCGGGCCTTGCCTACAACGAGACGATTTTCGACAAGACGCAGAATCAAAAGCGCTGGTATTGGGCGGGTGATGACGGTCTCATTGGAACGGCCGACGACAACACCATGGCCGCCAACCTCGGGCGGTTCGCGGAGCCGGCCCCCGTGACGCAGCAAATCCCCGGGTGGAATCTGCGCGAACCCACCTACTTGAGCGCAAATGAGATTTACAAATACTGGCAGGCGCATCCGGGGGTGTTGGTGGAGAATCAGGCCTTCACCGCGCAGCAGAATATCGTCGGCCGCCAGAAGGTGAACGAAAAGGTCAAGGCCGCCTATCTCCTGGGCAATGCGACCGTCGACCGACTGAACGTGCTGGCCGGCGTGCGCGTCGAGCAGACTCAAATCAGGACACTCGGTTACCGGGTGCTCCCCCTTCCGGCCGGTCTCACCGCCAACTCGTTGGCTGCGATTCAAGCGACCACGGTTCTGGTGCCGACCCGATCGGAATATACATCGGATCCGTTTCCGTATCTCCACTTGCGGTATGAATGGCTCCCGGGGCTGCAGACCCGCGCCAGCTACACGGAAGGCATCGGCCGGCCCAACCTCTCCGACGTGATCCCCAACAACGTGAGCCAAAACGATACGACTCATATCATCACCGCGACGAACCGGGCCGGATTGCTGCCCCAACGCTCCAAGAATCTGGACTTCAGCATCGAATACTACAGCCGCAGCGCCGGTCAGTGGACCGCCGGCTGGTTCAATCGCGATGTGAAGGACTATATCAACACCTCCACTGTGACCATGACGCCCGCGCTCCTGGCGGAGCTGAACCTCGGCTCCGAGTTCGCCACCTGGCAGGTCTCGACCAAGTCGAATCTCGGCAATGCGAAGTGGACCGGTTATGAGCTCAGTTTCCGCCAGACGCTGCGCGAGTGGACGTTGGTACCGAAGCTGCTGCACGGCGTGGCGGTTTGGGGAAATTATACGAAGATCGCGAAGATGGAGGGTGATTACGGCACCCCCGGTGCGAAGATCAGTGATCTGGCCAATGTCGCGCCCGAGTTGTTCAATGCCGGCATCAGCTATCGCTCGCCCAGGGGCAAGTTCCTCGTCCAACTGTCAACAAACTTTCAGGCGAAGAAACCCACCTCGAACCAGCCCGCGGCGGCCGCCGCCGCGCAGAGGCTGCCGTATCAGGAGGATTATCAGTTCTGGAACATGGAGGCGAGTTACCGTCTGACGGAAAAGCTCCGGCTGACCTGCACCGGCCGGAATCTCTTCTCGGAACGGCCGATCTATTCCGAGATGGGCATCATCCGTAATACACAACAGGCTACCGGCATCGCTTGGCTGTTCACCGCCAGGTACGATCTGTAAGCGATGCATCGATTTCCTGCCCTCCCATCCTGCCATGTCCACTCCTCGCACCGCCCTCGGTGTCATCGTCGGCAATCGCGACTTCTTTCCCGACCAGCTCGTCGCCGAAGCTCGCACCGACCTCGTCAAACTCTTCGCCGACCTTGACGTCGATGCCGTGATGCTCGACCCCACCGAGACCAAACTCGGCGGGGTCGAGACGCACCACGACGCGCGCAAATGCGCCGATCTCTTCCGTAAGAATCGCGACCGCATCTCCGGGGTGCTCGTGTGCCTGCCGAACTTCGGCGACGAGAAGGGCGTGGCCGACACGCTCAAGCTCTCCGGCCTCAACGTCCCCGTCCTCGTGCAAGGCTATCCGGACGACCTCGACCGCCTCGACGTCATCCGTCGCCGCGACGCGTTTTGCGGCAAAATTTCCGTCTGCAACAATCTCCGCCAGGCCGGCATCGCCTACACGCTCACTTCGAAGCACGTTGTCCATCCGCTCGTTGCTTCGTTCCGCACCGACCTGCAGAATTTTATCGCGGTCGCGCGCGTCGTCCAGGGGTTGCGCAAAGTTCGCATCGGCGCCGTCGGCGCCCGCCCCGGTGCGTTCAACACCGTCCGCTACTCCGAGAAAATCCTCGAGCGCCACGGGATCAGCGTCACCACCGTCGACCTCTCCGAAATCCTCGGCGCCGCCGCCAAGCTCGGCGCGACCGACCAGCGCGTGACCGCCAAGATCGACGAAATCAAGGCCTACGCCAACGCGACCGCGGTCCCGCCCGCCAAGCTCGTCCAGATGGCCCGGCTCGGCCTCGTGCTCGATGACTTCGTCGCCGCCCACCACCTCGATGCGACCGCCATCCAGTGCTGGACTTCCGTGCAGGCCAATCACGGCTGCAACGTCTGCACCTCGATGAGCATGATGAGCGAAAACTTTCTCCCCAGTGCTTGCGAAGTGGACGTCACCGGCGTGCTCACGATGTATGCGCTGCAGCTCGCGTCATCGTCGCCCAGCGCCCTCGTCGATTGGAACAACAACTACGGCACGGACCCGGACAAGTGCGTGCTCTTCCACTGCGGCAACTGGGCCAGGTCATTCCTGCCTGACATCAGAATCCTCAACGCCCCCATTCTCGGCTCCACGCTCGGCGTCGAAAACACCTGGGGCGCCCTCGATGGCCGCACCACCGCGCGCCCGTTGACCTACGGCCGTATCACAACCGACGATACAGCTGGCGTCATCCGCACCTATGTGGGCGAGGGCGAGTTGACGGACGACGAGCTGAAGACGTTCGGCAACCGCGCCGTCGCCCGCGTACCCCAACTCCAAAAGCTCATGCGCCACGTGTGCCGCGAAGGCTTTGAGCACCACGTCGTCATGAACGCGTCGCACACCGCCGGCATCCTCGCCGAGGCCTTCGAACGCTACCTCGGCTGGGAAGTCTACCACCACGAGCCTGGCCAACCGGACCAATAGACCAAAGGACCAAGAGACCAAAGGACCAAGGGACCGAAGGTCCAAGGCAGACTCGGCACCAGCAGTCCCTTGGTCTATTTGTCCCTTGGTCCCTTCCTCCCTTCCTCATGCTTACCGACCACCAGCTCGCGCTCAAAGCCGTCGCCCTCCGCCGGCGAATGCTGCGACTCGTCCACGACGCCGGAGCCGGCCACACGGGCGGCGATCTCTCGTGCCTGGACATCCTCAACGTCCTCTACAACCGCATCCTTCGCGTCAGCCCGGAGACCGCCGCGGATCCGCTCCGGGACCGCTACGTCCAGAGCAAGGGCCATTGTGTCGAGGCGCTCTATGCGGTCCTGGCCGATCGCGGTTTTTTCCCGGACGAGGCGCTGAACACGGTCGGCCAGTATCGGTCTTGTTACGTCGGCCACCCGACGCGCAAGATCCGCGGCGTCGAGATGAACACCGGAGCGCTCGGCCACGGCCTGCCCATTGGCGTCGGCATGGCGCTCGCTGGGAAGATGGACTCCGCTCCCTATCGCGTCTTCACGCTCCTCGGCGATGGCGAGCTCGCCGAAGGCTCCAATTGGGAGGCCGCCCTCGCCGCCGCGCACTACAAATTGGACAACCTCGTTGCCATCCTCGACCACAACACGCTCCAGATCACCGGCCCCACACGCGACGTGATGGCCACCGAACCCCTCGACGAAAAATGGCGCGCCTTCGGGTGGGAGGTCCGCCCGATCGCCGGCCACGACTACGGCGCGCTCACGGCCGCGCTCACCACGCCGCCTCCGGCCGGCAAGCCGCTCTTCGTCATCGCCAACACGATCAAAGGCAAAGGCGTCAGCTTCATGGAGAACGTCGGCCAATGGCACCACGGAGTCCCAAGTGATGCGGAGCTCGTCCAGGCCCTCGCGGAACTCGATGCGGCTGAGGCGAGGCTGAGGGAGACTTCCGCATGAGCGCGCCCGCCCCCGCCATGTTTACGCCCGCCGCCAAGGCGATGGCTGAAAAGCTCGGCCTCCGGCCAGGCCGCGCCAACCTCGAGGAATTTGCCGACACGCTGCTGTCCCTCGCCACCGCTGACCGCGCCATCGTCGCCGTCACGAGCGACTCGCGCGGATCCGGCAAACTCGCGCCGTTCGGCAGGGCGCTGCCCAAACAGATCGTCGAGGTTGGGATCGCCGAGCAGAACCTCGTCGGGATCACCGCCGGGCTCGCGGCCTGTGGAAAGAAGGCCTTCGGGGTTTCGCCGTCCTGTTTCCTTACGGCCCGTTCGCTCGAGCAAATCAAGAACGACGTCTGCTACTCGAACGTTCCCGCGGTACTCGTCGGCATCAGTTCAGGCGTCAGCTATGGCGCGCTCGGCAGCACGCATCACTCGCTGCACGACCTCGCCGCCCTGCGTGCGATCAACAACCTCACGATCGTGGTGCCGGCGGACAATTTCGAGACGCGCGCCGCCATCCGGTACGCCGCCCAGGCGTCGCGCCCGGTTTTCGTCCGCTTTGGCAAAGCCGCCATGCTCGATGTCTGCCCCGCTGGCACGGAGTGGCAAGCCGGCCGGGCGATTGTGCTGCGCGCCGGCCGCGACGTGGCTTTCGTTGCCAACGGCGAGACCGTGGTCCACGCCCTCCTCGCCGCCGGCCATCTCGCCGAGCAGGGCATTTCCGCCCGCGTGCTCAGCCTGCACACCGTGAAGCCGCTCGACGCCGCCGCGGTCATTGCCGCCGGCCGCGAGTGCCGCGCCGTTGTCACGGTCGAGGAGCACATGGTCAACGGCGGGGTCGGCGAAGCCGTCGCGGCGACGCTCCTGCAAGCGGGCGTCCATGTGCCGTTCAAAATCGTCGGCCTCCCCGACGAAGACACGGTCACGGGCGCCCAGGCCGACATCTTCCGCCACTACGGCATTTCGATGGAAGGCCTCGCGGCGAGCGCCCGCAGCCTGTTGTAGGAGACAGGCTGGCCGGCGATGGACTGAATCAATGCTGCTGAATCGCCTGCAAGCAGGCTCCTCCCCCAAGCAAAATGTCCCTCTTCCTCGCCCTCGATCAAAGCACTTCGGCCACGAAGGCGCTGCTCTTCGACGCCGAGGGCCGCGCCCTCGATCGCGAGTCGCGCGAGCACCAGCAGCACTACCCCCAACCCGGTTGGGTCGAGCACGACGCCGGGGAAATCTGGCAAAACACCCTCACCGTCCTCCGCGCGCTCGTCGCGCGGCACGCCGCCCGCCTTGGCGACATCGCCGGCCTCTCGATCACCAACCAGCGCGAGACCATCGTGGTCTTCGAGCGCGGCTCCGGCCGCCCGCTGCATCCGGCGATCGTATGGCAATGCCGCCGCGGTGATACGCTCTGCGCGACCCACGTCGCCGCCGGGCGCGAGGCGCTCGTCCACCGGAAGACCGGGCTGAAAATCGACGCGTATTTCTCCGCCTCGAAATTGCAGTGGCTGGTGCACCACCGCCCCGAGTTGCGCGCAAAACTCGCCGACGGCTCGGCCCTCATCGGCACGATCGATGCCTACCTGATCTATCGGCTGACCGGCGGGAGAGTCTTCGCGACCGACACCACCAACGCCAGCCGCACGCTGCTCTTCGATATCACGCGCCTGCAGTGGGACGAGGAACTTTGCGGCCTGTGGGAGGTGCCGCTCGCCGCCCTGCCGGAAGTGCGCGATTGCACCGCCGCCTTTGGCGAAACGACCCTCGAGGGTTCGTTGCCGGTGCCATTGCCCATCCGCGGCGTCATGGGTGACTCGCAGGCCTCGCTGTTCGCGCAACGTTGCCACACGCCCGGCTCGGCCAAGGTCACCTTCGGCACCGGCTCGTCGTTGATGCTCGTCATCGGCGCGCAGCCGCGTTTCTCAACGCAGGGCGTGCTCACCGCCCTGGCGTGGACGCTCGACGGCGTGCCGGCCTACGCCTTCGAGGGCATCATCATCTCGTCTGCCTCCACGCTCACCTGGCTGTGCGATCAGCTCGGCCTCGCGCCCGACGTGCCGGCCCTTGAGCAACTCGCGCAGGCGGTGCCGGACAACGGCGGGGTCCATCTCGTTCCCGCCTTCACCGGCCTCGGCCTGCCCCATTGGCAACCGGCGGCGCGTGCCGCCATCCTCGGCCTGAGCAGCCACAGCGATCGCCGGCACATCGCCCGTGGCGCCTTCGAATCGATCGCATTCCAAATCCGCGATGCGCTCGATGCGATGCGCGCCGAGGCCGGGGTGCCGCTCGGCGCGTTGCAGGCGGACGGCGGTCCGACGGCGAGCACGTTTTTGATGCAGCTCACGGCCGACATCACCGGGGTCGAGTTGCATGTCGCCGCGATGGCCGACGGTTCGCCGCTGGGCGCGATGCGCGCCGGCCAGTTGGGTCTTGGCCTGCGTGCCACCCGGCGGGACCTGAATGACACTCGAAGTGACGGCGCTGTTTTCCGTCCCGCGTATTCCCGGGGGCGCACGGACGTGCTTTACGCCGGCTGGCAGGCGGCAGTGCGCCAGGTGCTTCATTGATAGGAGTAACTAAGCAGCCGTATCCATGCAGTCGAACCACGTTCCACGAATGAACGGAGGGAAACCAATTGGTGTAGGGCTGGCGCTTGTCGCCACGCCGCATGTTTCAGCCGAATGGCGGCGCGTCGGCGAGCGACGGCCCTACATTCTGTTGCATAGTTACGGCCAAGGGCGCGGTGCGAAAGCGCCGGCCATCATGAGATTTTGATCCACGGCGCAAAATCCAGGCCGGCGGCAAACGAGCGGTGGAGCGGATCTCCCGGGAGCAATTGACACCAGAGCGTACTATTCGCCGGGCGCGGAATTTGACCAAGACGGGAGACGTTTGGATCACCCCCTTTTCGGGGCCCGGCGAGGGCGACGGTCATGGAGCGCGGCGCTTGCCTGCGCCCTGTGCGCCCAGTCGTTCGGGTCACGTGGCACCCCCGGTGCCGGCATTGCGTCCGGGGACGGGAGTGGTCATCATGCCGGAGTCATGGATCGCCGCGGCACGATTTGGATCCGGGTGCGGAAGGTATCGCTCAAGTTGCTACTGGGCACCGGCCTGGTTCTGGTCGGTGCCGCAGCTGTTGCCGGTGGGTTCCTCTTTATCGATTGGCAGCGATCCTTTGTGGTTCCGGAGAACTTTCGGAACCGGATTCTGATTTGGACGATCGTTCCGTTGTGGGTGTTTGGGATGTTCGTGCTCACCAAGTGGCTCAAACCGTTTCGACCCGCGCGAAGATCCAAGAGGAAGGCGCAGGTAGGCGGAAACGACGGCATCCTCGCAAACTCGGTGGCGTTGGTGGTTTTGGCGGGGATGTTGGCGGCCGTTGCGGGGTTTCCGGTCTATGGCCTCTTGATTGGGATCAACGGGGTCTTTCGCCGCGACGTCGTGATGGTGGTCGAAGGTTTCGTGCTGTACAAAGACCAGAGTGGAGGAACCAGAAAGCACCCGCAAATCAGCTACTACGTCGACGTGCGCAATGAGGCGCGCCACACGGACTATCGGCTGGCCGTCGATGGCTCGACGTATGCCAAGGTGAAGTTCGGCGGCCTGTATCGAGAGGAATTTTTCGCCGGCTACTTCGGCTGGCCGACCCGACGGCAGCGCGACAGCCGGGTCATTCAACTCGAGACCCCGGCGCTTGAAGCGCCGCGGCCACCTCCGGGCTGAGGCGCGGATCGCGGTGCAGCGGGCCGAGGGGGGAGCGGGCGGTTGAAGGTCGTTTCGCCCCACGCTGGAGTTGCGTGCGGCGCGCTCCTATGGGCTCACGTTTTTCCTCGGATGGGCGCGGTTAGCCGGCGGTTCAGGATGTCTGAGTAGGTCGAGCCGTCAGAGCTCGCAACCCCACCGGAGGGCCGAGCTCCGCCGAGGCCGACATGCCATCGGCAACGAAGCGACCTTGGGCATCCCCGCTTTGCAACGGGTCCAGGAGCCCTCACGAGCCTCGCGGTTGGTCAACGATTTTCGCCCGTTCGAGCGTGGTGCACGTCCGGACGTTGAGTCTTTTTGGGAAACGAGAGTTCGAACCGGGTGCCAGTTTCCGGCTCCGAATGCAGGGTGACCTGCCCGCCGAGATAACGCTCGGTCAGAAGCCGGATGCTATAGGTGCCGATGCCACGGCCCGGGCCCTTGGTGGAAAAGCTCCGCTGGAAAAGCTGCAGCTGGATCGCGCGCGGAATCGGCAGCGGGTTGTGACACCAGAATACAAAACGGTCCTCGGACTCCGCCGCACCCAGCTCGATGGCATCGCCGGTGCGACTGGCTTCGAGGGCGTTCTTGAGGAGGTTGCCGAGCACGCGTTGCAGCAGCGTCTCGTCGGTCGGGAAGATGAATTCCGCCGTCTCGGATGCCACGACGATGGCTTTGTCGGTCGCCAGGGAATGATGCCGGTAGGTCTGGACAACGGATTCGAGCAAGTCCCGGGAATTCGCCGGCAGGATCGTGACCGGCAGGCTGTTTTGCTCTGCCGCCAGCAACAGACGCTGGCTGCGAATTTCGTTAACCAGCGTCTCGGCCGTTTCGCACAAGTCCTCCTTGAAGTCCTCGATGCTGGTGGGGTCGCTCCGGATCAGTTCGGAGAGGCCGTAGAGGCTGCCGGCGGTGTTGAGAATATCGTGGAAAAAAATCCGTTCGAGAACCTCGCGGCGCTTCTGGTTGCTGATGTCGACTGCGATCACGAGCGCGTAGTGGCCGTTCTTCCAGAAGAACGGGCTGGCCCAGATGCGCACGTCGTAGGAATCGGAGCCGGTGTTGGAGACGCGGCATTCATGCATCACACTGTGTCCGGCGAGGGCCCCGAGGATCGCGTTGACGGCGCCGCAAGTGCGGCATGCCTCGCCGGTGCCACAGCCTGAAGGGGCGGTTTTTGCCTGACGGCAGTCCAACAACTCGCCGGGGCGCAGACCGAGAAGATTTTCCGCCCCGCGCTGGTCGACGAAATTGCGCAGCGCGCGGTTGCCGAAGATGATCTGCCGCTGCTCATTGAGGATCATCACCCAGTCCGGCATGCAATCGAGCAGCGTGGCGAGGCCGGAGAGATCCCCGAGGGCGGACGCCTGCTGGAGAATCTCCTCGCCGGGCAGGCGCTCCGGCGGGGCATGGAAAGTGGCGGGCAGAAGCGACGTGGCCATGATCATGACAGAGGATTTGGGCGGACTGGGCTGGGCTGGAAAAGTGCGCACGACAATCTGGATCGGGGCGGCGGCGGAACCGTCACGACGAACAGCAGGGCGCGTTTCTGGGTTCTAAATCGGCCAGAAACGTCGAAGGTTGAGGACGCATTGCCGGGTCACAATGATCGGCGCTCACGCGGAGGGTGTCGCCTTTTCGCCGCCGCCGGGACGTCAACGCGAGATTCCCGATTGCCTCAAAGCGCCGAGCGGCCTGAAGTTGCGCCGCGTTAGCCCGATCCCTTCCTCACTCCGATGAATTGCCTGCCTTCGCTTCCCTCGTTTCCAACCCGCCGCACGTTCATCAAGACGTCGGCCCTCGCGGCGACGGCGTTTTCGTTGCCCCGCTTCAGCATCGGCCAGGCGGGCGGCTCCGCCAATGCCAGGATCAACGTGGCGTGCATCGGCATCGGCAACCGCGGTTTCTTCGCGGTGTCCGAGCTGATGAAAGACCCGCGGGTCAATCTCGTCGCGTTGTGCGATGTCGATCAGGTTCTGGTGCAGGAAGTATATAGGAAGGGCGCCGAGCTGAAGAAGAACTCCGGGCTGGGCGGCGCGGACCTGGCGAAAGTGCCGCTCTTCCGCGACTACCGGGATATGATCGCCAAGCTGGGCGACAAGATCGATGCGGTCACGGTCTCGACGCCCGATCATCACCACTTCCCGGCGGCGATGACGGCGATCAAGAGCCGCAAACACGTCTACGTCGAAAAGCCGCTCACCCACAGTGTCGGCGAAGCGCGGGCCCTGCGCGAGGTGGCGAAGCGGATGGGCATCATTTCCCAGATGGGCAACCAGGGTCGCGCCACCGAGGGCATCCGCCTGATCAAGGAGTGGACCGATGCCGGCGTGCTGGGCAACGTGCGCGAGGTCCACGCCTGGTCCCCCGAGTTTCCCGAACGTTATTTCGCGCGCCCCGCTTCGCGGCCTCTCAGCAAGGAGAGTCCGCCGTCCACGCTGGATTGGGATCTTTGGTGCGGCCCGGCGGAAAAGCGGCCGTACCACTCCTCGATTGCGCCGGTGCGGTGGCGCGGTTGGTGGAACTATGGCAACGGCATGCTCGGTGACTGGGCGTGCCACACGCTCGATGCGCCGTTCTGGGCGCTCGGGCTCGGCGCGCCGAGCTCGGTCGAGGCCAGGGTGAGCGCGGTTGACCCCGAAATCTCGCCGGAATGGGCCGAGGTCACATACCAGTTCCCCGCGCGCGGCTCGCGGCCGCCGGTGACGCTGACCTGGTTCGAGGGCCCGGGCAAGAAGCCCGGCGTGCCCCGGCGCTGGGAGGACGATCCAAAGAAGCCGGGCCTGCCCGACCGCGGCATGTTCATGCTCGGCGAGAAAAACACGCTCTTCGCCCCGATCGGCCGGCCCGACAGCCCGCGTTTGCTCGGCACCGCCGTGATGGAGGAATTCAAGAAGAACCGTCCGCCCGCGACCATCCCGCGCGTGTTGGGCGGCCCGATGAAGGAATGGCTGAACGCGATCGCGAAGTCGGGCCCGATGCCCGGATCGAATTTCGAATATTCCGTGCCACTTTCCGAAATGGTGCTGCTCGGCGTCGTGGCCGTCCGCACCGGGAAACGGATTGAGTGGGATGCGAAGGCCGGCAAGATCACGAACGACCCGTCCCTCAACCGCTACATCACGGTGACGGCCCGGGATGGCTGGAAGGTGTAGCATGAAATCTATGAAATCCACCCTCCTCTCCCTCGCGCTGGTACTTCTGCTCGTGCTGCGATCGGCCAGCGCCGCTCCGGAAAACATCGTCACGCTCAATCTCGATCCTTCGAAGGAGCATCCGCGCAATTCGGAGGGCTCCTTTGCCACCCTTTCCACCGGGCGCATCATTTTCTGCTACTCGCAGTTCTACGGTGGCGCGGGGGATGCAAGTCCGGCCCGGATCGTCCGCATCCACTCGGATGACCAGGGTCGCACCTGGAGTCAGCCTGTCACGGTCGTTGAAAATGTCGGCGGCGAAAACGTGATGAGCGTGTCGCTGCTGCGGCTCGCCAGCGGCAAGATTGCGATGCTCTACCTCGTGAAGAACAGCTGGCTCGATTGCCGTCCGTACCTGAGTCTTTCGAACGACGATGGCGCGACGTGGACGGAGGCGAAGCTGATCCTGCAGGCGCCCGGTTACTTTGTGGTGAACAACGATCGGGTGATCCAAACCAGCAAGGGGCGCATCCTGATCCCGCTGGCGTTCCATCGATCGCGGGCCAGCGATCCGAAGAGCAGCAAGTCGTTTGACGCCCGCGCGATTGCGCTCTGGATCTACTCGGATGACGAGGGTACGACCTGGCAGGAGTCGGCCAGCTGGTGGGCGATGCCGGTGCGCAGCGGCAGCGGCCTGCAGGAACCGGGCGTGGTCGAACTCGCGGACGGATCGCTCTTCTGCTTCAGCCGCACCGATCAGGGTGCGCAATACGGCTTCCGATCCACCGATCAGGGCAAGACCTGGACGCCGCCCGCACCGACGGAGCTGCAGTCGCCTGTCTCGCCGGCGAGCATCAAGCGGCTGCCGGGCAGCCAGGATCTGCTCGCGCTCTATAATGATCACTCGGGCAAATTTGCGTTTCCGAAAAGCAAACGCACCCCGTTCGTGGCGGCGATCTCGAGCGACGGCGGCAAGACGTGGCCGCACCGCAAGCTGATCGAGGATGATCCCGAAGGCTGGTATTGCTACACGGCCATCCACTTTACCGGCGACGCCGTGCTGCTCGGCTACTGCGCGGGCGACAGCAAGGTCGGCCGGCTCAACCGCCTGCGGATCCGGCGGATCAGTCTCGACTGGCTGCGGCAGCCGTGAGCTGTGGCAATGCCGCCCCAACCACACAACGGGTTCTGTGCCGGACGGAAAGAAGCGCTGGCTTTCGTAGCCCTGCGCGTGAGCGCAGGGACCTCCAGCAATCCCGCCGCTCACGCGGCGGGCTACGACGGAGCAGTTTCCTGGCTTGCTCGAATTCGCGTGCTGGCCTCCGTGGCGGGGAGCCTCCTGGCCGTGGTGGCCTCCGCCCAGCCGCTCGCGACCGCGCGGTTGCTCTCGGCCGGCCGCGAGCCCGTGACGATCGTCTGTATGGGCGACAGCATCACGGGCGTGTATTACCATTCGGGCGGCCGGCGGGCCTATCCCGAGATGCTGGAGATCGCCCTGCATAAAATCTATCCGTCGGCGCGGGTCAGGGTGCACAATGCCGGCAGGAGCGGTGACACGACGCGCGGGGCGCTGGCCCGCCTCGACCGCGATGTCATCGCGCACAAGCCCAATCTGGTGACGGTCATGTTCGGCATGAACGATCTCGTGCGCATTCCCTTGGACGAGTTTAAGAAAAATCTCCGGGAGATCGCCGCCCGCTGCCGGAGCGCCGGAGCGGAAGTGATGCTGTGCACGCAGAATTCCGTGTTCGAGACGAAGGCCCGCCCGGGCGAGAAACTTGCCGAGTTCACCGAGGCCATCCGCGAGGTGGGCCGGGATGAAGGCGTGCCGGTCGTCGATTGCTACGCGGCCTACGAAGCGGTGCGGACCAGGGACGCGCTGGCGTGGACGCTGCTGCACAGCGACGAGATTCACCCCAACATGGATGGCCACAAGGTGTTCGCCACGGCCATCGCCCGGAGCATTTCCGGCCAGGAGATCTCGCTCGGGGCGGTCGGTCCGCCCGACCTTGCGCTTCGGCATACGCGGGCGCTGCTCAAGGCCGGCGAGACGGTCAAGGTGCTGGCCATGCCGCCCTTTGACCGGCTGATCGCCCCGGCGCTGACGCAGCTTTTTCCCGGCGCAAAGGTCGCCGTGACCGCCTGGCCGACGGAGGGACAGACGTTGGGCGAAATCCGGGAGTCAGCCAAGAAGGTGCGCGCGATGAAGATGAATCTCGTCATCCTGGCGGTGCCGCCGTCCGCCGACGCGGCCACGCCGGAAGCGTTTCACCAGCACTATGCCTGGACCATGAATTTATCCCTGAACTTTGGCCTCCAGGAATGGGACGTGGTGGTGGCGCCACCCTCGACCGTGAAACCCCGGCTGACCCCGGCTGAGCGCCGGCACGAGGAATTTGCCCGGCGGCTGATCGCGGCGCAGGACTTGAACATGATCGCGCGCGAGCCGGGCGATCCGTCCGCCACGCCCGACCTGTTGCTCCGTTGGTTGCAAGCGCACTAACCGGAGAACGGATCTCCCGGTCCGTTCAGAAACCTTGCTGTCGTCCAAAGGCAGCCAAACGCCATGGCGTGGGACAACGTTCAACTGGAACCTCAATTGATGCGTATATATGGGGATCGCCGGCGACACCCTCAGAATGATCCCTTCACGCCCACGGTGAAGACGCGGCCGAAATTTGAGTGGTAGAAATGATGCGCATAGGCGGGGATTTGGGAGCCGTAGGCATCCTCCCGCTGGACTGCGTTCGTGGCGTTGCGCACGTTCAAGTACAATGACGTCCGTTTGCCTAGTTGGTAATCCAGGCTCACGTCGAGCTGGGTGCGGGGCTGCGGGTGGCGAAATGCATCCGGTCCATAGTCGGTATATTGCACCGCCTTCTGCTCGCCGCGGTAATTCCATTTCGTGATCAACGTGGCGCGGCTCTTCGCGATCGTGAAACCCCAGTTCACCGACTCGGGCAGGAAGCCCGTGAAGTCGGCCAGATCGTTGCCTTCGAGCTTCAGCTTGGTGGCGTTGACAAACACGATGACGTGCCGGCCCCAGGCGCCGAACGGCACGAGCGAGTGCCGGACGTTGAACTCCGCGCCCCGCACGCGCGCCGACCCGGAGTTGAACTGGGTCGTGACGCGCCAGCCCAGGTAGCGCTGGTCGAGGCCGAGCATTTCGAGATCGGCCGCCGTCGCGGTCTTCACGTACTGGCCGAAGAAGTCCTTTACCTCCTTCAGGAACACCCCGCCGCTGATTACGCCGCCCTGGTCCGTGTAGTATTCGACGGACAAGTCGTAGTTGTCGGCCGTCCAAGGTTTCAGTCCGACGTTGCTGAGTGTAATCCGGCCGAGGACAAGCTCCGGATCCAGGTTCAAGTCGTCGTCCTGCGTGACGGTGGTGTTGGGGATGATGTTGCTGAAGTTGGGCCGGCCGTAGGTCTTGGCGTAGGCGGCGCGCAGGAGCAGCCGTTCGGAGGCGTTGAAGTTGAGATGCAGGCTCGGGTAATAGCCCTGGTAGGAACGCTCCGCCAGCGACGCGCGTTCCTTGTAGATGAGCGCGACCTCCTCGACCGAAGCCGCCAGGCCCGCCTCGGGTTTGCGGATCCGGGCGCCGGTGGAGGTACGGGCGAACGAACCGTTGGCATTGCGCACGAAGACCGCGTTCGGGTCCTGCAGCGGACCCTCGCCCCGGTCGATCGTCTTTTCGAACCGCACTCCGGTCACCACGTTGAGCCGGTTGCCGAACAGCCGCGCCTCGGCCTGCACGTAGCCGGCCGAGACCTTTTCCTCGATATACTTCGAGTTGATGATGTTGTTGCTCGCCGTCGTCCGCTGTTGCGCGACCGTCTGCGTGAAAAGCGCGGGATTCGCTGCAAACGCGGCATACACCCGATGCGGCGAGACCCACGGCACCGAGGGCTTGTCGGGGAACTGGCCGAGCTTGCGCTCCCCGTAGAAGACGTCGGAGAGATACGGCGCGGCCGACAACGATCCGCCGATCCCGTTGTAATTGTAGGCGCGGCCATCCCGGCGACGGTCGTCATTGGTCTGGATGCGTTGCAGCCCGCCCACCTGCACGGAGGTGGGAAACGAGAACCAGTGCAGCTGGCGCCGCACATCGAGGTCGCCGTTGCGGATCGTCGAGCGGATGTTGGTCTTGGGCTGGTTGGTCGCCGTCGTGAGGGTGTAATTGTTGATGTCGAAGACATCGACCGGCTGGTTGGCGTTGTCGAAAACCTGGAAGTCGCCGATCCGGCCGTCGTTGATATTCGTGTAGGTCACGCGCACGGGCACCCGCAGGCCGACCCCGAGCGCGTTGAAAAAGCCGTCCTCGACGTCGCGCCGCGTGACCTTCGAATTGGATACACTGTACGAGGACAGAATGCGCCAGGTGCCGTCGTCGAGGCGGTAGCGCAGGTTGGCCGACTGCGAGAGTCCACCACTATTCAGGAAACTGTAGGCCATCGGCACGCTGCCCCGGCCCGTGGCGCCGACCACGCGCTCCGGCGTGTACGACAATACCGTGCCGCCCGCGATGCTGGAGGTGCCGTTGTTGCCGACGGTCGGATTGAATTGGGAGTTCGGATTCCGCTGATCATAGAGCGAGACCACTCCGCCCACCGAGAGAACGGCGTGCTTCGAGGGCCGCCAGTCGACTTTGGCGGAAAGCGACGTGCGCTCGTAGGATCGGAGGCCCTCCACATTGCGGTTGCGCCAGAGATAGGGATTGGTCGGGGACGCACCCGTTGAGGTTCCGGCGGTCAGGTAATCCGTGTACCAGGTGTCGGTCTGGAACGCGGCGGTGGAATACAGGCCGGTGATCACGATGCCCAAATTCTTGTTGATCGGCAGCGTGTAATCGAAACTCGTGTCCGGATAGATCTTGTAGGTTCGCTCATTATAGGCGTCGGGAGTTTTCTTGAGCGCAAACGACTGCTGATTCGACGAAAGGCCGAAGCGGTACTTGAACTCTGCCGCGCTGCGCTCGAACGCGCTCTTGCTGACGAGGTTGATCGAGCCCGACATGGTGTCGGCCGCGGTCGAGGGCAGAGGGACCTTGGTCACCTCCACCCGCGAGATGCTGTTTACGCCGATGCGCGAGGGGCTGAAGTCGCGCTCGCCGCTCAGGTTGGCGCTGGCGAGCTGCGCGCCGTCGAAGGAGACAACCGACAGGTTGGCGGGAAACCCGCGGATCAAGACGCCCTCGGTCTCCAGCGCACCATAGGCCGCCGCCACGCCGGGCAGGAACCGCAGGAAGTCGCCCATGCTGCCGCCAAGCGGATCGCCGAGGGTTTCGGTCGAGATGACGTTCTTGATGTTGGACGCAAATCGCTGCTCGTTGATCGCGATCGATTCGATGTTCGTCTCGCGCGTTGCCGCGACCTGATAAGGGTCGAGCTGGACCACATCAGTGCCTTTGCCGTAGAGCGCCACATTGGTCAGGCTCACGTCCAGCTCGACGGTTTGATTTGCCGCCACGGTCAGCGGCAGGGCTTGCACATCAAGACCGGTGTAAAACACCTGGAGTGTGGCGGGTCCGGCCGGCACACCGGTCACACGGTAGGTGCCGAATTCGTCGGTAAACGCGAGCAGCGTCGTGCCCTGCACGACGACCCGCGCGTTGTTCAAATATTGGCCGGTCGCGAGATTCTTGACGCGGCCGGTGATCACGCCGGCGCCGGATTGGGCGTGACCGGGGACCGCGACCGCGAGCAAGACCAGGAAAAGGGTCAGCCAATGCGGCAAAAGGGACAATGGGCGCGTTGAGGACGCGCGACTAGAATGGAGCGGAGAGCCTGTGGTTGTTTTGGCCATGATACTGGGTGGCTTGGTGGTGGGTGGTCGATTGTGAGTGGGGCTATGGCTTGAGTCCGATATGGAGTTCATGATCGCGCGAATCTTACCGCGCCATACTTGCCCATCGTGGGCGACAACGAAATCCACCGATCCGCGGATGCCTCCAGCTTGATTGGCATCGAAAGATACGGCGAGTAGAGTGTCGCCTGCCCTTTGGCGAGCCAGTCGGCCACCCGCAGTTTCAATCCGGTGGGTTCGCCTTCGGCGTAATTCACCACATGGGCGACGATCGCCCCCGGCTGTTGGAAAACATCCACGAAGAGATTCGGCTGCTTCACGGCACCGCCTTCCAGTTCGGCCGCCAATCCCCGGGGCGCGACCTCGCGAATTGCGCGCAGGATGTCCGCTGTCCGGGCCGGCATCACGGCGGAGAGGCTGCCGCGCGCATCCGCCTTGGCCCCCCGGGCCGGGCATTTGGCGAAATAGCGCACGTTTGGCTTCTGGTGCAGATCGCGCAGCTCCGCGAACTCACGCTGGCGGAAATTTTCGTCACACCCGGCCGTGTCGCCCGTGATGATGACGCCGCAACCCCGCGCCGCAACCGCGCGGATCGCTTCGCATTCCTGAGCGCTAAGGCAGGTCTGGCTGGCCACGACCAGCACATCGCGTGAAGTCAACTGCCCGAGGTGTACTTCCTTGGCCACGCGATAGGCGATCCGGCCAAGCAGGGCCTGTTCGAAGCCCAGGACGCTGTTGTACGCGGTGCTGTGGTTGAACGCCAACGACCACACCGAGTGATAAATCCACACATTGGCGCACGGTTGCGCCGAGGTATGGAGATGCTCGTGGTCGCGGGCAAAGTGCATGTAGCGCTTCATCGCCGCGTAGAACGCCGGCTCTTCGAAAAACGCCGAGCCATCGCGCTTGTCGCCCGAGCGCAGCGCCCAGGTCGCGGTGCAGACGTGGCCACCGGCGGCCAGACACTCGGCCATGTCGAGTTCCACCGGCCGAGGCTCCTTCGGCAACGTGATGCCGCCTTTCTCGGTGCGCAGCCAGTCGGTCGAAAGTCCAACCTGGCCAATCGCGGTGGCCTCCTTGAGGTGCCGCACCTTCGTGACCAGCTCACCGTTCAGCATCTGGGGCATGTCGTGGCTCTCCGCGATGGCGAGATCAAGGTAGTCGCCGGTGTCGGGCAGCAGGCGGGTGCGGTCTTTGCGCCACAGCGCCGGGCAATCTTCATAGGTCACCAGTGCGGCCCCGCGTTTCTTCGCGTGTACATAAGCGCGCATTTCCCGGAGGCGGCGCCCCATGAGGTCCATGCGAAACCGAATCCACTCCTGCCAAATCGGGTCCTTGGCATTAAAGACCTCGGGGATGCGCACGTGGCGAAAATGCGGCAGGCCAAAGCGCGTGCGCGGCTCGGGATTATGCGTAGTCAGATACGTCCGAAACGCCGCCTGACAACGGTCGCACGCGCAGTCGTAGCTGGTCCCGTCGTACTCGACCCCGTCCATGTCCGCGGCGATCAGGCAGCGATCCACCACCTGTTTCAGGTAGGCGATGAAATCGTCGTGGATCGGGCACGCCATCCAGCGCCACTTGGCCCCGCCGTAACTCTTGAGCTGCCCGTCCGGCGTGCGCTGGATCCAGTCGGCCAGCTTGGGCACCTCGTCCAGCATGGTCTCGTAGATCACCGTGCTGAACTGGTGGTAGCCGAGAACGCGAATCCCGCGGGCGTGCGCCCGCTTCGTGAAGTCGGCGGCCCGGTCCATCTCCGCGGATTCGGCGCGGAGACCGAAACCCTTGTAGAAATGCGTCGTGACCAGATTGACGCCAGCCGCGGCCAGCTGGTCCAGGATCTCATCGCTGTGCATCCGCTCGTACCACTTGCGTGCCCAGTGCCCCGTCACCCGGCCATCCCCGATGCCGGCGCCATGTCCGCCGCGGGTATATAAATCGATTGGCTCCCACAGCGCCCAGACCCAGCGCAATTTTCCGGGCGCGATCCAGTCGGGCACTTGGAGCGCCGCGGCCCCCATTCCGCCGCGAGCCCCGGCGGCCTTCTCGCCCGCGAAGAGCCTCAGCGAGGGTGAAGCGATCGCCGCAATGGCGGCCGCTTTGATCATATGACGACGGGTCCACAGCAGGTTGCTCATGATCGATGTCCTTTCCTGGCCGTGTTTTTCACGGATGTTCTCACTGGGTGTATGCGCTGATCGCGTTGAAAATCACCCACGATCCGGCGCGATCGCCCGAGTGGGACAACGTTAGCCGTTCAATCGGCTCGGTCCCGCCCCAACGAATCGGCCCGACGCGGTCGACCCGCACCTGATCGTCCTGCACCTCAACGTCCACTTCCTGCTTCGGCCCCGAAACCCGAAGCTTGATGTTGTACCAGCGGTTCGGGGCGTATCGGGACACCCCTACTTCCGGGTTGGCGCCGGCGCGAACGGCGATGGTCCCCTTCTCCGTCAAGACGACCTCCAAAATCCGCGCACCCTTTGCCGACGCGAGCATGAATCCGCTGCGCTGGTCGCTCTGCCCGGCCTTCAGCCTGACATCTACGATGAAATCGCCGCCGGCCGCCCGGGTGAGCTTGAGTTCCGCGTTGGCGGCACCGGTGGAGCGCGGCGTCGCTTCAAGCCGCAGGCCGCGCAGGTCGAGCGGCACATAGCGGGGCACCGTGGTCAGGTCGAAAACCGTCGGACGCATCTCGGCATCGTAGTCGGGAATGTCGGCCACGACCACGCGTCCGCCATTTTCCTCCACGCGCCACCGGGCCGGGCTGCCGCCGATTTCGTCGGAGCGAAAATTTTCAAAGGCCAATTGATCCGGCTTGATGAAAACAAGGTACGGCAGGTGTTTCTTGTTGGTGGAATTCAGGCCCAATGCCACCTCTCCCGCGGGAAAATCCTTCGCCAGGATTTCGAATTTCTTCACCAACCCGGGCGGGCGATTTTGATAGCGGTAGGGCCAACCCCAGAAGCCGGCCTCGAGGGTCTGGCCCGTCGGTTGAAACCCCTGCTCGGCCAGCCAGGCAAGTTTCTGGTCCGGCTCCTTTGCCACATAGACCTTTGCCCGACCCGCCAGTTTGAACCGATACGCGAGGCCATGGTCACGCGTCGTGATTTCCTTCCAGTCTCCCTTGCCGGAAACGGTTTCGACTCCGCCGATCTGGAAAACATCGCGCAATGGAAACTTCGTAAGCGAGAAACGGGAACCGTTATAGACCGAGGCATTGATCCGCTCGGCCTGCGTTCCGTAGAGGGCATCGCCCACCTTGACCGGGTCATGCAGCACGACATTCCCCAACCACGGGCGGCGCTCCGGCGCGACCACGGCGACGTTGCTCATCGTGTCGACTTCGAGGCGGAGGCGCGCCTTTTGATAGGCATTATAAAGCAGGTAGAAATCCTTGTTGGTGCTGCTGCGAAACCAGTGGCGCCACTTGTCGCCCGCGATCTCGGTCTTGAACGCGGCGTAGAGTTCCTCGGTCAGCGGCCGGGCCTCGACCAACGCGGCCAGCGCCCCGGCCCGGTCGCCGTCCTTGAGGCGCGCGAGCGCATCCTGGGTCGCAATGGACAATTTGTAGATGCCCCGCACCAGGCGCACGGGAGCGGTGAACTCGTAGTCGAAGAAGCCGAGGCGATCCTTGGGGATGGAGGGGCGGAGCGCCCGCGCCTGCTCCAGGACCTCGCCCATCGCCACGATGCCGTTCTCGTAGATTGCCCGGTTGTAATCGTACTTGAGCACCCGGCCGTCGCGGCTCCCATTGTCGATATTCAACAGGTTCCCGATGACCGTAAACATCGGTTCCATCACCTTGTGATAGCTGGCGTAGGTCTTGAACTCATCCTTCACCGTCTTGTGCGGGAACTTCGCGTAATAGAGATCATAGAGTGAGGCCACGCGCGGCGCCGCCTCGGCGCCAAACTCCTCCCGGCAGTACCGCAACAGATACTCCCGTGACTGAAAGGCCGGATAGTCCCACAGCATTTCGGCCATCGCCCGGATCTCGAGCTGCTGCAACCTGAGTTCGTTCATGGCCAGCAGCATGTGCTGGGTGTCGCCCTTCCGGTACATCGCATCGACGTTGACCTTCAGGTACGTCTCGATCGGGGTACACTTGGCGACCTGGGGTCCGCCGCCGAAATACTGCGTGTGAAAGTACTGCCCGTATTTGCGTTCCGGATCGCGGGCTTCGGTCCAGAAACTGCGCGCGTAGGACATGCCGCTCATCCCGCGGTCGCCGAAGCCGGTCGTGACTCCCTTGGGCACCTTCAGCCACCCTTCGTCGTACGCCTTGCCGAGTTCGGCGTAGAGTGTACTCATCATCTCGAGGTTCGGGTTCGGATCCAGCTGCCGCACGAGGCGCGCCTGATCCGCCATGGCCTCGCCGATGATCTCGGCGCGCTGCTGCGGCGTTCCCCCGTCGGGCAAACTGGGTTCGGCGTAGGGTCCGTCCGCCCAGCCGCGTTGATTGATTTCCCACACCACCTGCGGAGAGAATTCGGCCCAGCGCTTGATATAAAAGGACCAGAATTCGCGGAACGCCTCCGGATGCTTGCGATAGGACAGGACCGGTGGTTTTCCCGCCGGATTATAATGAGCCCAATAGCTGTCCCAAAAGCCCACATCGGCCCCGACGCCTTCCATCTGGTGTTGGGTGATGAACAGCCCGCGATCGACCACCGCCTGCAGTCCCTCCCGATCCGGCTGCCAGTCGATGTCGATGAAGTACCAGGTGAACATGTTCATCTTGAGCCGCAGGGCCGCCTCGCAGAACCGCGCGATCACCTCCGGGTGCATCGGGAACATATAGCGGCTGTAGCGGGTGCGCTGCACCAGGCCGCTCTGCATCCATTCGAGGATCTGGGGGTGATCGTTCAGCGTCCATCCGCGGTATTTCCACGTCGGCTCCTTTACCGGGCCGAAGTCGATCCGGTTGTCGAACACCAGCTCTCCCCGCATCGCCGGTTCGTTATCGGACCAAAACCAGAGGGGATCCACGCCCAGGTGCTTTTGTTCGAAATCGTAGACGCCGAAGATCGTTCCGCGGGGATCGCTGCCCGCAATCGCGAGCACCTGCCGTTTCGGCCCGGCCCCGTTCAAGACGCGGTATTTGAACACCTCCCACTTGCCCGAAAGATCGTCGACCGGTACGCCGACCGAGGCCAGCAGGGCCCGGCCCTCGGCACAGTCGGCGCTCCCGATAACGACGCACTCTGCGCCGGCGCCGGCCAGGGTGTGCACAATATTGGGCGTCACTCCGGCAATTTTCGTGATGTCACGCTGCAGATCCTTGGCCGCCGCCAGCACGCCTTTGTGCTCGCTCTTCGCGATCACGATGTAAGCCGGCTGCCGGGCCTTGGCCAGTTCGCTGCTCTCACCCTCGGCGGTCAACGCACTCGATTCGGAGCCTTTGACCAATTCGATCCGGGGCCGGGACTCGGTGGGCGCCGCAGCCAGCGTCGCCAGGAGGCCCCCAAGGAACAGCGCTGGAAAGAAGAGCGCGCGTCGCAGGGCGCTGGCGGCGAGCTGCGAGATTCTATACACGGAGTCATAATTCCCTCCGGTCATGGAGGGCCGAGCTCCGTCGAGGCCGCTTCGTCGCGAAGGCATCTCGGTCTCGGCGGAGTTCGACCCTCCTTTGAATGCACAAAACCTAACGACCCCAAGATTGGCAGAATCGCGGCATAAAGCCGCTCCTACAACTTGCTTTCCACCTGCCACTGGGCTTGCCCCGACGTTCATCATTTGCGTCATGCTACAATTTCTCCGGGATCAACCCGGGCGTGCCGGGGCGCTGCCGTTCCGCCCGCGGATTGGTCGGGTTGACCCCACCCTTGAACGGACCGGGACCGGGGAAGTAGAGGAACAGCTTGCCCCCGCGATCGCTTTCGCCGCAGAAGACGGTTCCGTCCACCCCGACCGCGATCGCATCGAACTGGTAGGCCCGGTGGGCGTAGTAAGGACTGCGATCGACCGCAAACGGCCCGAGTTCCTCAAATCCCCATTCTCCGGAGAGATCGTAGGTGTGCAATTTGCACGCGCGCTCCAGTTCCCCCGTGATCAGGTACAAATTACCGTCCTGCGCCACCTTCATGCCGCGCATTCGCCGCGAGTCGCGCGCTTTCCCAAGGACGATGGCCCGATCCCCCGCCAGATCCAGGCGGAGGAGGAAGCCGTCGCTGGTGCCGGCATAGACTTTGCCGGCCGCGTCCGTTTCAAAACATTCGACCACCGGATAATCGGACGAGCTTTGCCCCTCCCAATATTCGCCCGGCAGCCGCATGTAGGTCAGTTCAAACTTCTCCGCGCCAGGCGAGTAACGGATGATCCAGCCGTTGTCGCCCGAGGTGTACACCGCCCCGGTCCGGGGATCGCAATGGAGGGCGCGCGGCACGGTGCGCCAGAAGCGTTCGGGGCCGCCGTAGGTCTTCTGGCTGAGGAATTCGCCCAGGTCCCGCGTCTGTCGCGTCGCGAGGTCGAAGATGAAGAAGTGCGCATCCGGATACGTGATTCCGTAGAGCTTGGTCTTGTCCGGGTTGAAGGTCAGGGCGTAGATGGAGTTCCGCGCGAGCGGGATGCCGAGATCCTCCAACGGACAGGGATCGTCATTGGTGTACGTTTTGACATCCCCGGTCACCGGTTTGTAGCGGTAGAGGTGCCCGCCCTCGAAGGGCTCGAAGGGCGCCTTGATGTCCTTCCAGAGCTGCTTTTCCACGCCCTCGAATTCGACCGGAAAGTCCTTGGTAAACTTTACGGGTGCAAACACGTTCAGCCCGGTGCCAATGATGATCTCGCCGTCGCGGCCTTCGAGCAGGGTGTGATGGACGCCGGTACCGGCCCCGATTTTGCCGAGGGGCCGGACCTTGTTGATGAAGCTGTTGTAGAAAAACAAATACGACTGGGTGCGACCGCTGGTGGCGCCATAGACGAAGCCATTGGAGTGGGCCAGCAGGGCGGTGATGCGGCTGTTGTCGGCCGGAATCAGGTTTTGCGTCGGGTAACCGAGGTCGCGGTAATCCAGCCGGTGGGCGTCGAAGTGCGGATTAACCCATTGCTGGGCGGAAATCGGGCCCGCGGTGAGCAGACCAAACAGTCCGAAAAGACCGGAAAATACGCTATGAAAGTGCTTCATAAATGCCATGCGTGAAGATTTTGGTTTCCGGTTTGCATCTTGGGCCACGAGATTTCCAAACCCTTCAATCCTTGGGCCCACGGAACACACGGAATACACGGAAGAAGTTTGGGTTTCTGTGTATTCCGTGTCTTCCGTGGGCAAGGATCTCTCCGTTGCTCCAGTTGCGACGGAGGTGCGACGCGGTGATCTCCGTTGGCGTGGTCTTCATTTCGCGATCGGATCGATCATGCCGAGTCCCATGCAATAGGGCACGCGTCCCTGCATCACCCCCGCCGCCAGCTTGGGATCGGGTTCGTCAAAGGCGCCCATGAACCAGACCCGGCCCGCGGCATCGACCTTCATGCCCTGCATGCCGTAACACCCGCGGCCGTCGGTCGTGCGGACCACGCCGTGGTCCGTGCGCCCGCCGGTCGTCAGGTCGTAGGAGACGAGGAAGGCGCTGCCCAGGGTGTCGCCCGAGACGCTGCCGTAATCAAAATCCCCCGACGTGACGGTGAGGTAGTAGATGCGGCGCTCCTTTTGGGAAATGGCCATTGCCAGCGTGGCGTGGGGAATCTGCATCGGGTTGCCGCCCCGCGAGCCGGGACTGCACATCTGGACCAGCGGGGTCACCCGGCCTTCCGGCCCGTCGTGCGGATCGTATTTGAACAGGAGATTGCTCCCGCCGACGATGCCATAGGCGACCTTTTCGACCGGATCCCATTCGATGATCCGCCACTGCACCTTGCGATCGAGCATTGGATTGGCCATCGACCGCGACTGGTTGATGATCGGCAGCCGGATGTGGTCGAGGTCGAAGACCCGATCCTTGACCGGGTCGTATTTCCAGATTCGGCCGAGTGCCAGGCTGCCGTAGACGTTGCCACGGTCGTCGGTGAAGATCGTCCGGCAAATATCCCACTCGTCCACGCGGCCGAGATCCTCGGTGTAATCCTGGTCGATGTAATATTTGTAGAGATGCCCGTTCTCGGCCAGGCCGTAGATCAGGCGGCGCGGTTTGTCCATCGCCTGTCCGAGGATGCCCCAGAAGGTGTTGATATAGCCGAGCGCCTCGACCTTGCCGGTCGCCAGGCTGGCCCGAAACCACCGCGGGCCCAGATAGCTGCGGGCGTCAATCACCGGCGGCCCGTTGTCCTCGCTCAGCGAGCCGAAGTAGACAAACCCGTCGAGCTCCTGCATCTGCACGTGGATCTTTCCGTTGGTCCAAGTGCCCTTGCCCCGTTCCTCGTTGAGCACGGTCAGGTTGGCGAGTGGCCGCATCCGGCCGGCCGCGGGATCGAACTCGTAGAGGTTGGCGGCATCACCATGCGTGCACAGGCCGCAGTAGAGCCGCCCGTTCGATGCCGCGTAGAGCCCGCTCCACATCTGCGCATCCTTGTCCGTCGTGCTGAAACGGTGGAACTTGGCGGCAACCGTGGCGGGTTTCCCGGCGGCAATGGCGCGGCCCGGACCGGCGGCCAGCAGGACAAGCGCGGCCAGGGCCAACGTCATGGCCGGCGTGAGATGCAAGCCGAAGGGTCGCCGGCGGCGACCGGGCGGTGGTGATTCGTCTGAGATCATGGAGTGCAAACGATCGAGGATACGCCGTTGGTCCGCGCCCGTCTATGGCCCCCACTGATATTGTTTAACTGGAATTGATTTTCCGGGTGGTGCGGCTGCGGCGCGACGAATTGCTGGCGACAAAAAACGCCTCCGCCCGGGCCTGCCGGTAGGCGGAGGGATTCCGGCCGACGTACTGCGTGAAGTTGCGGCTGAAGAGCGCGAGCGAACTGAAACCGGTGCGCGCCGCGATTTCCGTGAGGGTCAGGTCGGAGTTGAACAACAGGGTCTTGGCGCTCTCGAGCCGAATCGTGCGCAGGTAGTCGAAAACCGTCTGGCCGGTCACCTTGCGGAAAACCCGCGCCAGGTGCTCTTCGCTTTTTTTCACCTGCCAGGCGATGTCACCCAGGGTCAATTCGCGCCCGACGTTGCGCAGGAGAAACTCCTTCGTCTGCGTTACGATGAAGCCAAAGCCGGCGCCGGTGGCTTGCGCGCGGCGGGGCGTCTCGTGCTGCTGGCGCGCGACATGGACCAGGAGATCGGCGCAGAGTGCGCGCACCCGGTGGCGGATGCCGGGGCGATGCTGTTCGGCCTCCGCCCGAATCGCGCGGATGCTCTCCTGCATCGTGGCGTCCTGGGCCGCGGGCCAGTGCTGAATCTCGCCGAAATGGTGCTGCGCAAAGGCGGTGAGGTCGCGTTCCGGATCGCCGGGTGCGGCGCGGCGCCGGGCGCGCTCGCCCGGGCCCGGCAGCGGCGGCAACGCGAGTGTGATCTTGAGGGCATGCACCCGCGGCGACTGCCGCTTGCCGTCGAGCCGATAGTGCTGGAGACAGCGCCGGGGAATGACGCAGATGTCACCCTTCCGGATCGGAAAATCTCCCGCGCCCGGGATCGTCATCAGGCAGTCGGCTTCGAGGAAAAACAGGAGCTTGCGCTCGATGTTGGCGACCTCCGCCCGGCCGCCGCGGGGAATGACCACACCCACCTCCGACACACTGTGGAAGGGTGGCCCCAACCGTTCGATGGAATGAAACGTCATGGCGAATCGACCCGGCGACCGCTGGACCGGCGGTGCCGGTCAACGAAACTACCGGTTCACCGCTTCCATGGCCTGCGCGTGGTAGCGCTGACCCGAGGTCGAACCCGCCGGGAGCGCGGCATTGATTTCGCGCAGGTCTTCCGGGGTCAACTGCACGCGGAGCGCGCCGAGATTCTCCTCGAGCCGGTGGATTCGCTTCGTGCCCGGGATGGGCACAACATCGTCGCCCTGGGCGAGCACCCAGGCCAGCGCGAGTTGGCCGGGCGTGCAGCCTTTGGCCCGGGCCAGCTCCTCGATCTTTTTCACCAGATCGAGGTTCTTCTGGAAATTCCCGCCCTGGAACCGCGGGGAGTGGTGCCGGTAATCGTCGGGAGCCAAATCCGCCAGGGTCTTGAACTGTCCGGTCAGGAAACCCCGGCCCAGCGGGCTGTAGGCGACAAACCCGATCCCGAGCTCCCGCACGGTTTGCAGCAGCCCGTCCTCCGGGTCCCGACTCCACAGCGAGTACTCCGTCTGCAACGCCGCGATCGGATGCACGGCCGCCGCCCGGCGGATCGTGGCCGGCGCCGCCTCGGACAGCCCGAGATGCCGCACCTTGCCCGCTTGCACCAGTTCGGCCATTGCTCCGACGGTCTCTTCGATCGGCACCTTGGGATCGACCCGGTGCTGGTAATAGAGATCGATCACGTCGACCTTCAGCCGGGAGAGGCTCGCCTCACAGCACGCCTTCACGTACCCCGGATCGCCGCGAACACCGAGAAACTCGCCCTGCGGTCCCCGCACATTGCCAAATTTCGTCGCCAGCACGACCCGGCTCCGGCGATCGGCGATCGCCTGCCCAAGGAGGATCTCGTTGCGGCCGTTCCCGTACATGTCGGCGGTGTCGAGAAAATTGCCGCCGGCATCGAGAAAGCGATGCACGACGCGAATCGACTCCGCGTCGTTCATCTGGGACGGGTCGTAAAACTCGCTCATCCCCATGCACCCAAGGCCGATTGCCGAGACGCGCAGCCCGTTCTTACCCAGTTGATGTTCGATCATGTTGTTCAGAGGTTGAGGAAAGGAATGAGCCTGTCGCATCTCCGGGTCCAACGGCAAGCGCGCCTGTCGTGTTGGAATTCGACGGGACGCACATCCGTTCTCGGTCATGGCGGTCTGTGACCGCCGCGGAACAAGCCGACGGGCTCGATTTCGCTCGCTGACCCACGCCTGCTGGCAGGCTTCTACCCTCGGACCAAATGTCCGGGGAATACTTACGCCCCGCCAAAGACCAGCACACTGTAAACTGCGAACGGCGGCACGGCGACGCCGGGTTGGGCGCCGCGTTGAATTGCGAGCGTCCGTTCCGTTGCGTCCGGCACGAGCAGCTGCGCCGTGCGACCGGTTTGCCAGCGACCTCCCAGGTCCAGATGCAGCCCCGTCGGCGTTGCGTTGGCGGCGTAATTCACCAGATGAACGGCGAGCCGGTGCCCGGGAAGTTCGCAGGCGCTGAGCGTGACCGTGTCGGTACCGCGCAGCCGCACGGAGAGGCGCGTGCCGGCGGTGCGCTCGATCGCCTCGGCGAGTTGTCGCGACCACTTGGGCAGAAGAACGCTCGTGCCGTGGGCTTCCGACGGCGGGACCGTCGTGCGATCGGCGGTCCCGGCTTGGGGGCGGAGCGGGGCAACTTCGACCCGCGCGACGCGACGATCCTCCAGGCCGGCGAAGGCCGGCTGCGCGCGTTCGCTTCCGTTCTCGTCGTAGCGGCCGTTGTCGCCGACGAGGATGACCGCGCCGCCGCCACGCGCGAAAGCGCGGATGGCGCCGACCTCGGCGTCGCTGAGGTGCGACTGGCCGGCGAGCACGAGCGCGGCAAAACCATCCAGCCGGCGCAGGTCGTCGCCGAAGACCGTTTCCCAGGCAAAGCCGCTGCGAATGAGCACCTCCTCGGCGGCCTCCACCTGCGGGTCGGCCTCCGGCGCGTTGAATCCGAGCGAGGCGAACGTCCGCAGCACGGCGACGTCGCGCACCGGCCGCGCGCCGGCGAGCAGTTTCTCGTTGCCGCGCACGAACCGCAGCGACTGCGCGAGCGCAGCGCTCAAATCGGGGCGATCGATCCGCATGCGATCGCCGTCACCGCCGGGCCGCAGGGCCCAGTTGGTGCCGGGGATGCCGCCGTTGGCCGCCGCTTCGGCAATCTGGAGGCTGACCTCGCCCGCGGTCTCGGGCAGCCCCGATGCGTTCAGCTTGTTGCGTCGCCAGACGGTGGAGATGACGCGGTAGCCGATCGCGGCCGCCTGCTTGTTGGCGCGAACCTGCGACACGAGCGCGGCGCCCTCGAGGCCGGAAAAGTTCCCGTTCTCGGCGAACATCAGGTTGAGGTGCCGGCCCACGTGCACCGGCCAGACGCTGCGCAGGTAGGGACTGTTCGGGCCCCGTGGATACGCCGGGTTGGCGAGCAGGATCACGTTCGGGCGGATCTGGCGCGCGTAGTCACAGAGTTCGGCATGATACCCGGCAAGGCTTTCGCAGCGAAACCGCACCCAGGCCTGTACGAGTGGGTCGTCGATGCGGCCGGGCGCCGGCTGCGTGGACGGGAGGCGCACGTCGGCGAACGACGCGCGACCAAACCGTTGCTGCGGCGCCGGAAAATGCTGCGTGAGCCACGCGCGGAAACCGTCCTGGCAGCGCGGGCAGTAACATGGCTGGGCGTAGTCGTTGTCGAAGTGAAGGCCGTCGAGCCCGACCTCCTCAAGGCCGACGCGGATGGCGCGCTTCATGTAGTCGCGGAACTCGCGGGCCAGGATGCACGGCGCCCAGCGGTATTTCACACTCGACCACGTACGCAACTGGCCCTTCTCGTCGCGTTGAATCCAGTCGGCGGCACGCGGCTCCTCCGCGAGAAACTGCTCATGGTAGAGCGAACGCGACTGGCAGTAGCCGAGGACCTTGATCCCGTGGCGGTGGGCGAATTTCACCAGCGTGGCCGTGCGCTGCTGCTCGGCGCGTTCGGCCACGAGGCCGAAGCCCTTGAAAAAATGGGTGACGCCCAGGTTGATGCCGAGGTCCGCCATCTGGCGCGCCAGTGACTCGGAGTGGAGCCGATCGTACCACTGCTCCAGCGTCGGCGACTTGGTGTTCACGGCTCCGACCGTGCCGCCCGCGCGCTTGTAATGCGCCAGCGGTTCCCAGCCCCACCACGCCCAATAGAGCGGCGCCGGAGTCACCGACTCGCCTCCGGGAGTCGTCGCGCCGAGCAGCGTTTTGGCCGGGAACAGCCCCGCCACGCACGACGCCCCGGCCGCCTGGCATAGGAAGTCGCGCCGCCCCATCCGCCTGATCTCTTGTTCGTGTTTCATGGTAAATTTGGCTTTCGGAGTGCCTTCGGGCCACGGTGCAAGGCCAGGCCGCAGCTATACAATGCGTCGTTGAGTTTAGGTCGTCACCGGAGGGCCGAGCTCCGCCGAGGCCGAAATATCACGCCCAATGTG
>JBIJCX010000325.1:0-9762 GCA_044344465.1 Opitutaceae bacterium
CCAACTATTTTGTTTTCCGAATCAGACCGAAACGGAGCCCGCGCCCGTATTATGGACTCCCAACCGGCCGACGTCTGCCGTACCGTCCGGCGCTCCGAATTGCGTTACACCCCACTCCGATGATTTTCGCCCTGATGACTCTGCCGTTGAGCCTCGCCGTCGCCCAACCGCCGATCCCTGAATTTCAAACGATACCCGCCGCAAAGGTCGCGGATCTCACGCCCGCCAACGGCTGGCCGGCGATGGATTCCTACCGCACCTGGACGCGTTCCCTCGGCGGTCCAACCTCCAATCGGTACTCGACGCTGACGCAAATCAATCGGAGCACGGTCGGAAAACTGCGCGTGGCCTGGACCTATCGCTCCGGCGACGGTCCGGGAAACGTCCAATGCAACCCAATCATCGTGGACGAGGTCATGTTCGCGCCCACGGCCGGGAAGAAAATCGTCGCGCTCCATGCGTCCACCGGGAAAGAGCTGTGGCGTTTCACGCCCGAATCGGGGAAGGCACTGCAGGATATTCCCGCCCGCCGAGGACTCACGTATTGGCCGGGCGACGCCTCCGCACCGGCACGAATCCTGTTCGCCTGCGGCACCTGGATCTACGCGCTCGATCCCAAATCCGGCGCGCCGATAAAGTCCTTTGGCGACAATGGGCGCACCGAAATCCCCACGGCGGGGACGGTGGGTGGCGTGGTCTGGAAACGCATCTTTATCATCCCAGGTTACCTCGGCGACGTCTTCGGCTATGACGTGGCCACGGGCCGCCGGCTCTGGCGTTTTCACACGCTCGCGCAACCCGGCGAATTCGGCGCGGAAACCTGGGAGGATCGCGAAACCGGCGCCAACTGCTGGGGCGGGATGGCGCTCGACGAGTCGCGCGGCATCGCCTTCGTTGCCACGGGCTCGCCGAAACCGAATTTCGTCGGCGCAGGCCATCGCGGGGACAATCTTTTCTCCAACTGCGTAATCGCCCTGCGGGCCGAGACCGGCGAGCGACTCTGGCATTTTCAGGAGGTTCGCCACGACATCTGGGACTTCGATCTCCCGGCCCCGCCCAACCTGGTCACAGTGCTGCGCGAAGGCCGGCGGGTCGATGCCGTCGCCCAGGTCACCAAGATCGGCAACACGCTCCTGCTCGATCGCCTGACGGGAAAGCCGCTCTTTCCGTTTCGCCTCCGCCGCGCTCCGGCATCGATGGTGCCCGGAGAAAACACGGCGCCTTACCAGCCGGATCTCGCGCTGCCCGAACCTTTCATCCGGCACGTGTTCACTTTTTTTCCCGCCGATATCACCACGCGCACGCTGGAGGCGCACGAGTTCGTCGCGAAGCTGGTGGCCCAGGCCAACACCGGACAATGGTTCGCTCCGCATGATCCCGGCCGGGCCTCGATCTATTACGGTGACAACGGCGGCGCGAACTGGCCGGGCGCGTCTTTCGATCCCGCCACGGGCCGGCTCTACGTCACCGCCAACGAACTGCCCTGGATCATCGCGATTGCCCGCGATGATGACCCGCCTCCCTTGCGGCCGGCCACCGCGGGAGAAAAGTTGTACCAGCAAATTTGTGCCTCCTGCCATGGACCCGGCCGGATGGGGATTGGCGTGGTGCCACCGCTGCGCGGCCTGCGGCATCGAATGGACGAGGGACAGATGCTTGCCTTGATGAAAAGCGGTCGGGGCGCGATGCCGCCGGCCCCGCCGTTGACGGCGGCGCAGGAGAAGGAGCTGCTGGATTTCCTGTTGGTGCGCGATCGCCCCATCGCCGCACCGGAACCGGGAGTCCCACCGCGCTACGTGCATGCCAACTCCCGCCGCTTGCTCGACCACGAAGGTTATCCCGGCATCAAGCCGCCCTGGGGCACGCTCAATTGCCTCGATCTCAACACGGGCAAACTCGTCTGGAAAGTTCCGCTCGGCGAATATCCCGAGCTGGCCAAGGCCGGCGGACCCAAAGCCGGCACGGAAAATTACGGCGGCGCGATGACGACCGCGGGGGGACTCGTGTTTTGCGCCGGGACGAAAGACGCCAAGATTCGGGCCTTTGATGCCCAGACGGGCGCGGAGTTATGGGCGGGCGATCTCCCGCACGATGGATCGACCCCGCCTGCGACCTATGAGGTGAAGGGCCGCCAGTTTGTGGTCGTGGCGGCGCCGGGCGTCCGCATGCTCGGCGGTCCCACCGGCGATGCCTGGGTGGCATTCGCGCTGGACGAGCGATAGCAACGCTCACTTTTCACTCTGCCGCGATACTCATCGATAATGAGCCTCGGCGACGAGCGCCAACAGTAGCGGTTCCCTCGAATCACTGCAAAGTCCAGCTTCGGCGCGAAAACGAAACGCGAACTTGTCACCCGCAGCCATCGCGCTAGTTTTTCCACATGCCCACCGCCGCTCCGGTAAAGTCCGTCCGACGAAGAAATCAACCCGACCGTGCTGGCCTTGCGAGCGGCGAGATTCAGCGCCGGCTTGAGCAGATTGAACTCTCGACGGTCAGTTCGCTGCGCGCGCTACAGATGGACATTGATTGCGACCCAGGTGTGCCGTCGGCAGTTGTGCTGAAACGCGCGCGAGCCGCGTTGCGGTGAGAGTCTCCTTCAATCGGTTCGCCGAGCAGGAACTCGTCGCCGCCGCTCGTCATCTCGAGATCGAACGGCATTTGGGTGTCGCATTCCTCGACGAATACGAAGCCTGGGAACGCCAAGTACTGGCTTTCCCCGATTCGTGCCGGGAAATTGCGCCGACGATTCGCTGCGGTTACCTGCCGCGTTTCAAATACCACGTGACTTACCAATTTCGTGGCGACGTCATTCGAATTCTCTACCTTCGGCACGCCCGTCGCGGTCCGTTGGATAAATGGACGCGTCGGTAGCGAAAATGCCGTCCTACTACGGCCCCGGGGGCGAAGCCGTCCTCCGGGCCAGATTGCACGCGATACAGGCCCCTGCGGGTCGTAACGTTACGGGTGTTGTGCAATTCGATCAATCGCATCAGTTCGATTACACCCTGGCAGATTGGTCTCATTTTGGACGCAAATCAGAGTAAGCCGCTCGCTTCACGATCCGATCCGCTCATCCGTCGCGATGTCGCCGCCGCTGAGTTCGTAGAGCCGGAGCTCAGTCGGCGGCGGCGCAACCTTGCGCGGTTTGTCGCGATTGCGGCCGAGCGTTTCCCACCGCAACACCCAACGCCGGCCCGCCGATCGCGCGTCGACCGACTGCATCTCCATGCCGGGATACTCCGACCGCACGCGGCGCAACGCGGCGGGCAGCGCGGCGGGGAGTGCCGGCAGTTGCGCGATCGTTTCGAGCGTGTCGGCCCGGAGGCGCCAGCGGCCCGCGCCGGCGGCCGCGGTCGAAAAATCAACCAGCAATGTGCCGTCGCGGTCGACCCGGGGCGCCCCGAGCCGCACGTCGGCCGCGATCGAGCCCCCGCCGGAAAACGCCCACGTGAAATTCCAATCGCTGATTTGGCGGACGTCCCAGCCGGCGCCTTCGCGGCGCGGGCGCGCGGCGTAGGCCTGCGAATGACCCTGCGCATCGTAACGGTGATACGTCACGACCGGCAGCCGGGCGGCGTCGAAGCCGAGGTTGAACGTCATGTTGATCAGGCCTTGGCCCGGCTTGGCCGGGTCGATCACGTCGCCGGTCGCCAGCACGATGGGCAGCGCGAGCGGCTCGCCGCGGCTGTTTTCCCAGTGCCTCAAATCGCGGCTCCGCGCGTAGGACAGCGAGTGGTTGGTCGCGGCGTCCGGCGTTTCGCGCCACACCCAGGCGAGGTGAAAGCGCCCGTCCGGGCCGAGGATGGGCGCCGACGCGTAGGCGTTGCGCTCCCCCTCGCCCTCGAGCAGCGGCGTGTCGAGCAAGCGCCGCCACGTGCGCGCGACCGCGTCGTAACGGTTGTAGAGATCGCTGCCGTTGCCGCTGCCGCCATCGCGGTAGCGAAAGAGCAGATCGCCGGCGGTGTCCTTGAAAAACACGGGGTAGGTGCAGCGCGTTTCCCGGATGCCCGTCATGCGATCGATGCGCTCGAGCGTCGCGACGTCGAACGGCGTCCGCGTGCGGTAATACACCAGCGGGTCGCCATGCATGTTGCCCGAGAGGTGCAGGCAGCCGTCGCGATCGAGGGCGAGGCGCAGCGTGTTGTGGCTGTCCCAGCCGATGACATTGGAGGCACGCTTGCGCGCCGGCAACGGCACGCCCTCGGGCCGTACGCGCGTCCACGCGGCGGCCCCCAGCTTCCGACCCGCGACGGTGATGCGGCGCTCGGCGTCATAGTAGGCGATGAACTGGTAGCCGCGCTCCACGAGCAGCGCGAAGCTCACCGGATGTCCCGACCACACGCGGTCGATGAGCTCGCCGGCGGGGGCCGCCGGCGCCGCGCCCAAAACCGTGACGCCAGCGAGGAAGAGCAAATGGAGGTAACGCAGCCGAAATTTCATGAGATTAATCCCCGCGGAGTTTCACGCGATTCCCCCGCGGCGTCACGGCCAGAGTGCGGACGACTCGGCGATGAGGATGTGGGCGAACTCGGGCTCGCTCAGGCCGAAAAGGCAGGCGACGTTGGCGTCGAGCTTGGCGCGCTTGGTCAGGCTTGCGTTCGGGTTTTCCGGAGAATGGATACCTTGATCCACACCGTCTATTCGTTGCCGCTGCCCATTCCCGTTTCCCCATCGCCGAGGGCGCGCCGAGTCCACGCCCTGCACCGGCGGTTTGTAAACTTGCCCCGGTTGCGCCAGGTGCCATCCGTTCTACGTGTGATTTCCACGCTCCCCCACTGTTGATCGCGCCATGAGAAAACCCGAAAATCGCCCCGCCCGGCGGAAACCGGCACCCGCACCCCAACCGGAGTTCGACCCCGCGTTCCTGGCGCAAATGCGCCAGCTGGCGTTGAAGATGAACGTGCTGGAGGCGCAGGGCGAGGCCCTCGGCCTGGCGCCCCATCTCCGCGAATTGCTGCGCTGCCCGAAATGCGGCCTGCAGGAGGACGCCCTGACGGGTGGCGCGCTCGCCGTCTATTTCGACGGCCAGCCCGCCATCGACAGCGGGCTCCGGTTCGAGCGGCTGACGAACAAGAAATTCCTCTGCCCCTCGTGCGGCGCCCAGGTGAAGGAGCCGCCCTTCGAAATCCCGCCCGACGCTTTCAATCCCTGACGTCTCGAACGCCCCGCACCCATGCCCCGCCACCAACCCTCGCCGGCCACGCCCCTCGTGCCCCAAACCTACGGCGAACTGCGGCGCGCCGTGGCGGCGGTGATGATCAAGGGGCAGCAGGAGATCGATCAGGCCAGAGTTCGCACCTACTGGGAAACCGGCCGGCTGATCCGCGAGCACGGGTTGCTCTTCAAGGAGCGCGCGGACTACGGGGCGAAAACGATCCTGCGGCTCGGCGCCGACCTCAAAGTGGACCGCAGCGTGCTCTACCGCTGCGTGCGATTCGTGGAGTGTTTCCCAATATTGGCCCGCCGGCCACAATTGGCCTGGGCGCACTACCGCGTGCTGATCCCGGTGGCCGACGCCGCCGAACGACAGGCCCTCGCGCGCGAGGCCATCAAGCACGGCTGGAATGCCGCCCAGCTGGAGGACCGCATCCGCCCGCTGCGACTCGTGGACCCTGCTCCTGCAGCCAGTGGCGATTCCGTGGCGACACCGATCGCGCAACTGCTGACGCCCGGACGCGGCACGCCTGGGCTGCACCGCATCGTCGACCGGGGCGAAGGGCTGGCGGTGGACCTCGGGTTCAAGCTTTACCGCGGGCTCCCGACCGGCACCAAGCTCGCGGCGGGCGACATCGTCCGGATCGCCGGCGACGGCAGCGTGCGCCGGGTCGAGGAGGCGACGAAGGCGGACCTGTTTTACTACGCGGCAACGCTGCGACGCGTGATCGATGGCGACACGCTCGTGGTCATGTTGGAAGTGGCGCCCGAGATTTTTGTCGAATTGAAGCTGCGGCTGCGCGGACTCGATTGCCCCGAGATGGGCACGCCGGAAGGCAAGGCGGCGAAGCGGTTCGTGGATGCACTCGTCGGCAAGGCCACTGCCGTCACGATCAACACGACCAAACCCGACAAATACGATCGCTACCTCGCCGATGTTTTTCTCGCGACCGATGCGGGCGAATTGTTTCTCAATAACGAACTGCTCGTAAACGGGCAGGCCGTGCGCAAGGACGCGTGGCAATTCCGGGACTGGGAACCAGACCTCGTCGCGTAACGCGCAGTGGGCCGAACCACGGGGTCACGTCGCGAATTGCGACAACGGCGATGCGTGGATGAGTCTCCAGTGCGGGTGCGCAGACGAGGAAACTGATGTCGCGATTCGCGACGTGACTGCATCGGCTCTCCCTGGCGGAGGTGGAGCGAGCCCCACTTTTGCCGATCTTTCGCGCGGGCGCTTGACACGCCGAAGACCGGTAACATGTTACCGGCAACCCTTGCCCGCCATGCCCGCTGCGAACCGACCCGCCACAACCAAGATGCAGGCCTATCGCGCCCGGCTGCGTGCCCAGGGACTTCGGCCGGTGCAGATCTGGGTGCCGGATGTTGATGCGCCGGGGTTCCGGTCGGAAGTCCGACGGCAGATTCGCCGCCTCGACGTGGCGCACGAAGCGGAGACCCTCGACTTCATCGCGGCGGCTGCGGAAGACCCGGTCCGCTAATGCGCCGCGGCAATATCGTGACGGTGGCTGCTCCCGGCGACTACGGGAAGCCGCGGCCGGCCGTCATCGTGCAAGCTGACACGCTCACCGGCGGGGATTTGTCCAGCGTGGTGCTTTGCCTGATCAGCAGTCAGCCGGTAAACGCGCCGGCGTTCCGAATCACCGTCGAACCGGATGCAGGAAACGGTTTGCGCGAGCGTTCCCAAATCATGGTGGACAAGATCCTCGCGGTGCCGCGGACCCGCATCGGTTCCGTCATCGGGCGGCTGGACGACGAAACGCTCCTGCGCCTCAACCGGACCCTCGCGTTCGTGTTGGGCTTGGCGGAATAGGCGCGGGCGCCCAACCCTTGGCGGCCTTTTCCCCATCGAGACGCCCGCGCGATCACGGTTTCAGTTTTTCGAGAATCTCGATCGCGACGGCGTTTTTGTATTGGCGGGCGAGGTCGAGGGCGGTGACGCCGGGCTTGGAGCGGATTTTCGGATCGGTGCCGCGGGCGAGCAGGAGGTTGACCATGTCGGCGCCCGCGCCGGCGGCGGCTTCGTGCAGCGGCGTGCCGCCGAGCTCGCTCAAGAAATTCGGATTGGCGCCGGCGTCGAGGAGCGCGCGGGCGATCTCGAGGCGATCTTTGGCGGCGGCGTGGTGGAGCGGCGTCCAGCCGCTGCGATCGCGGATGGCGGTGGCGGCTTTTTTCGCGAGGAGGAGCTTCACGATCGCGAGATCGCCGCGCTCGACGGCCATGTGGAGCGCGGTGCGGTTGGCGGCCTCGACGGCATCGACGGGCGCTCCGGCTTTGAGGAAGAGCGTGACGAGGTCGGCCTTGCGGCGGAGCGCGGCTTGGTGGAGCGGGAGCATCTTGCCCGCGCCCGGAGTGCGGATGAGATCGGGTTTCGCGGCGAGGTGGCGTTTCACCTCGGCGGCGTCGCCCTTGGCGATGGCCTCGTCGATCGTGGCGGTGGGCTCGGCCGCGAGCGCGGCGGAGGCGAGGAGCAGGGCTAGGAGCGGGCGAAGTTTCATCGGACAGCAAGAGGCAAACGGCATCGGGGGCGGTTGGCTACAAAAAGTCACCGCTATGTCGGGCGCGGCGCTTGCGCCACGCGGAGGAGCCCGGACAGAGTCCGGAACATCGTTTCCAGCGTCTTTCGATTTCCGAGGGGCGTTGAGGAGCGAGTCGGAGACCGGCTACGGCACGACCACCGGTCGGCCGTCGCGCCATTCGACTTCCACCCGCGAGAGATACCAGGTGCGGCCTTTGTCCCGGTTGCCCTGGTAGAACAAATGCGTGCGGCCATCGCGATCGACGAACGCCCCCGGGTGCCCCGACTCGGAGGCGTTCCAGGCATCGGGCGCACCCTGCGCGACCAGCGGCTGGTCGGAGAAACGCGTCCAGACCAGGCCGTCGCGCGACGTCGCGACGCCGACTTGCTGGGGTTCGTTGTTGTAGCCGCCGGCATAGAACATCCACAGGGTGTCGCCGCGACGAATGATGGTCGGCGCCTCGATGCAGTGCCGCTCCCACGGCAGTTCCGGTTTGAGCACGGGACCATCGACTAGCTGCCGCCAGTGCCCGCGGCTGAAATCCGACTGCAAAGGCGCGCCTGCGACTCCAACCATCTGCACCTTCATCGCCGGATCGCGCGTGGCAAAAAATAACAGCAATCGATCGCCAAGCGGGAACACCTCGGCATCGATCGCGCGGCCGGAGGTCCAATCGCCCCGGGGCGAAAAGATCGGATTGGAGGCGTCCCGCGAAAAAGTAACGCCGTCGTCCGACCAAGCATGGCAGATCGCATCCTTCGGCCCGTTGCCATAGGTCTGATAAAAGAGATGCACGCGGCCCTCGTGTATCCAGGCGCCCGGCGCGCACAGCCCTTTCGCATCGCATTCCTGCGCGGGCAGCAGTTCACCGATCTTCTTCCACGTCGTGAGATCCTGACTGGCCGCAATGCCGATCGCCCAGCCGTCGTCCACCCGCTTGTCCCGGAACGGCGGGATCGAATAATACATCAGGTAGCGCTCCTTGAACCGGACGACGGAAGGATCCTTGGCGAACGGCCGGCCGCGCGACGTGTCGGCCCAGTGCATGGCGGGCAACGGTGACCGCAGTTCCGTCGCCCCAACCGTCGTGGTGAGCGCGAGACCGAACAGGGCGAGAAGCTTCATGCCCCGAAAACTACGAGCGCGCGGGATAGGCGCGCAACGCCGGTGATCGGAGTGGGACCGACTCCGGCCCACCGGGCGGATCCCACTTGCTGGACCATCGTCACTGTTCTGCGTGCTCTCAGCCATGCAGTAGATCCCCGTTCACGCGTTGAGCGGTGCAAACCATACACAGCGTCACAATTTTTCGCGGATGTACCTTCGGTCCCGCCGCTCACGCGGCGGGCTACGCCTTGATTGTAGCCCTGCGCGTGAGCGCAGGGACGCCTTGATCCGCGAACAATTCTGGCGCCGAGTATAGTGGGTGAGTGCAATCTGATCCACGACCCGAAACAGTAACGCTTGCCGCCGGACAAATGTTCGGTCCGCATAGGCGCCTTTCCTCAACGCTCCCCCTTGCATGCGGGATTACTTCCTTCGCCGATTCCTCCTCATCCCACCGACGCTCTTGGGCATCACCCTGATCGTTTTCCTGATCACGCGGGTGGTCCCGGGCGGTCCGATCGAGCGGGCGCTCATGGAGGCCCGGATGGGCGACACCGGTGCGGCCCAGACCACCTCGATCGGCAGCGGGGCGATCTCGGAGGAGCAGATGGCCCAGCTCAAGGCCTACTACGGTTTCGACAAGCCCCCGGTGCAGGCCTACCTCATCTGGCTGGGCAAGGTTGCCCGCGGTGACCTGGGCTCGTCCTACCGCTACAACGAGCCCGTGCTCCACATCATCGGGGAACGGCTCCCGGTTTCCCTCCTGTATGGGCTGGTGACCACGCTGCTCGTCTATGGCGTCTGCATCCCGCTCGGCATCCTCAAGGCGGTGAAGCACCGCACCTTCATCGACAACGCCACCTCGGCCATCGTGTTCACCGGCTACGCCATCCCCGGCTATGCCCTCGGCGCCCTGCTCGTCGTCTACCTTTCGGCCCGGCTCGGCTGGTTTCCCATGGGC
>JBIJCX010000326.1:0-9713 GCA_044344465.1 Opitutaceae bacterium
ACCTTCGTCGTTCGAAACCCAAGCGGCGGCTTTCTTGCCATCCGCAGCCGCGTAGAAAACCCGGCCGTCGGCGAGCGCCACGGGACCATGGGGATTATAGCCGGGCGCACGATAGCGGGAGGACCAGGTGCGTCCGCCATCCGTCGAACGAATCAGCCAGTGCCCGATGTCCGCCTTCCGCTCCGCCGGGGTGGCTCTCCGTTCCGCGGCCCGCCACCGCGAGAGCTCGGCTTCGAGGTCGGCGCCAAACACGCTCGCCAGCAAACGCTCCGGCGCGTTCATGTGCTGCTGGTAGGCGATCGATGTGTAGAAGCTGGCCAGGAGCACGCCCCCCTTCGTCTCGACGAGGCCCACATCGCGGTCATCGGTCAGGCTGTCCGCCAGGGTGCGGGGCCAGCTCCAGTTTTCACCCCCGTCCCTGGAAACCATGAAATCGATCCGACCAAAAGGACACACGTGATAATCGCGACCGCCGGAATAAACGACGAACAACACGCCCTCCCGCCCCGCCGCGATGGTCGGCCAGCCGTGATAGTAACCCGGCTGGTGACTGATGGTCTTAACGGCCGGTTTTTGGAGGACGATGGTTTCACCCGAACCCGGGATCGCGACAACATCCGCCGTGTCCGTGGACCCTGCGATCGCCGCCACCGCGGCCTCGGCGACCGCAGCCCGCAGCAGGGGAACGATGCCGCAACTCAGCCCGAGTATCGCCGCGCACCAGGCCGCCGAGACGTTTCGGCCCGAGTCGGGCAGATGGCTGCGCCGGAGGGAGTCGCGGCGCGAAACGAACCTGGAAAAAAACAGGAAGCACATGTCGGAGCCGGCGGCCGCGGGCGTCGTCATGCGACGCCCTGACCAGAATAGGTTAATCAAACCACTCGTCCGCCGGATCGAATGCCGGGATCGGCACGTTCACGATCCGGTATTTGCCGACCAGACGGTGGCGGCACCCGGGCTTGATGAAGACCGACGTCATCGGTTTCACCGCGATCCGCTCCCCGTCCAGCTCCATGAAACCCTCGCCCTCGAGCACGAGGTAAATCTCGGTCATCTTTTTGTGGTAGTGCGTGCGTGCGTCGATCGAGATATCGACGAGGTGAATGGTCGCGACGGTATTTTCCGGCGTGGCAAATCCGCGGCGCGAAACCCCGCACGGGCACGGCACAGCCGGCACCGCGTCGAGTTGCGTGATCAGGTAATTTTTTGCCGTCGCGCGGGCGACGGCAGGCGCGGATTCAAGGGCGGCGGGAGAAGTCATCGCGGGAGGGGATGCACCCGAAGCAACGCGAACTTGGGCGCAGTGTCAAAACCCGGTCGGAAGGCCGTGCCTAACGGCGTGATTTTCGAATCATGGAGGGCCGAGCTCCGTCGAGGCCGTAGTGCGGAGCTTCCGCCCGCACTCCGATAACCAGCGACGATCGAGGCGCGGGGTGAAGCACCGCGCCACGCCACGCTGGGATTACTCCGGCATTTTCCGGCCGCGCGGACGCCTCGGCTTTGGTTCGCCGGGCTCCGTTTCGCCCCCGTGTGCCGTGGCCTCGGCCGCCGCACCGTCGCCGGCGTCCGCCTTCTTTTCCGCGAATTTCGAGGCCTTCGCGTTCAACCACAACTCGCCCTTGGCATTCCGGTTGAACCAGAAAATTTCGCCGGCGTGTTCGACAAACACCGGCCGCTCGCGCGGCTTTTCCGGCACCTTCAGTCCTGCGCCCACGAGCGTCGTGATCAAATCGTCCAGGGCCTTGCCGAGGTCGGCTGCAACCCGATCGACCGTGGCCGCGACACCACCCGTCCGCGTCGCCTTCAAAAGCAGTCGCACGGCGGCGAAGACATTGCCGCTTGGTGGCGGCGGGGCGTCGACCGCGCTCGCGGGCGCCGTGACCTCAGGCGTGGCCACCGGGACCTCGAGGGCGGGCACGGCCGCATCGGAGCCCGCCGGCGTTGGCGACGTCGCTGGAGCCGGCTCGGGCACCGGGGCGGAGGCGGATTCGCCCGCCGTCTCGGCCGCTTTCGCCATGGCAAGGGTCTCGCCGGGCCGCTTCTCGCGACCGTTGATCCACAGGCCGCCGCGCGAATCGGCGCTGAGCCACCAGACCTCGTTGCCGATTTCGACGAACACCGGCTTTTCGGCCGAGGTCGCCGGCACGACCAGCCCGAGCGCCAAAAACGCCGCGGTCAGGTCGGCCTCGCTGCAACCCAGCGCGCGGGAAAGGAAACTGGTGCTGCCCGAACCCCCGGGACCGCGCCGATTCCGTCGCATTTTTGGCCGGATCCTTTGCAGCACCGCCGCGCCTTCCGGCAGTTTTCCGGCCGGCGCCGGCTCGGCCGGCTGCTTTTTCACCTCGGCGGCGACCGGGGTGTCCACAGTCACAGGAATCTCGGATCCCTGATTTCCGGCCTCGGTCCCCGGGGCGCGATCGTCGGCCGCCGGCACCCGGACCTCGGGGCCCTTCGCCTCGGGCTTCGGCTCACTCGTGGCCACAACCTCTTCCTTCACCGGTTTCGCCTCTTCGGCAAACCGGGCCGCCTTCACCGTGCGGAAAATAGGACGCGGTTTCTCCTTCGTGTTGATCCACAGCTCGCCGCGGCGGTTTTCGTTTACCCAGTAAATGTCGCCCTCGTATTCAATGTACTCCGGCTTCGCGTCCTCGTCGGCTGGAATCACAAACCCACACTCGAGCAACGCGCCCTGGACGTCGTCTTCCGTCTGGTCCCAGCGCTTGGCCAGGTAGTCGACCCCGACCGACATCCCCGGTCCGCGCTGATTGCGGCGCATGTGGGGTTTAATCGCATCGAAAAACGTCGGGAGCTCGTCTTCCTCGGCGGCGGTGAGGCTGTCCCAGTCGTCCGAGGCCGCCGGCTCTTCCTGCGCCTCGGGGTCGGCATCGTGCGACGTGTCGACCGGCTTCCGAAACCCGTCGTCGGGCGCGGCCTTCTCCTCGATAAAACTCGGGGCCGCCTCCGCCGTTCCGCCCGCCACAGTCGCGGCCTTGAACTTCGCCTCGAACTCGGCGCGCAGCTTGTCGGCCTCGACCTTGGCGGCGGCGGCGGCGGCGTCCGCGAGCGTCCAGTCGCGCTGCGTCGGCCGGCGCGCGAGCCCGGTAAACGCGAGAAAGTTGTCGGGCTGGGTTTGAAAATCGACAATCTCCCACTCATCGCGGCCGAGATCGTTCAGAAATTTTTCCAACAGAGCCGGCGTGGCGAATCCGCCCTTGCCGCTGGTGATGACCTTGTATTCCCAAAGTGACATAGTTTGCCCGCGCCGGGCGCGGGAACTCAACCCATCCCAAAACCCGGGGCTGTTGCCCAGCATAATCGCGCTGCTCCGGCGGCGCGGCGCGCCACCCACGATCAGGACCAGCCGGCCATCGGCTGGGAACCGCCGAATTTCACGGTGGCAAAAAGGGGCCTGCTCGGGATGAACACCCCGCCTCGGTCGGACGCCCGCGGCCAGGTTCTGGCTAAATCGCGCCCATGCCGTTGAGAGCTGAGAGTTCAGAGTTGAGAGTCTAGGGCTCGATCTCCAGAGCTGAAACCCATGCCAGCACGCCTGAAAATGATATTCACCTTTTGGTTTTGCTCTCAACGCTCAGCCGTCAGCTTTCAGCTGAATTCTTGCGCCTGAGTTCAGCGTCATCGGAAATCCAGGGAGAAAAATGCCGTGATCGGGCGCATAGTCCTCAAGGTGCTCGCGCTCGCCATGGCTGGTTTGGCGACGATGTTCGGCCTCTGGGCGTACGAGAACCATGTTGAGTTGAGCCGCTACCGCGACTGCGAGCACTGGACGCAATCGCCTGGAACCCTGAAGTCGCTGGAACTCAAGCAGGGCCGGAAAGGGATCTTCCGCGGATACTACGTGGTTTGCGAATACACCTTCAGTTTCGCCGGCCAGACCCATGCTGGAACAAATTTCACGCTGGAAATCATGCCGACCAGGCGGGACGCGAACGAGGCAAAAGCCTGGGTGGAATCAGCCCTGGGCATGGGCGAACCCCTGCCCTGGCGCGCGGTGCACCATGGCAAACTGGCCGGCTGGGCGATCGGCGCTGAAGAACTGGCCGTCTCCGTGCGCCATTCATTGCGCGATCCTCCGACCTCGACCTTGACCGCCACGCCGCCGATGCCGGCATTCGCATATTGGATACTCATCGCCGGCCAGCTCCTGCTTGCCCTGGCCGCCGCGCTGGCAAGCCTGTTCACGGGTTGGGCCAGCGGGCCGCCGACGAATCCCCTGCAGGATGCACACTGGTGCGAGATTCTTTTCAGGGATCACCCGAAGGCGCGTCTTCGAGCGTGGGCGCTGTCCCTGCGCTACTTTCGCTTTGTCCGCGGTTCGGGCGGCGGGATGGACGACCACGGTGATTGTCTCATGGTGGCGCTGCGGTTTGGTTCCCATCAGGATCTCGTCCAGATCTTTGCGGCTCTGGGGGTGTCGGCCGTGCCCTTGGATCCTTCGGCGGGAGGATCTGGGCATGTGGCCTTTGCCGCACGCGTTCCTGACCCTTCCGCCGACCGGGTCGTCGAATCCACCGCCCCCGGCAGCATCATGATCAAAGGCACACCGGTCTCGGCCTATCAGCAGCCGGGCCGCCTGGAGCTTTCCGTTGGCGACCAGGACAAACCCTACGATGTCACCGCGGCCGCCGTCGAGTCGGCGAGACAGATCGAGGTGTTGCTTGCAGCGCTGGCGGATCGGCTGATCGACCCGCCGAAGGACGATCAACACTGCGTGTGCCCAAAATATTATCCTTCGTTCTGGCAAGCGGCCGCCCCCGCCAAGAAGAGGCGCTGAAGACCGCCCGTCGCGCCATCGCCGGCCGGCGCTCCTGCGTCCCGAGGCCACGGCGGAGAATTGCTCCGTCCTCCACCGGCCCTTGCGTCCGTCCGCGCATCTCTGCCAGCGTGCCGCCGATGCGCCGCGCCCCCAATCCCGACCCGCTCGCTTGTAGCCCGCTGCGTGAGCAGCGGGATGATTGGAGGCCCGGCTCGCCCGCGCTCCTGCTCGCCGCCGCGATTGCGTGGGCCTTGCCCCTCCGCGCCCAGATTCCGCCGCAAAGACTTTCGCCCGTCGTCGTCACGGCCTCCCGCGCGCCACAAGCCGTGGAGCACGTGCCGTTTTCCCTGAAAACGTTCGACCCCGAGGCGCTGCGATCCACGCCGGCGCTGTCCCTTGACGGCGCACTGCGCTCCGTGCCGGGCTTCAGCCTCTTTCGCCGCAGCGACAGCCTCACGGCCAATCCCTCGGCCCAAGGGGTCTCCCTGCGCGGGCTGGGCCCGAGCGGGGCGAGCCGCTCCCTCATCGTGCTCGATGGCGTGCCGCTCAACGATCCGTTCGGCGGCTGGGTGTCGTGGACGCTCGTGCCGCGCGATGCGCTCAGCCGCGTCGAACTCGTGCGCGGCGGCGGCGCCCTGGCCTGGGGCAATGCCGCGCTCGGCGGCGTCGTGCAGCTTTTCACCGCGACACCGGAAATCGCCCGGCGGCGGCTCGTCCTCAGTGGCGGCGATTTCTCGACCCGCAGCGCCGAATTGGAAGTCAGCCAGCCCGTCGGCGCCGGGGTGGTGCAGCTGATCGGCCGGGCGTTCGCCACCGATGGCTTCGCGCTGGTCGCCCCCGAACGGCGCGGCCCGATCGACGTGCCCGCCGCCAGCCATCATTCGTGGCTCACGGGCAAGTGGCAGGTTCCCTTGGGCGCGAACCTGACCGCGACCATCACCGGACGCACGTATCGCGAGCGGCGCAACAACGGCACGCCGTATCAACGCAATGCCTCGAGCGCGAATCTCGGCAGCGTGGCCCTGGCCAGCCGTCCGGATGCCACCTTCGCGTGGACCGCCGTCGGTTATGCCCAGGATCAGCTCTTCTCGAGCACGTTCAGCTCGGTCAATGCGGCGCGCACGGCGGAGACACCCGCGAGCGATCAGTTTGCCGTGCCAGCGACCGCCGGGGGTGCGGCGTGGACCGGCCGATGGAATCACCGCGGCGGCGCCGGCACCACGGCCGGACTCGACGCCCGTCACGTGCGCGGCGAGACCCGCGAGCACTTCACGTTCGTCAACGGGGCGTTCACCCGGCTCCGCGTCGCCGGCGGCACGCAGGACATCGGCGGCGTCTTCGCCCTCCACGAGCAGCCCCTCGCCGCGGGCTGGCGTGCGACTCTCGGCGCCCGGCTCGATCGTTGGCGCGAAACCGACGGCCACCGCCGCGAGAGCGACCGCGCCACGGACACGGCCAGCCGCTCCGATCGCTACGCCGACCGGGAGGGCACGGAGTTCAGCCCGAGCGCCGGCCTGATCTGGCAACCGGCGCCGGCGTGGCGGTTGCGCGCCGCCGGCCAGCAGGCGTTCCGGCGGCCAACCCTCAACGAACTTTACCGCCCCTTCCGGCAGGGCGCGAACGTGACCGAGTCCAACACCGCGCTCCGTACGGAACGGGTGACGACCGGCGAACTCGGCGCCGAATGGAACCAGCCGGGCACCGGGGCCTCCGGACTCACCGTCAACGCGGCGGTTTTCTGGAACGATCTGCGCGATGCCGTTGGCAACGTCACGCTCGCACGGGGCCCGGGCACGTTTCCCCTCTTCGGCCCGATCGCCGCCGGTGGCGTCGGCCGCCAGAAACTGAACCTCGACCGCACGGAGGTGCGGGGGCTGGAACTTGCCGGGACGTGGCGCGCCACCGATTCGCTTTCCCTGCATGCCGATGCCCTCTTCAACCATGCCACGATCAAGCGCGCTGCCGTGGCCCCCGGCCTCGTCGGCAAACGAATCGTGCAAGTTCCGCGCCGCAGCGCCACGCTCGGGGCGACCTGGCGGGCCGTGGGCGGTTTCGTCGTCACGCCCCGGCTCCGCTGGATCGGCGCCCAATTCGAGGACGATGAGAATCTGCTTCCCCTGGGCGAGGTCGTGATCGTCGACCTCGGCGTCAACCGCGCGCTCACGAGAAACCTCGAGCTTTTCCTCACCGCGGAAAACCTCGGCCAGGCGCGCATCGAGACCGGGCGCAGCGCCGATGGCGTCGTCAACACCGGCACGCCGCGATTCATTTTCGGCGGCCTGCGCGGACAATGGTAGCCGCCCTGCCACGGTCCAAGAATTGATCCGCCGGGAGCCCCGCCAGTTTGCCGTCCAAGTTGGAAATGCCCGGGAAACGCTTCCGGTCGCTCTCGACACGCTCCCCACTGTCTCAGTCGCAAGATCCGCACAGGCTTTGGCAACTCCCGCGGAGCTCCACCGCCGCGAAACTGCGACAGTGATGCTCTCCCACACGTCCATGATTTCGACCCACGATACCATGGAATCCGCCGTTCCCGAGCTAGCCCGCCATGAACTCGCCGATTCCACCCCTTCCACCACGCCGAGCGCCCTAGATCTCGACTTAATCCGGAAATACTCGATTCCAGGACCGCGCTACACTTCCTACCCGCCGGCCACCCAGTTCACCGCCGACCTCGCAAGCATCGGCATCGATGAATCGCTGGCTGCCGACAATGCCCCCGGTGCCGGCCCCCTCTCACTCTACTTTCACCTTCCGTTTTGCGAGACACGCTGTTGGTTTTGCGGTTGTAACACGGTTATCACCCGCCGCCGTGACTCCGCCGCCGAATATCTCGACGATCTCGCGCGGGAGATGGCTCTCACGGCCGCAAGAATCGACACCTCCCGCCCCGTCGCCCAGATCCATCTCGGTGGCGGCACACCTACTTTCTTTCCACCCGCCGAACTGCGCCGACTCGGCGCTCTCATCCGCAAGTATTTCCCGAACATAGCGCCCGACGTCGAATTCGGCGTTGAAGTCGATCCCCGCCGGATGACGGCCGACCATGTGAAGGCACTTCACGAGATCGGCGCCAACCGCGCCTCGCTCGGCGTGCAGGACACCAACTCGCGGGTCCAACTCGCAATTCACCGCATCCAACCTCAGAGCGTAAACGAGCAGGTCATGACCTGGCTTCGGGATGCCGGCTTCGCGTCAGTAAATGTCGACCTGATTTTCGGGCTACCGCTACAGACGCCTGAGTCCTTCGCGCAGACCATCCGGGACGTTCTCCAGCTCGCACCCGATCGGCTCTCTGTGTTCAGCTATGCGCACGTGCCGTGGATCAAACCCGCTCAGCGGATCTTTGAGGACCGCGACCAACTTCCGGGTGCCGATGAGAAACTCACGATGTTCGCGGTCGCCCACGAGATGCTCACCGCCGCCGGCTACATCGACATCGGCCTCGACCACTTCGCCCGACCCGACGACGAGCTCGCGATTGCGCAGCGACAGGGCACGCTGCATCGCAATTTCCAAGGTTACAGCACGCGTGGTGGCGCTTCGCTCTACGCCTTCGGAATGTCTTCAATTTCATCGACCGCCGACACCTACAGGCAGAACTACAAGACGCTGCCCGAGTGGCGCGCCGCACTTGCCGCCGGTCGCCTGCCACTGGACCGAGGGCTGCGCCTCTCCATCGAGGACCGGCGCCGCCGGGAAATCATCATGCGACTCATGTGCGACCGGCGGCTCGATTACGCCGCCCTGTCGCGTTCGCTCAAGGTGGATTTCGCAACTCTATACGCCCGGGAAATCGCCGGACTCACCGACCTAGAGGCCGACGGCCTGATCGAGTGCACGCCTACCTCGCTGCAGGTAACACGCGTCGGGGCTCCGCTCCTTCGGGTGGTCGCGATGCGCTTCGACGCCACACTTTCCGGGGGGCTGCACAAGCATTCGCGGACAATCTAGGTCTCATCGCGGCAGAAGTTCTGAGCCATGCCCTTCCGAATCGCCAAACTTTTCACGGTCGAGTCCGGTCATCTGCTGACAAAACATTCGGGGCCGTGCCGATTTCCCCACGGCCACAGCCGCACGGTCGAAATTGTGGTCACAGCCGATACGCTCGATGCCCGTGACATGGTCTGCGACTTCAAAGCCCTCAAGACGGCGGCTGCGGAAGCCATTGAGCGCTACGATCACGCATTCGCACTCAATACGGCGGACCCTCGTTTCGCCGAATTGCGCGCCGCTTACGGCGAACGACTGCTCGCGTTCGTCAACACCGACCCGACGACTGAAGTGCTGGCGCGGGAAATATTTTGCGAAGTCCGGGCACAGTTGATCGCTGCGGCCGCCGATGCCGAATTTCCGGTCTCAGGGGATGTGCGGCTCGAACGCGTTCGGGTCAGTGAAACAGCAACTTGCTGGGCCGAGTATTGGGAATAGCGTCCGCTTGGCGTGTGCAGAGTTCAGCCAAAAAAGAAGCCCGGCTCTTCTTTCGAAGAGCCGGGCTGTAAACCTGGCAACGACCTACTCTCGCGGGACCTATCGTCCTACTACCATTGGCTGCTCGGGGCTTAACGGCCGTGTTCGGGATGGGAACGGGTGGAACCCCCGGCATGTGGTCACCAGGAAGGGAATCTCCTTGCGGAGAAATATTTCAGAAAATTCAGGATAATCAGTAAGGAGGCAAAATAAACGCCTAAAATTTGAAGTGATGTCTGCATAAACCGGCAAGGTCATTAGTACCAGTAAGCTCAACGGGTTACCCCGATTACACCTCTGGCCTATCAACCGGGTGGTCTACCCGGACCTTGCACCCTCTTGCGAGGGATTGTGATCTTATCTTGGGATGGGCTTGGCGCTTAGATGCTTTCAGCGCTTATCCCTTCCGAACATAGCTACCCGGCGCTGCCGCTGACGCGACAACCGGAACACCAGAGGTTCGTCATTC
>JBIJCX010000057.1:0-31374 GCA_044344465.1 Opitutaceae bacterium
CAGCAGGATCCTCGCATGCGGCCGTCGTGTTGGATCCTTCGCTGCGCTCAGGATGACAGGCAAAAGTGAGTTCATATCGGGTACCACCCAACGGCTCGGCGTTAGTTTTTGGTCTCAGAATGACAGGGAAAACCTATTTTGAAGGTATGCCCTAATCGGTTTGGGCGCTTTCGTGGCCGTGGGCGCAGTGGAGCATTGCCATCGTCTGATGGCGCACGTCCCGGGCCAGGTTGAACGCCACGTCATCCTGCGCCCCGGCCATCCTTTGCGCGGCGCGCTGGCGCAGCCGCTTGGTAAACATCCGGAACTCGCCGATGGCACTATCCTGGTTGCCGCCGATGGTCCGCGTTTCGCGCCCCAGTTGCTTGGCCTTCTCGTCCTTCTTGTCTTCGGTGCTGTCAATGAGCGCGCTCACTTTTTCGATCAGCTCGCGCGCCGCAACCGGGGTGCGCTCGTCCAGCTTCCGTCGCTCGTAAGTCTGGTCGAACCGCGCCAGGATGCCGTCAAACTCGTCGGCCAGGGCGGCCAGTTGCGGCTGGTCCGTCCTGGTCTTCGCCAGGAACGCGCGCGTTTTCTTCTGCCACTCCAGGTATTCGTTCATGCGGTGGCGGATATTGATGACGAACTTGTCCATCGCCTCCAACCGCTCCAACAGGAACTGCTTCTTCGCCTTCTCGTCCCCGGCATCGAAGGCTTTCTCGTAGTCGGCGGTGACGTCACACGTGGCCGGCCAGCGATCGCGCTCCAAGGGCTTGATTTCAAGGCCCGCCAGCAGTGCGGCCTGCGGGGTGCCTCTCAGCGCCTCGCCCAGCACGTCGAGCACACCGAACGTCCCCGCCGGGCTGTCTTTAATCGCCTGATACGGGTAGGTCACCACGGAGCGTTCGTCATCGTACTTGATGTCGGGCCAGCCATCGAACTTCGTCTTGCGCAGGAAGCAGGCGTCGCCCTCGATGCACACCGGATAGGCGAACGTGCCCCGGGCCGAGGTCCACACGGTCCGCGATTTCTTCGGCTGCACGCCAAAGCCTTCGTAGCCACCGTCGGCGTTCCGCAGGATGCACTTCCAGGAATCAACCAGCCCGTCGGTCCGCGGGAAATCCGCCCGCCAGAGCGCGCGAAACGGGACTTTCCAGTCGAGCTTCGTGTCCTTGACGGGATCGAGGGACTTGACCGGCGCGGCATGCCAGATCGCCGGCGCGGCGAGCACTGCCACGGTGACCGGAGATTCACTGCGGCAGCCGATTTCGGTCGCGATGATCGCGCGGCTGTCGCCGCTGCCATCGAGGGTCAGCCGGACCGCTTGCCCGCCGGAACGCCACGCGCACGCGACGATGGCGTTGCCGTCGTCGATTAATTGCAGCAGCAGGTTCTCGCTTGGCATCCGCAACCGTGATTGCTCGACGGCGATGGGATTGACGACGAAATCGCCGGCGAAAATATCCGGCACCACGGCATAGCGGCTCCTGCCCTCCACCACCAGGCGCTCCATACCCACTCCCGCCTGCGCCTCGATGCCCGGGCTGCTCTTCCGCAGCCCATAGGTCGCAGCGATATTCTTGCCCGACGTGGTGGTTGAGACGACCTCAATCCGCGCCTCGGCTGGGTTGCTCGCAACCGCGCGAAATGAGACAATCGCCGTGGCCCGGTCGCCCTCGCCCGCGGCCGGCGCGAGCGTCGGCCCCTGGACCATCTGGTCGCCAAGCCGGTAGTGACACTCGACCCCCGGCCCGCCCTTGCGCACGACCAGCATCACGTAGCTGTTGCTCACCCGAGTCTCGTCGGCGGAAGTCTGCACCACGCGCACGCCGGCCCCTGCAGCCTCGACGACGGGGGCGGCAGACAGGTTCCCGACCGCCCGGTCTGGCAGCGGAAACAGCAGACCAGAACCGATTAAGACCCAGGTGACACGGAGCATCGCTTCAACCTCTCCCGGGAAACCTCCACGAACTGCTTGCCGGAATTGGCTTGATGATCGCAGTTCGATTTTCGGCGCGGACGGGTTCATTTGCAGCTCTTTCGGTGGGCGTTTTTGTTGACAATCACAAACTCCGATTCTGCGGAGGAAGCCGAAGTTCTCCCCGAACGGCTTCGGACGCAGATCAACTCATGCGCCATGTCCTCGCTCCAAGGGCAACGGCGCATTCGACGGCCGCTGGCTTTTCGCGCAAGGCATCCACGCCCGGCCCGCCGGTCATCCTCACGGACCAGTGCCAAACTCGTAAAGTGGCGCGAGCTTCTTGTATCGCGGATGCAGAAACGTCACGATGTCCAGCAACTGGGCGACGGTCATCGTCTCGTTGATCGGTTCCATGGGGGACTTCTTCACTGCCTTGCCCCGCTCGCTCATGTATTTCTCCGACAGTCCGGCCGTCGGATGAATAATGGCCGTCACCAGGTCTCCGTACGTGCGGATCCGGACCACCTCGCCACCCAGCGTCAGCACCTTGTCGGGCGCTGCCGTCGGCGCGGGCAGGCCATCCACTTTATCCACCCGATGGCAGGTGACACACTTGAGCTCGACAAAGGCCGCCCGGCCGCGGGCGCTGTCGCCTTCGGGAAACTTGAACCCCCGGCCCGATTTCGAACTGGCGTCGCATCCGGCGACCAATCCAAGGGTGAACAGGGCAAACGAAACCACCGGATATGTTCTCATGGGAGCGTCTCCTTTCGTTGCTGGGGGGTCAAACCGGCCGCGGCCGGGCATGCTTCGCGTCTACGGCGGACATTTCTGGCCCGGCCCCTCCGAAGGTGAGATTTCACTTCTCAGCGCGGGCAGTATTCGCCCAGGGCCTCGTGAAAGACCGCGTCAGGCACGAGCAACGTATCCCGGTTTACGGCCCGTTCGCCCGGTTCGGTCAGGGCGACGACTTCGACTCCAGACAGCTTGCCCTGCAGAACTTCACAGAATTCCTCCAAGTCGAAATCGGCCGGCAGGTCGTCCCCACACATCGACCAGTCCACATAGTAGATTTTTCTCATTGGCGTTTCTTGCCGGCATGGCCGGCGATTTTTCTTGGCCGCGATTCGTTCGGGCCGGAGCCGGGGCCGGTCCTGGCATTTCGATCGGTCGTGGCGGTCTCGTCTTCCGGTTTGAATTGGCCCGCCACGGGCTCGGGCGGCAACTCGGCCGGTTCGGCCGCGGCGGCGAAGCCCTCTTCCGCGCCGCCGATCGAATAGACGCGCGGCACCCGCGGGAACTTCACCTCGCCGCGTTTTTCCAACCTATCCTCGATCTCCCTCCCATAACGGCACCATGGGATTGCCCTCAGCCGCTCCTTCGGCAAGCGCACGCCGGTCGCCTGGCAGGTACCGTAGGTGCCGTCGACGATGCGCTGGATGGCATCGGCAATCTCCGTCAGGGCGCTTTGATCGGCGGCCAGGAGCGTGAGCGCGAGATCGTGGTCAAACTCATCAGTCGCGCTGTCGGCCTCATGCATGCTGTGCCGCTCAATCGGCTCGGTCGCCTCCCGCAGCTTTTCATCCTGTCGCTGCAGCAACCGATCGCGCAGTCCCACCAGGACCTTGTAATGCCACGCCCACTTGGGATCGATCCGGGGCATCGAATTCGTCGGGAGCCCGCGGTCGCTGCGTCGAGGCGCAGCAGGCTTTTGGGGCGCGCGGATTCGCGCTTGGGCAGGGTGTCTTGCCTTTGTCAGCCGTTTTATCATATGCGCCTTGGCGTATCTGGCCTGTGTGCAACCCGGAAGCCACGTGGGCCCCGGAAAAAATCTGGGTGCTTGGTCGGTTCCCGCACCTTGGAATTCCCTGCTCAATCAAGGAACAACATACATGTAGTCCCATTCCCGCCGCGCTGCTCCGCATTTATTGGACAACAGATCGCATGGATTGGCCCGCGCCCGTTCTTACCGGGGCGATCGCTGCATTGGCCGCGGCACAATCACAACCGGGCACGAGGCCCGCAGCAACACCGCGTGCGTGGTGCTGCCGACGACAAGCTCGTAGAATGCGGTGTGGCCGTGGGAACCCATGACAATGAAGTCAGCCGCCACTCTTTTCGCCTGCTCGACGATATGAGCCACGGCCGGCCCGCGACATTGGATGGCTTCGGCCGCGATGCCCGCGGCGTGCAGCCGCGCCTGAAAACGGGCCAGGTGCTCGACCGCGGATTTTTCACCCGCCGAAGTGATTTCGGCGATGCTTTCGGGCGGCGGGGCAAACTCGCTGGCGATCACCAGGGGCTGGATGACTGAAACCAGCACCACGCGACCATTGAACACCCGGGCCAGGGCCGCCGCCTGCTCGACGACGGAGTCGCTGGCGCTGGAGAAATCGACCGGGGTGAGAATTGTCTTCATGACTGGAAAGTTACATCCGGCGTCCGCCAACCGCCATGCGGGGATTGCCGAGAAGTGCGCGGATATTGCCCGGTGCAGCGGAGCCGCCATCCGCCGTAAAGCACCCAAGCCAATCCGAGGACAGCTGCGCTCGAACCGCCGGGCACCCCGTACCCACAAAGACGCCACCGGATTTTTCCGGTGGCGTCTGCAAAATGGTGGACCCGATCAGGATCGAACTGACGACCTCCGCAATGCCATTGCGGCGCTCTTCCAACTGAGCTACGAGCCCATTTCGCCTGTGCGAGGGGTGAGAAAAATCAGTCTTCCCGGCGCGAAAGCAAGGACTTTTTCACCCTTCATCCCTTTCGCGCATCGTAAACGAGAATTTGATTGGCTCGCTCCTGCCATCCGGACGCGCCGGCATCCGCGTGCGCCGGACCGCCTCAAGCACAGCGCGATCGAACTCCGCGCTGCCCGAAGTAGTAATGATTCGCGCACCGACCAATGACCCGTCGGCGTTGCTCTGCACGCGCACGACCGCCACGAGATTTTCGCTCAATCCGGGCGGCGTTTCAAACGCCAGCCTGACTCGTTGCAAGAGAAGCGCGTCATAGGCCGCGAGCACATCATCACTGTTGTTCACCAGCGCCTTGCCCCCGGCGCCGCCTACCTTGTTTGCCGTCGACCCGCCCATCACCCCCTTGGCAATCCCCTCGCCATCGATTTTCGACACCTTCGGCGGTGCAGCGTTCGGCGTCGTCTTCGCGGCCTTGTGGGTCCGATCGAACTCCTCCTTTGTCATCCGCTTCTGTTCTTCGGCCAGCCGTTTAGCCTCTGCGTCCCTCTCCTTCTTCACCTCGGCCTTGGCCTTCGATTCGGCGCGGATCACCTTGTTGCGAATCTGGCGGGCAAAATTCGGCACCGTCGGCTCGGCGGCCTTCGGCACGGGCGCAGGCGGCACGGGCGCCACCGGCACAGGTTTCGGCGCCGGTTGGGCGGGAAGATCGAGCTTCACCCCGCCCGGCGTGCCCAGCGCCGGAGCCACCTTCGCGCCGTAATTGTCGCCCTCTCCGGCCACGAGCTCGAAGACCTTCATCGGCTCCCGCACATTCCGTTGCGTGATGTAGCTGACCAGGAACACCAGTACGACCGCGGCCGCATGCAGCGTCGCGGACAACATGAAGGCGCTGGGTGAGCTGGCGGTCATGGTCGGCAATCGTCGGACGAAACCGGATGCACGCTACTACCGCGAAACCTGCGTATCAAACGAGATCTTCGCGAGGTTGCGCTTCTTGAGTTCGTCCATGACCGACACGAACTGCTGCGCCGTGGCCTTCGCATCGAGCCGCAGGTGAATGATCGGCGGCTTCGGCTCCGCGGCAAATTTCTCCAACTGGACGGCCAGCTGGCGGAGGGCCATCGGGCGATCGCCCAGTAATACGCGACCGTCGGGCAGCACGGTGATCGACTCGGAGCGCAGCGCGGGGTCCGGCTTCTGCTGTGAGCTGACGGACTCGATCGGCAGGCTCACCGGAATGGTCTGCTCCTGCTTGATCAACGGCGTCGCGATCATGAAAATGATCAGGAGCGTGAAGCCGAGATCGACCAGGTTCGTGATGTTCATCTCCGCGATCGGTTGCGTCGTGCGCGGCCGGCGAAAGGTTCGAGCCATGGTTGGAGCGGGTTACTTGGATTCCAACTCGATGCGATCGGCCAACACCGACGCATAGTTCTCCAGCTCGGTGATGAGGCGCTTGCTGCTGCCCAGCAGAAAATTATAGCCAAAGACCGAGGGGATTGCGACCACCAGCCCGGCAATGGTCGTCAACAGCGCCGCCGCCACGCCCGGAGCCAGCTGGGCGATGGTGGCGGACTGCTGCACCGCCACCGCATTGAAGGCCACCATCACGCCCCAGACCGTGCCGAGCAACCCGAGGAACGGCGCGCCGGAAACGATCGAGGCGAGGAAAATCATGCTGGATTCGTAACGCAGGGTCTGGCGCGCGAGCGCCCGTTGCAGCGCGTTCTCCGCATGCTCGAGCCGCGCCCGCAAGCTGTCATCGCCCTTTTCCTTCCCGATCGCCGCGGCGCGCCAGTAGCTCTCGATCGCGTCGGCGAAAAGGTCGGCATACGGAATCGTGCGCTGGCTGCGAAACGACTCCGGCAGGTCGAGCAACGAACGTTGGTCCCGCAAGTGCGCTTCGAACCGGTGATTCAGCTCCCGCAGGCGCTTCAACTCGAAATGTTTCCCAAACATGACCGTCCAAGCCACCAGGCTGAACACGGCGAGACCCACCGTGATCACCTGGCCGACAGGGTCGCACTTGATGAAAACCTCGATCAGGTTGGTGGTGGCGAGGACGGGAAAAGCGAATGGCGGCACAAGCATGGGTGGAAGTGTAAAAACAGTTGGCGGGTTTGAACGGCGCGTTCAATGGAAAACCCGGGGAATTCGCATTCGGATCCGTTTCCCGCGTGACATGCCTTACGTTTCCTTGGATCCTCGCTCCCTCCATGTACCGCCAACACACCCTGAACAGCCTGCGCCACCACGCCGATCGCATCCGCGGCCGGCGCGCCGTCGTGGGCCTCGATGGTTTTGTCGATCTCATCGTCACCCCGGTTGGCCTCCGCCGCGCCCAAGGCGAGGACTTCACGCCGATTGGAAACATGACCGACTTCGGCCAGCGCATCGCCGCCGCCGCCGGCATGAGCACGAACATCGAGCTCTACCCGCGGCTGGAAAAACTTGGTGGCAACGGCCCGATCATGGCCAACGCGCTGCTCGCGGCCGGGGCCGACGTCACCTACATCGGCGCCCTCGGCCACCCGCAGGTGCATCCGGTTTTCGCCGACATGGCCCGCCGCGCGCGCACCGTTTCGCTTTCCGCCGCCGCCCATACGACGGCCATCGAGTTCACCGACGGCAAGCTGATGCTCGGCACCATGCGCAGTCTTGACGAGATCACCTACGCGCGGATCTGCGAAACCATGGGCGAGGAGGCCTTCATCGCCGAACTCGCCGGCGCCGGGCTGGTCGCCCTCGTCAACTGGACGATGATCCCGAACATGACGGCGATTTTCAACGCGCTGGTCGACCGCGTGCTGCCCCGCCTGCCCGCCGCGGCCGAACGGATCTTCTTCTTTGACCTGGCCGACCCGGAAAAACGCTCGGCCGACGATCTGCGCGCCGCCCTCGCCGCGATTACCCGGTTTGAAGCCTTTGGCCGGGTGACCCTCGGGCTCAATCTCAAGGAAGCCCACCAGGTTTCAGCCGCCTTGGGCTGCACCGCGACGGCTGACGACGAAGCCGGCCTGCGCGCCATGGCCGCGGAGATTCGCGCCAAGCTCGCGCTCGCGACGGTCGTGGTTCATCCCCGCGAGTCGGCCGCCTGCGCGACGGCCCAAGGCACCTGGTGGGTGCCGGGACCCTATACCCCGCAACCCCTCATCACCACCGGGGCGGGCGATCACTTCAACGCGGGTTTCACGACCGGTCAGGTGATCGGGCTCGCCCCCGAGGCCTGCCTCACCGTCGGAGTCTGCACCAGCGGACACTACGTCCGGACGGGTGAGAGCCCCTCGCTGGCCGCCATCGAAACCTTCCTCGCCAACTGGCGCTAAAACCGCCACCCTCACGTTATGCCACTGCAACAAAAACCCGCCGGCCGCCTTATCTCCTTCGAGGGTTCCGAAGGTTCCGGCAAGTCCACTCAAATCGCCCGGCTCGCCGCCCGCTTCCAAAAGCAGCATCGCGAAGTCGTCTCGACCCGCGAGCCCGGCGGCACCGAAATTGGAGAGCAGATTCGAAACATCATCGTGCACAACTCCAAGGGCGACGAGATGTGCGCCGAGACCGAGTTGCTCCTGTTCGCCGCCGCCCGCGCCCAGCTCGTCCGCGAAGTCATCGCACCCGCCCTCATGCGGGGCGTCGTCGTGCTCAGCGACCGCTTTCTCGATTCCTCCACGGTTTACCAGGGCATCGGCCGCAACCTGGCCGCCGATCCCGTCAACCAAATCAATCGCTTTGCCGTCGGCAACGTCATGCCCGATCTCACCATCGTGATCGACGTGCCCGAGGAAGTCAGCCTGGCCCGCCTCCGCCAACGGGCATCGGATCTTCCGGACCGGATGGAGCGCGAGAACATTGGGTTCTACACGAAAGTGCGCGAGGGCTATCTCCTGCTGGCCAAAGGCATGCCGGAGCGCTTCATCGTCGTGGACGGCACCAAGTCCGAGGATGTGGTCGAGAAGAAGATCTGGGCCGAGGTGCAGGCGCGGTTGAAGTGACGCGAAGCGTCATCCTGGGCGCAGCGAAGAATCCAGTGGGACCCACGCCGCGTTTTTCGCCTGCGATTCCCGGCTGGATTCTTCGCTGCGCGCAGAGTGACACGACTAAGAATTCAAGATGACCGCCGCTGCCACGCCCTGGCCTGCCGCTCTTGTCGGCACTCCGGCGATTACCGTCATCGAGAATGCCATCGCGCGCCACCGGCTTTCCCACAGCCTGCTGCTCCACGGCGACGATTTGGAAACCCTCGTGGCGATCGCCCACGCGATCGCCGACCGCTTGCTCAGTCCGGGGGGAGCGGCCTCCCCGGCCGCGGAACTGGCGGCGACGGCCGGACACCGCGATTTCGCCGCTGGCGGCGAAAAGTCACGGCCCGGCGCCGCTCCGCCATCCGCACCGCACCATTTCCAGCCCGAGCAGCATCCTGACTGTTTCATGCTTCGGCCCGCGGGCAAGATGCGGCAGATTACCGCCGACGCCACCCGCGCCTTGATCAACCAGGTGCAAATCTCCCCCGCCGTAGCGCTCCGCAAAGTCGCCATCCTGCACGAGGTCGACCGGATGAATGTCACCGCCGCCAACGTTTTCCTCAAAACCCTCGAGGAACCGCCCGCCAACACCACGCTCCTCCTGCTCACGACCCGCCCTTACGCGCTCTTGCCGACGATTCGCAGCCGGGTGCTTCACTTCCGCTTTCCTTCCGCCGCGGCCTTAGTCGCCGCCGACGGCTGGGCGCCCTGGCTCGAAGACTACCGCGCCTGGCTCGGCCGTCTGACCGAGGGCGTCGGTTCCGACAAGAAGGCGATCGCGGATCACGTCTTTACGCTCTACGGCCTGGTCGCGCGATTCACCACCGTGCTGGACTTCGCGACCGCGGAGGTCTCGAAGCGGGAAAAGGAAAAACTTCCGGCCGACCTCGACGACGACGAGCGGGTGGCGATCGAAACCGGCATCGCCAATGGCCTTCGCGCCCGCCTGTTCGCCGAAATCGAGCAGGCCACCCGCACCTTCGCGCTTCCACGCCTGGTCGCGGGCGACGAGGCGACACGACGCGCCCATGTCGCCGCGATCGAGAAACTCGAGCACGACGTCGGCCTGCTGCGGCTCAACCTCAATGTGGCCGCCGCCCTCGAGGATTTCCTGCTCTCGTCACTGCGGATCTGGGCGAAGCGGTCATAAATACCGGCTGCCGCGTCTGCATTCAGAGTGGGCCCGTCGCGGCCGTGTGGATTGGAACTGGGTCGGCAAACGCGCGGCCATGATTACCGGCAGAGACCCACATCCATTCATCGAGCGTATCAGCGCCGCGGAGCGGAACGAATCTCGCGGGCAAGAGTGCCCGCGCTCCGCGGCGGAAAAGGTCTCGGGTCGCCGGCAAGCCGGCTTCCCGCGCCGGGCGATCAATGGTACTTGTAGTCCACCCGCAGCGTGAACGAGCGCCCGCGCGGATCGACGATGCGGGGTTCCCAGCTGCTGCCGGCGCCGGTGTTGGTATCGTACGTGGCCGAGAAGGGCGGATCCGTGTTGAACAGGTTCTTCACGCCCGCGATCACGGTCATGTTCTTGATGCCGCGGTACGTGACGGAGAGGCCGAAGATGTTGTAGGCCTTGACCGTCGGGCTCCATTGCGACGGCTTCACGGTGCCGTTGGCCACACCCGGCAGCACCGCGTCCGTGTAGCTGTTGCGGTAAAGCTGGTTGACCATCGCGGTCCAGTTGCCTTTGCGGTAGCTGACGAACGCGGTGTGTTTCCAGCGCAGGCCAAGATCGCTCGAGCGGGTGAAGAGGTTGATTTCACTCAAACCGAACGGCGCGCTCGCGAGGAGCTTCGATTTCTTCTGGAGCAGATACGAGAGATCGAAGCCGGCGGCGAGCCTGCCACCGGCGACGTCCAGGTCGCCCTTCAGACCGTATTCGATGCCCTTCGTGGAAGTCGCGCCCGCGTTGACCCAGCGACTGTCGATCGCCGTGAGGACGCCGGCTTCGCGAATGAAGCGGTCCTTGAAGAGTTCGTAGTTCTGCGCGAGCACGGTTTGCCCGAACTGCAGGATGGAACCCTCGCGCTGGATGGACCACCAATCGACGTTGCCGCTGAGGTGGCGGTTGATCTGGAACACGAAACCGGCGGAATACATTTTGGCGGTCTCGGGTTGCAGATCCAGTTTGCCGCCCGTGTAGATGACGGGGCGAACCGCCGGGTGCGTGGCGTCAACGATGTTGTAGGGACCGTTTGCCGGGTCGGCGAAATCATTCCCGGCGTAGGTGGTTTCCAGGCGCGGATTGAACTGTTGCGTGAACGTCGGCACCCGGAAGCCCGTGCTGTAGGAACTGCGGAAGAGAATCTTTTCCGAGGGCGCGTAGCGCAGCGTGACCTTCGGGTTGGTGGACGTGCCGAAGCCCGTGTAGCGGTCGGTGCGGCCGGCGGCGTTCAGATCCAGGCCCCGGGCGATGGGAATCTGCAGTTCGGCGAAGACGGCATCGATGTTGCGCGTGCGCGGTTGGGTCGCGTTGGCGTTGTCAAACGCCGCGCTGGCGATGATCGCTCCGGCGGTGTTGAGGTTGGGGCGCTGGTCGCCGCTGAACCCCCACGTCTCCTTGCGATGATCCACCCCGATCGCGGCCTGAACCATGCCGGCGGGCAGCTTGAACAACTGACCGGTCGCGCTGGCATCGACCTGGTCCGTCGTGTATCGTCCGCCGTAAAGTTTGACGCCGTCCGCCCGCGTCTTGTCGATCGCGGCCATCGCCTCGGGCGTCTGGGTGTAGGAGAAGGGACTGACGACGCCCGTGTTGATCAGAGTCAGGAAGGGAACCGAGTAAACATAGCCATGGTTCAGGATGGAAAAGCTCTCGCTGTTCGCGCGGGACGCGCCGACGCGGTATTCCCATTTGGACAGGAAGGAAATCGGCCCTTCCAGGGAAACCATCCCGCGCCACGTGTCGGACCTCGTGAAATACTCGCGGTTGCCCAACGGCGTGGCGCGCCAGCGGAAGGCGATCGGCAGACCGCGGTTCGGCGCAATGCTGGGGAAGTACGCCGCGATCGCGTTGAAGACCCGGTTGTAATCCGCGCCGGTGCTCGGATAGGCGAGATTGTATTCCGGCCTCGCCACGGTCGTGAGACCGTCGGAGGCAAGGACGGTTTGCGTGGCCGAGGAGGTGAACTGCTGGGGCGAGAAGCTCTTCGTTGACTCCGAGCGTCCGAGCACGAGTTCACCGGTGAGGCGGTGCTCGCCGATTTTGTAGATGCCACGCGTGATCGAGTTGGTGTTGCGCACGGGCTGTTGCAGCACGGCCGCGCGCGCGGTATCCCACGCCGCCGCGTACTTGGCGCTGGGCACGGACCACAGCAAATAGTCATACGGTTGCATATCCGTGCCGGCAAAGCCCGCGCCGCCGGGCAGGTTGAGAATGTTGATGCCGCCGCTCATCGCGATGCCGGAGGCCGGGTCGATCGGGCCCGTGCCGCGGCCGGCGGCGGTGAGGTTGTCGCGACTGAGCGCGTTTTGCAGCGGTATCGTTGGTTGCAGCGGCGTCGTCGAGACCAGAGGTATGGCGAGGGGAAACGCCGTGGCGATCGGCGTGCCGCGCGTGTCGGGCGCCAAACCGCGGCTGGGGAAGAAGGTGCCGTTCCAATCGCGCTGATCGCCGCGCAGCGGCTTGTGGTCGGACCGCGACAGCGTGGTCATGATGTTGAAGCGGTCCTTGTTGAGGTCGCCAAATCCGGCCACCGCCGAATAACGGAAGATATTGCCGCCGCCCTCCTGCGTGATGTCGGTCGCGGCGCTGGCGCTGAAGCCCTGATAGTTCGACTTCGTGATGAAATTGATGACCCCGCCGACGGCATCGGTGCCGTAGGTCGCGGAGGCACCGTCCTTGAGGATCTCGACGCGCTCGATGGCCGCGAACGGGATCTGGTTCAGGTCAACGGTGCCGCCGTTCAAACCATGCGCCGCGACCCGACGGCCGTTGAGCAGAACGAGCGTGGCGGCGGAGCCCTGCATGCGCAGATTGGCGGAGGTCGCGCCGTTGTTGCCGCGCTGCTGGCCGGCCACCACGTCGGCGTTGCTGGCGAGGTTGTCCATGCCGTTGCCATTGATGTTGAGCTCCATGATCATCTGCTCGGCACTGGCAATGCCGCGCTGCTCCATTTCCATCGGCGTGATCGTCAACATGGGGAGCGCGCCCTCGCCTTCGACGCGCTTGATCAGCGAGCCGGTGACGACGAATTTCTCCAGCTTGGTGGCGTCATCGATTTTCACTTCTTTCGAAACGGCGGCTTGTTGAGCCATCGCGGTCGGAAGCATGCTTGCGGCGATCAAGATGGAATACCAAGTCGCCCGCTTCCACGGGTATCGTGCGTTCATAGGTGTTTTGGGTTTTCGTTTGTAGCGAGGCAGGTTCTTGCGAGTTGTGCCGCAAGAACCAGGTTGTGGGATGGGGGCGAGGTCATTTAACCCGCCAAGAATATGCAAGGAGAATGCCGGAAGAACCCGGGGCCAGACGGATGCGGACGTGGCGTTCGGGCTTTGCGGATGGGAGCGAGGAGGGGATCATCGCCTGCAATCAGGCTCCTGCTCCGGATGGCGCTCACGCCAGCCCGAGCTTTTTCAACACCTCCGGCGGTGGACCGTCGAACGTCGCCAGCGGCACATTGCCGATGTACCCGATGTCCTTCATCCCCTCCGGCGTCGTGTAGTACCCGCCCGCGGTCAGGTCGCGGAACTTCTTGAAGAATTGCGCCGCGTCGCGGAACTCCGGCTTCGCCTTCGGGACGTAGCAAATATCGTCGCAGATCGCGTTCTTCTGGCGCGTGACGAGGGCGGCGAAATCGTTGCCAAACCGCCGCTGCGCCTCCGCATTGAGCCACGCGAGCCCGTCGACCACCGTCCGTCGATCGCCGTCGTGGCCCGCATACGGCGCGCTGATCCATTCATCGATGAAGTCGGGTACGTTGAGCGACGATGCGCTCGGTCCCCGCGCATCGGCCGGAATGATCGCGTCGCATAAGGCGGCCGCCGTCGCCCGCTGCGCCTCGGTAAATGTCAGTTTCCAGACATCGCCGGGCTGGTACGATTTGACGAGATCAGGATCCGTGCCGTAGCCGGTCGCGGCCAACGCTCCGGGACTCGTCGCGGCCGCGGCCAGTCCATCGCGTTCGAGGACCGCGACCGAGGCGGCCGCGGTCAGCATCCATTTGATCGCATCGCGGCGGTCCATGCGGGTGGGTGAAAAAGTGTTCATCGGCGTGATGCGGTATGCCGGTCTCGCGCCGGTTTCACAGGTTTCCTTTCTTCATTTCATCGAGGAGGTAGTCGCTCGCCCGCCACGCGAGCGCCATGATCGTCAGCGTCGGATTCTTGTCGGCGTTGGAACAGAACGGTCCGCCATCGGTGACGAACAGGTTCTTCACGTCCCACGTCTGGCACCACTGGTTCGTCACCGAGGTTTTCGGATCCGCGCCCATGATGGTGCCGCCGACCTCGTGGATGATCTTGCCGCCGGGCTCGATCGCCTTGCTGCCATCGGGGTTCGGCTGGGTGGCGGTCTTTCCGCCCATCGCCTCGATGAGGTCGGCAAAGGTCCGTTGCATGTGCGCGGCCTGCCGGGTCTCGTGCTCGGACCACTGCCAATGGAAGCGCAGCACGGGCGTGCCCCACTGGTCTTTCACGTTGGGATCGAGATCGCAGAACGAGTCCTCGTTCGGAATCATTTCGCCGCGCCCGGCGAAGCCCAGGGTCGAGCCATAGTAGCGGCGGGCATCCTCCTTGAACTGCCGGCCGTAGCTGCCGCCGGTCAGCCACTCGAGGCCGGCCCCCGTGCCCATGCCAGGCAACTGGCGGCCAGAGCCGAACTCGATGTGGTAACCGCGGGCGAAGCCCAGCTTGCCGGCGTGCTGCTCCTTGTAGAGCCACCACGGCACGTAGACATGGTTGCCGCCCGCGCCGTCCTCGTTGTGCAGCGGCAGGTTTTCGAGCGCGGGAATCTGCCCGCCGAAGCTCGCGCCCACCGTATCCATGATATACTTGCCGACCTTGCCGCTGGAATTGGCGAGGCCGTTCGGGAACCGCGCGGACTTCGAATTGAGCAGGATGCGCACCGACTCGGCCGAACTCGCCGCGAGCACCACGACGCGGGCCTTCACCGTGCTTTCCCTCCCGGTGGTCTTGTCGATGTAGATGACCCCGGTCGCCTTGCCGTTCGCATCGACGGTGACCTCGCGCACCATGGCGTTGGGCACGATGTCGAGGTTGCCCGAAGCAAGCGCGGGCGGCAGGTGCACGGTGGTCGACTGATAGTTTGCCTTGATCGAGCAACCGCGGCCACACGGTGTCGCCCAAAAGCAGGCGGCGCGTCCCCGCATCGCGTCGGCCAGCAGCCGCTGCGCCTTCGGATTCTTCGGATGAATTTTCTGCGGCAGCGTGTCCGCATCCTGCCGCGTGCTCAGCACCGCGCGGTGAATCGGGACAATCGGCAGGCCGAGTTTTTTGCCGTGCTTGCGGGCGAACAACTCGCCCGCCCGCATCTTCGGCGGTGGCTGCAGCACGCCGGGTGGCGAGTCGGGCGTGTTTTCCAGGCCCTCGTTAGATCCGTAAACCCCGACGAGCATCTCCACCTTGTCGTAATACGGCGCGACGTCGTCGTACCCGATGGGCCAGTCGAAACCGAGGCCGTCGCGGCTGCGCGGCTTGAAATCGTAGGGTCCATTGCGGAGCGAGATGCGGCCCCAGTGGTTGGTCCGGCCGCCGAGCATGCGCGCGCGCCACCACCAGAACTGCCTCTCCGGCTCGGACGATGCACTGGTGTACGGCTCGCCCGGCACCTGCCAGCCACCATCGATCGTCGCGTCGTGAAAGCCGAACGGTTTGTCCGGGGTGCCCGCTCCGCGCAACGGCGCCTGGCTATTGATCTGAAACATCGGGGTCTCGGTCGCCGGATCGTAGTTCCGCCCGGCCTCGAGCATCAGGACTTTGGCGCCCTCCATCGCGCACGTATAGGCTGTCTGGCCGCCGGCGGCGCCGGAACCAACGACAATCACATCATAGCTGGACTCGGTCTTGCTGGCAGTAATCAGGGGCATCGGGGGGGGTGAAGCGGTGGGTGAAAACGCGATTTGAGGAACGCTCATCCGGGAAAGCAAGGGCACAGCGTTGCGGTGGCTCGGCCGGAGGAAATCAACGCGCTCAATCCATCCCCCAAGGATTCGAGGCGGTTCAGAGATTGAAAGCCGTCAGCGGGCTTCGAACCGGACGGAAATCGCCCGAACTGAGGCCGGCGCACCTTTGGGCTGGGCACGTGGGCGAGTAGCAAACAGCGGGTTGACCCCCTGGTTTGGGCCCCCGGTGTGGGCCCAAACCCGCCGGGTGGTAATGCCGCTTCTGCAGGTTTATTGTGACGGATTGAACCGGATAAAACTTCCACAGAAAAGGCTGTAAGGATTTGTGACTTGCGGCGACTAATCAGGGTAGATGAGCCCAACTGCCGACCAAGCATCCCTTTTCAAGGCCTGGCTGGTGGAGCATCGCGGCATCGTCGTCAAGGTGACCCGTTCGTTTGCGCCCGCCCCAGCGGACGCCGCCGACCTGCAACAGGAGCTGCTGTTGCAACTGTGGATCTCACTCTCGTCCTATGCGGGACAGGCGAAGCCCTCGACTTGGATCTACCGGGTTTGCCTCAACACGGCCCTGACCTGGCGCCGCGGAACCTCACGTCGTGAAAAACGCATCGAACCGGAATCAGACATCGCGCGCGTCGCAGCCGAAGCCGCTTCTCCGGCCGACCGGGCCAGTGAGCGGGAATTGCTGGAAAAACTTTACGCGGACATCCACGCCCTTCCGATGTTCGACCGGGCATTGGTGCTGCTTTCGCTCGACGGCCTGGCCTACCGCGAGATTGCTGAAATCACCGGACTGACCGAAAACCATGTCGGCGTCGCCTTGACGCGTGCACGCAAACGCCTCGCCGAACTCATGAAAGGAGTGACCGATGAACTGGAATGATTACGAAGCAGTCTGGAAACGCCAGGAACTGCCGGTCGGGGCGACCGCCGATCTGGCGACACTCAAGCAAACATTCGAGGCGAAAAGTCGGAAGCTGGCTCGCCGTCTCTTTTGGCGTGATTTACTCGAGGCTGCGGCTGGCGTGATTGTAGCCGGTTTAACCGCCCATCAAGGATGGCGCCTGGGGAAAGCTGGGTGGCCGATCGCCCTGGCGGTTGTGCTGATTTTGGGAGTTTCAGTGTTTTTCATCATGGAACGTATCCGTGCTCGTCGTGAACGTATGGGTCCGGATGCACCACTGCTCGCAAAGCTCGATGCAGACATCGCTGAACTGCGGCACCAACGTCGCCTGCTTCTAAATATGGGTGCTTGGTATATTCTGCCCTGTGTCCTGGCCATTGTGATCTTTCGGGCCAATAGTCCGGCCGCTCAATCGCAGTCCCCGTTCTTCGTCGTGTGTTATACGGCGGTTGTCGCGTTCATCTGTTGGCGTGTATGGGCGATGAATCGACGGGCGGTCCGAAAGAAGATCGATCCCCTGCTGGAAGAACTCGAAAAATTACATCGCGAACTCCTTTCCTCGGAATAGCTCACCTCCTGCCTACGCCCCCGATGAAAACTTCCGTCCTGCTTCTGTCCGCTCTCCTGATGATTCCGCTTGCTGCTGCCAAAGCGCCGCTCGACATCCAGGGCCGCCTCGACGCCTGGACAAGGACCAGCCCGGTGGCATCGCCGTCGCGTGGGTCGACGGGGACGGCGTGAATTTTTTTCAGTCGGGCCGGTTCGACGGCGAAGTTCCACACCCAATCACGCCTGATACCCAATTCGAGATTGGTTCGGTCACGAAGGTGTTCACGGCGCTGCTGCTCGCCGAAAGCGAGCGGCTGGGCAAAGCCAGCCGCCACGATCCCGCGGCGAAATATCTGCTGCCGCCGGACGACCCGGCGCAAGCCGCCCTGGCGAAGATCACGCTGCTCTCCCTGACCACGCATACCTCAGGCCTGCCGCGGTTACCGGCGAACATGGGAAAAACGGTCGATGCGAATGATCCCTATGCCGCTTTCGATCGCGTCGCGCTGGTCGAAGGACTCCGAACGCACGGTCCGGGCACGGCCGTGTGGAGCCCCGTTTCCTATTCGAATTTCGGCGTCTCGGTGCTCGGCGAAGCCCTGGCAGCTGCGTGGGGCGCGAGTTACCCCGACGCGTTGCACAAACACTTGCTCGCGCCGCTCGGTATGAAAAGCCACCACGCTGGGCATGGCGGGCTCACCTCCACCGGCCAACCTTGCGCCAGGGCACACCGGCGGAAAACGCGTGCCGAACTGGACCTTTCTCGCGTGCGCCCCTGCTGGTGGCATCCGCAGCTCGGTGCGCGATATGGCCGTATTTCTCGCGGCCTGCCTCGGAGGCCGCAATGCGCCGTTGCATGAGGCGCTTGCTGCGACCTTCCAACCGCAACGCGCAGTCTCCGAAATCGGAGGTCAAATCGGCCTTGGCTGGTTCATCACCGTCGATAAGGAGAAACCGGTCTATTGGCACAACGGTGCGACGACGGGCAGTCATGCGTTTGTCGCATTCAGTCCAAAGGACGGCGCGGGGGTGGCGATCCTGGCAAATGTTCAGAAGGGATCCGAAGAGCTCGGCTTCGCGCTGCTTGGCGGCAGAGCAGCACCCGCGTCGTCGCAAGAAATCGTTCTGCCTGTGGAGACGCTGCGTGAGTATGTCGGTGAATACCCGCTCTCGCCGCAGTTCAGGCTCAGGGTGACCGAAGAAGACTGCGCGCTTTTCGCGCAGGCGACCGGGCAGGGGAAAGCCCCGGTGTTTGCCACGGCGAAGGCCATGGGTTGCTTGAGGCGGGACAGAGAGGGCCGTTGGGTTGCTTGAGGAACTGGGAAGCGTGCGGTCGATCATGCCAGAATTTTCCGCGAACCGTCAAAACACCAACGTCGAACTCAGGATGAACCGGCGCTCCGCCGGGGGTTTTCCGCGGCGGGGGGAAAGCCGGGGCCCGGCTCAGAATTTCAGGGCTGCGGAGAGCTCATACGCCCGTGGCGCCTGATAGATCCGCTGCAAGATGTGCGCCTGGCCGAGCCCGTTGTCGACGGCGCTGTTGGGATAGGATTCGTCATGGTTCAGGAGGTTTCGCACCCGGAGCGAAACCAACCAATTTGTATTTTGACCCAGCAGCTTGTTTTTCCAGGAGTAACTGACGAAGGCATCCGTCACCAGGGATTCTGCGCCCGTGAACGCATTCTTCACATCAAAGCTTCCGGCCACTTCCGGGTAGCCGATGGTGGGAGCATCACGCCAGCGCGCGCTTCCGCCCACGCGCAGGCCTTTCAACGGGCCCTGATCGAAGGCGTAGCTCCCGACCACATTCACCAGCCAATTGTTGCCGCGAATCCGGGCGCCGCCGACCTGGGCTTCATGGTAATTCAATCGGCGCTCGAAACCGGCGATATATTCGCCAATGGTCCGGGTGGCATTGAACGCGGGGTTGGCGATGAGCGACGTGATGGCAGTATCCGCACGGTAGGGCTGGGCGAACTTCTCATACCACGGCCGGAAGAATTTGTAGGTGCTGTTCAACGTCGCATCGTTGTAAGAGACGTTTGTCATGATGCGCAGCTGTTTGGTTGGATTCAGGGTGGCCTCCAGTTCATAGCCTTGCGTCAAATCCGACTCCAGGTCCGTCCAGAGACCATTGCCCGGGTAATCGGTGAAGCGGGGGGCCCCGGCTACCTTGCTGCCAAATCCGTTGAGGACCATGCCCTCGAGGTATCTTTCGACATAAGCGTTCTGCCGGGCCAGTTCGACGCCGACGGCTGAATCGCGGAGTGGGTTTGAGACCCGGTTCAAGGATTCGTTGTTGAAATAATTGAGTTTCAGGATCACGCGGTCTTCGAGGAAGAAGCCGCGCAACCCTAAGTCGTAACCGGTGCCCTCTTGATCGGGCAACGATTGGGCGAAAATGTCATAGTTGCTGCCGCCGGCCGCCACGGTGTTCGTGGAAGTGTTGGCGTAGAGATCAAGCCACTTCGTGACTTTGACGACGGCTCCGAAGTTGCGGTTGGTCACCGTTTTTTCGACCGCAGGGGCGAACGTTCCCTCCCCCTTCCCGCCGTACAAGAGGGTGACAGGATCCAGCTTGAAGTCGAATCGCCTCGAACTGACCGCATCCCGGCGCATACCGCCGGTGAGGATCACCCTACGGGAGAACAGTTCCCACTGGCCGATCGCGGCATAGGATTTGGTGGTTTCAGGCGCATAGGAGTTGGCCAAGCGCCGCACAAAAGCCGACGTGATGGCAGGGACGACCGCGCCCGGAATCGCTGGGTTCGCCGCCTGGTTAACTTTGGTGATCTCATCCGGATTGAAGGCGGGGAAGGTGACCGGTTGCCCCGGCAACAAATAGTAACGCCGTTTTATCTGATTATCGGTGTTTCCGATGACGCCGGTTGGCAGCACCGACTTCGTGGTCATTTCCTCTGGTTGCTCAAAAAAACTGTCCTCATTTCTATAGTAATGGAAAGCAACGGCCGTAAACTTGCCGAAATCGAATCCTTTGACGGGCGCAAAGCGACTCAGGTCGAATTGATGGGTCAGGGTCGCGCGCCACTGTTTCGTGGTCGAGTCGCGGTTTTGCAGCGTGGCAACTCCCTCAAGATAAGGAACCCCGAAATAGGGGTTGAGCGGTTTGGTGGGATCCGGGTTGCTCGACGCCAACTGGGCGGGGAGATAGTAATTGGGGTCGATAAAGACCTCGTAGTCTCCCCGTTGAATTGGCTGCCAGTCCTCGTTCTTCGATTTCTCGTAGGCTCCGGCCAGTTCGAAATAGGTCTTGGCCAGAACCCGCTGCTGCCACGAGGCCGAGTATTTGTCGTAGGTGGTGTCAAAATGCTCCGAGGGGCCCGGGACCATGGTGTCCAACGGGAAGTTCACCCCCGGCACGATGGACGCGCCGGAGAGGCTGGTCTGATTTTGGGTCAGTCCGTTGACGTAGGCTTCCGAACCCCTGGACTTTAACTTCCAGTTCTGCACTCCCAGCTGCGGGGCATTCATGATATACAAGAGCATGTTGGCAGTCGAGTATGCCTGGGTAACCCCGGTGAGGACATTGCGGGCGGTATTGCGAGCCGCCGTGGTGCCGGAAGTTACCAGGAGATTATCAATGGTGTTCGCTTTTTGTAACGGGGACCGGGGATCTCGCAACCAGGCGGAAACGCTATCATAGGCCTGGTAGGCCCGGGGAATGGATTCGTCGATTCGGCCCGCTTCCGCGTTGACGTTGATCGTCGCGCCTTTGGACGGCTGAATCGTCAGGTTCAAATAGGCGGAGTTGCGCCGCATATACTGCAAATCGCGCGAGGTGCGTTGATCGGTGGACAAGCCGGCGAAGCGCAGCGCCACCTTCTTCGGGATGAGTATCTGATTGATATCCACACCGGCGCGCCTGGTGCCCTCCGAGTCGAGGCGAACTTCCAGGCCATAACTGTTGGCATCGAATTTCCCCATCTTGTTGGTCGCGTCGAGCGCACCACCCACCGAACCCAAACCAAAGAGCAGGGAATTGGGTCCCCGGGATTGGGTCACCGTCTCGGTGTTGTAGTTGTCCACCTTGATGCGACTGGTGAAAAAATTGTTGGTCAGCGTATTGGAGCGGAAGCCCCGCACCATGTAAGGGGTGCCGGTGCGCGACGAGACCCCTTCCGGGTCTGAGGAATCCCCCGCGAATGCGCGGGTGCTGGGGAGAAACTCCAGGGCTTCCTCATAGTTCACCGCGCCGATATCCCGCATGAACTCCTCGGTGAGAATCGTGATCGGGTTCGCCAGATCGCGGACCGGGGTCCGCAGTTGGGTCCCCGACAGGGTCTCCGAGGCATAATACCCTTTGTTGGCCTCAGTGCTGACGATGAAGGGATTCAAGACGATCGTCTCGTCCTCCGCCGCGGAGGTCACGGAAGGCGCGGGCGGCGCGGCCGACTGGGCGAGTGCGGTGCCAACAAGGAGCGCCAGGGTCAGGGCGAGGCGAGGGTGTTTCATGGTCGGGTAAGTTGCAGGGATGGGGAGCGCACGATGGCTCCGCGGGGCGGAGCCATCAGTGATGTAGGGATCATGGTCGTTTTTGTGCGCCGCGAACATCCCCTTTTCGGGGGATGGGCGATTGCCGCAGTTGCGAGAAGGTGGCTCTCGCCTCGAGACGCTCAAAGGCCTGCCTCATTGTACCAACGGCCCGGCGGTTCGGGGGTGACGGGGATTTCGCCGCGGATGACTTTCCCGGCCAGACCGGTGAGACGGAGGTAGTGGTCGCTCGGGAGGCCTTCGTAGGTGACGAACTGCACGCCGTCGCCGACGGGCGGAGAGTTCTTCACTTTGAAAATTGCGGTGCCTTCATCGACTTCGTCAAACATCGCGACATAGAGCCCGTGAGCAGCGAAGCGCGCGTCGGCGCGCAATACGGGGCGGGACAATTGAACTGCGTGAGGCGCGCCCCGGCCGCCGCGAGCCGATCGATATTCGGGGTCTTGAACCGGGGGTGACCGTAGCAACCGAGATCACCGTAACCCAGATCATCGGCGAGGATGATGACGACGTTGGGCCGGTCGGCAGTGGCCGCGACGCACGTGGTCGCCACCGGCAGGAACAGGAGCAGGCCAGTGAGGGCGACCGTCCTCGGATTGACCGAAATCGCCCTCATCGCATTCATGGCTCCGCGGCGTTCCTTTTCTTGCGCTCGGCTTTCGCTTTCTTGTCCCGTTTCGGCGGCGTGCCGGCCGGGGCCTCCATGCCGTAACGTTTGGCGCCGGCTTTGACAGGGGTGGCCATGTCGGCCAGCCAGGCATCGTGGAGCTTGGTCAACTCGGCGACCTTCTCCGGTTTGCTCTGCGCGAGGTCGTTCTTCTCCGAAATGTCGTGGCCCAAATCGAAGAGGCCGATCCTCCCCTTTTCGCAGACGAGCTTCCAGTCGCCGGAGCGCACCGCCCACCAGCCCTCGACGCTGCCGGCGGACCAGAACAGATTGCGCGGCGGCGGCGTTTCGCCGCGGAGGAGCGGCAGAAGGTTGGTGCCATCGAAGGGCTTCCCGGCCGATCCGGAGAGGCCGGCGGCGGCAAGTGCGGTGGGCAAAATGTCGAGGGAGCTGACGACGGCCTGGCTTTCGCCGGCTTTGAGTTCCGCGGGCCAGCATACCAGGAATGGCACGCGGATGCCGCCTTCGTAGTCCTGATGCTTGCCGCCGCGGAGCGGGGCGTTGTTCGCGTTTTGCGCGAGCGGACCGCCGTTGTCGCTGATGAAGAAGAGCAGCGTATTTTCCCAGATGCTTTCGCGTTTGAGTTTGGCGACGATGTTGCCGATGGCGTCGTCCATGCGTTTGCCCATTGCGAGCAGCGTGTTGCGGCTGGCGTTGCCGGTGTTGAACTTCGCGATCTCGTCGGCGGGGGCCTGCAGCGGGGCGTGGACGGCGTTGAAGGCGAGGTAGAGGAAGAAGGGCTTGGTCTTCTGCCGATCGATGAACGCCACGGCCTCGTTGCCGAGGTGGTCGGTGAGGTAGCCATCGAGTTTCACGGGCGTGGTGCCGCGGTAGATCGGATCCTCGGGGTCATTGAGTCTGAAGTAGTCGTGCGCGCCGCGGCCGAGGAAACCGAAGACTTCGTCGAAGCCGCGCAGGGCCGGGCTCCACTCGGGCGTGGGCCCGAGGTGCCACTTGCCGATCTGCATCGAGGTGTAGCCCGCGGGCTTGAGGAACTGCGGGAAAATCTGCTCCGTCATCGGCAGGCCCGAACCGGCTTCGCCTCCGGTATAGAGGCCCAACCGCTGCTGATAGCGTCCCGTCATGAGGCCCGCGCGCGTCGGCGAGCAGACGTGGCCGGTCACGTAACCCTGACGGAAAATCACACTCTCCTTGGCCAGTCGGTCGAGATTCGGCGTCGCGATTTCCTTCGGGTGCTGCGGATTGAAACGCACGTCGGCGTAGCCGAGGTCATCGGCGACGATGACGATGATGTTGGGCCTGGCCGGAGCTGGGGCGGCGGTGGACGCGGCGAGCGAGGGGCCGAGGAGCAATGTGAAGATCAGGACGAGGCGGGAGCGTGGATTCATCGAGGGTGAGGTCACTTGGAGGATGTCACTTTCTTCTTGGAGCCGGCGCGTTTCAGTTCCCAGTGGAAACGCTCGCCTTCGGTGACAAGCCGCAGGTCCTTCGACTCAGGGCCGGGCGGGGCGAATCGCTTTGGCGCGCTCTGGCGCAACTCGGCCATCACGGTTCGAAATTTTTCCTGCCGCGCGAGGTTATCCCATTCGTTCGGATCCTGGACAACGTCGTAGAGTTCCTCGGTGCCATCGGCATAATGGATTAAGCGCCACTGGTTGTTGACGATGGCGTAGCCGCCGGGGTTGACCTCGCAGAGCACGACATTGCGATCCCGGGCGCGCGCGGGCTGGCGGAGGGTGGCGGCAAGCGACTGGCCTTCGAGCCCGGCGTCGGGGGCGAGGCGGCACAACTCCACGAGGGTCGGGTAGAGATCGATCGCGCTCACGGTGGCGGTGACGCTGGCCTGACGAGCAATGCCGGGGCCGGCCCAGATGAAGGGGATATTGGCGGTGCGTTCCCACAGCGAATGCTTGCCCCAGTGGCCCTTCTCGCCGTGGTGATAGCCTTGGTCGCTCCAGAAGATGACGATGGTGTTGTCGCGCGCGGGGCTGGCATCGAGGGCATCGAGCACGCGGCCGAGCATGGCGTCGGCGTAGGAGATCGAGGCGAGGTAGGCGCGCAGGACGTCCTTCATCAGGCCCAGCTCGTTCAGCTTGTCGTGAATCGTGGCCTTGCGGCGGTCATTGAACTTCTTGATGGCCGGCGGCAGGTCGTCGGTATCGCCGTCTTTGATCGGGAGGAGCTTGATTTCGTCGAGGGGGTAAAGGTCGTAGTATTTTTGCGGCGCGTAGTTGGGGAAGTGCGGCGCATAGAGGCCGAGCGCGAGGAAGAACGGCTGGGTATGCGCGCGCTTCAGCACGCTGACCGCCCACTCGGTTTGCATCGTATCAGCGATGTCCTTTTCGACGGCGTCGGGCAACGGGGCATACTCCATGAATGTCTTGTCGCCCTCGGCGCGCATCTGCCGCGTGAAGGCGCTGTAGGGCACCGACGTGGGCAGCGGTGCCCCCTGGCGCCAGCTGTCGACGGGCCAGCCCGCCATGCGCTGGGTCGCCTTGCGCGTGTGAAACTCGGTCCAGCCGCGCAGATCGACGTAGCCCGCCGGATGGTGGAAAATCTTACCTGTGCCGAACGTCGCGTAGCCGCCCTGCTGGAGGGCGACCTGCAGGGGGCGCAGTTCGGGGTGGTCGCGATGATAGATTTGCGTGGTGTAGGCTCCGGTCGTGGCGGGGTGCCGCCCCGTGAACAACGCCGTGCGGGCGGGCGCGCAGAAGGTGCCGCAAGCCTGGGCATTTTGGAAGGTCACGCCGCGCGCGGCGAGGCGGTCCAAGTTCGGCGTCTTGGCGCGAACCGGCGAGTTCAGCGGCCCGACCCAATCGTTGAGATCATCCGTGGCGAAAAAGACAACATTGGGAACCGCCGCATTCGCAGGCGTGGCGGCGTGGGTGGGCAACGTCGCGGCCAGCAGGAAAGCGAGCAGTAGAGCGAAGGGGATCCCGCGGCGGCATCGGAAGACTGGCATGGCAGAGGTGGAGGGAAGATGAAGGAGTGACTCAGGTTCGCTGCGTGCCGGCACCGAGGCGCCGCAGGTAGGCGACGCTGCGCTCGAATTCCGAGCGCTGGTACTGTTTTTCAAACGCCTTGGGATCGGTGCCCGCCGGCGGCTTCACCAGCTCCAGCGGGCGGCCGCGGCGGCAGAGCGCCAGAAAGTCCACAATGCCGGCGGCGGGCAGATTAGGATAAACCTGCCAATGGTCGCGCCGGAGAAACGGAATCGGCCGCGGCGAGTTCGAGATGATTTCCAGATTCAGGGGCGCGGCCGGGCAGTGGCGTTGCATCAGGCCGAGGAACGCGGGTACATCCATCAGACCTTCGCCGATGGCGGTCCATTGAAACGTCGCGCCTTCGGGCGATTCCCAGACCATCCAGTCGCGCACGCTCGTGCAGAGCACGTGCGGCCCAAGCTGCTCGAGTTGGCGCATCGGATCCTCCATGGCCCAGACAGCATTGCCGGGGTCGAGCATGACACCGGTGCTGTCCGTGCCGGCGGCCTGGATGAGTTGGAGCAACTCCTCGGAGCGCAGATCGCCGGCGTGATTTTCGACGGCGAACTTGACTCCGGCGTCGAGGGCGCGGGATCGGACCGCCTTGAGGACCTTGAGCAGCTCGGCGATACGAGCCTCGATGCCGCCGGGCGTCGAGCGATCGGGGAATGAGCCGATGCGGCAATTGACGACGGGCGAACCGAGATCGGTAGCAACGCGCACGCCGAGGGCGAGCAGGGCTTCGGCGTTGCCGTGCTCTTTGGAGAAGGCGGTCGAGCCCTCCGCGATGCTGCCGGCGCCGACGTAGAGGCGGAGGCCACGCGCGGTGGCGGTTTCGCGCAGGGCGCGCAGGTGCGCGGGCTCGAGGCTCTCAAGCGGCTTCAGGGTGTTGAACAGGACGGCATCGAGCTTCTGCTCGGCGGCGTAGTCGATCAGTTGGCGGGCCTTCCAGCCCATGGCGCGCACGGAGTGGGCGTCGAGGCCGAGGGGAATTCTGGCCTTCGTGGCGGCAGGGGCTTGTGCCTGCAGGATGCCGGAGGTGGCAGTGGCGGCGGTCGTCGCGGTCAACGCGATGAAGTGGCGGCGGGAGAGGGAGGGCATGAGCGAGGGAGAGCAGTCGGGACAGGCCAATTCGGCAGGGCGGTGTAAAAGGGACAGGCCAATACGGTTCACGGGAGCGGCGTGAAGGGACAGGCCGATTTTCCGGCGCGTGCGGTCAGTACGAGAACGTCGTCGTAAGGCGCAGGTAGCGCGGCTCCACGAGGTCGAAGCGGCTGTAGCCGACGCCGCGGCCGCCGGGCAGCTGGAAGTCGGGCGACACGGAGAACCGCTGCGGGATAATGCCGTTCTGATTGAACACATTCGAGACGTTGATCTGATACGAGAGCGAGCCGCGGAAGCGGCCGGCGCTCACGGCGTGGCGATAGCGGAGCATCAGATCGGTGGCGATGAGGGCGCGGCCGCGCACCTCGGTGCCCTGGGCGGTGCGGCCGACGAGATTGTCACTGCGCCAACGGTAGCCGAAGCCGGTCGAGAAGCCCTTCAGCCGCCCTTCGGTGAAATCGTAGGCCGTGAAGAGGCTGACCTTGTGCGGCCGCAGACCCCAGCCCTGCTCGTTCTGGAGTTTGTCGTCGTTGATCTCGGCGATCATATTGCGGATCTCCTCGGCGACCGTGATGTTGCTGGAGGTGGTGAGCGTCGCGAGGTTCGCGGCGGGGGTGCGGTTGCCGAGTTCGATCCATTTCGCGACCGTGCCGTCCGGCGCGAAGGCGGCGGCATTGACGTTCCAGGTGCCGTTGGCGTTCTGGGTGACGCCCTCTTTGACCAGTTTGCCGTCGTAGGTGTAGCCATACCACGGAATCGCATCGGCGTCGGAGGTACCCGAGCGCAGGCGGTCGGTGTACGAGTAGGTCGCAGTGAGGCGCCAGCGCGGGGTGAGATTGGCGACGGCGCTGACCTCGTAGCCCTCGGAATCCTCGTTGAAATAGTCGGAGTTGGCCTGGGGTGTGAGGCTGGCGCGGATCGCAGTCCAGTCGGCGGCAGAGATGGGCCGGCCCGGACCGACGAGGGCACCCCCGAGGGCGTCGGCGATGCGCCCGTTGCGGACGTTGTAGCGCGCGTCGATGCCGCCGCTTTTGGTTTCCCCTATCTTGGTGGTCGTGAAGGCGACCGCTTTCAACGAGAGGCGGTTGGAGAGGAGATCGAGGGCGAACCCGTAGTCTTCGCCCTCGCCTTTCGAAGGATCGGGGGTCGCGCCCCGGGGGAAGACCTTGTTCGTGAAGGTGGGAATGCCGATGTTGCTCGAGCGATTGCCGAGGAGCGACAGCCACTGGGTGGCATGCCAGACCAAACCCTGCGTGCGGGTGATGCCCTTGACGTGGTTGGTCGTGGCCTTGGCGGGATCAAGATCGAGGATGTCGGTCTTCAAGACCGGATCCTTGGAAAACCCAAAGGTCGTCACATCGCCTTCATCGACGCGGTAGCCGACGGTGGTGACGATGCGGCGCTGCAGAAAATGACTCTGCGCGACGATCAGCTTCGCGTCCATTTCCTGTTCGGCGTAGGAGTTGGTGGTGCCGGCGCCGCCGTCGATCCAGCCGACATTGTAGTTGGTGCCGCGGTTGGTGAACGTGCTCGGCACGCGGTGCCAGTCGGCGGCAACGAAGGAGCGGGGATTGGTTTCGTCGAGGTAGAGGCGCTGGATGACGAGGTTGCTCGCGTTTTGCGGGTCGGCGTTGAACGGCGCGCCCATCACGCCGAGGCGTTGGGCGTTGTAGCGATCGGTTTCCTTGGTACGGGCGTACAGGCCGGCCAGGCGGTGGGTGCCGAGCGCCTTCCACTTCGTCTCGAGATCGTAGGAGAGGGCGAGCCGGGTTTCCCGGTAGTCGGCGGAGTGGAGTTCGTTGTACCACAGCGCGTCGATATAGAGCCGGCCGGCGTAGGGATTGGCGGGGCCACCGGGCCCGAGCGTGCGGTTGGCTTCGCCGGAGATCATCGGCGTGGAGCCTTTGATCAACGGATTCTCCAAATCGATTTTCTGGAAATTGTGCGAGAGGTTGAGATTGAGCCGCGACGTGATCCGCCAATCCAACGACAGGGTGTAGTTCGTGAGTTCGGTATCACGGTACATGCCGGGGCCGCCGGAGTTGATGTTGTAGGGCAGAAACGCCGGGTCGTTGATGGACAGCGCGACGCCGGTCCTGCCCGGGGTGCCGTCGGGAGCGCGGACCGCGGGGTTGTTGTAGGAACCAGTCACGAAGGTGCCGGTGGAATCGAAGAACGTCTGGTCGTTATCGATGAAGATGAAGCGGCGGGTCGTGGTACCGACGGCGGCATTGCGGGAAACGACGCCGAGGGCGGCCTGGGCGGCGGTCGGGTTCGTATTGCTGGGGGTGAAGGTGACCGCATCGACGCCCTTGGCCTTGCGGTTGTCGAGCCAGGCCAGCCCGCCGTCAAAGGCAAGATACGGCGCGATGGCGGAGCGATGCTCATTGCCCCGCTCGCCCATGGCGCGAAACGTGATCTTGTCGGTGGGCGTGAAGGTGATCGTACCGTAGAGCCGCTCCTTGTCCTGCGAGGCGGGCTTGCGCCAGCCGCCGTTCTCCTGATCCACGGCGGCCACGGCGAGGGCGAGCTTCTTGGGCACCACGACCTTGTTGAGACGCAGCAGGACGCGGCTCGTGCTGTAGTCGCCCATCTCGTAGCTGAGGCGGGCGCTGTCGCGGTTGGTCACGGCGAGAATGGAGCTCTGGTTGATCATGCCGCCGGCACTGCCGACACCGAAGAGGATGCCGTTGGGACCGCGGCTCTCGTCGTAGCGGTCGATGCGGTAGCCATCATTGACGGTGATGCTCTTGAAGTAATCGACCCCTTGCGCCGCAATAATGCCGCGCACGTCGATGCGGCGGATGAGGTTCGCGCCACCGAGCATGTTATTGGCATTCGGGGCGGCGTTGACGTCCTGGGTGTTGGCCTGGGAACCCACCGAGTAATCGATGATCTGTTCGATTTCGTTGAGACCGATGTCCTCGAGGAACTCCTTGGTGAACACCGACACCGACGCGGGGGTGTCGCGCAGGCTCGTGTTGAGGCGGCTGCCGGCGAGGGTGTTTTCGGCGCGATAGCCCTTGTCGGCGGACGCATTGACGGTGAAGGGGCTGAGCTCGATGACTTCGTCGGCGCGGGGGGTGGCCGGAGTGGCGGTGGGCGCCGGCGGCACGGGGACTGCGGCTTGGGCGAACAGGTCTGCTGTGGACACGGCGGTCAGGGCAATACACCAGAGCAGGGGCGGGCGTTTCATGGAGGTTTGGTTAGGAAGGAGTAATGACTGGGGAGATGACGGCTCGCCCAGACCCGCTCCCACGAGCGGTCGGCGGGCGGACTGAACTTGGAATGTAACTGCACGCTGAGTGTAGACGCTGGCGCGCCCGTTTCGTATCCCCATTAAAGGGGATGGCGCCCAACCCACATCGACTCAAGGGCTGCTTCGCAGGGTAGCGTCTTGAGCCAGAGGTCAGGGCAAATGGGTGGAGAGAGAGTATTACGCTCGATCTACTTCGCACCGTTTCGCGGCGATTTCCGCCTGCGTAGCCGCGTTGGAGCGCAGCGACAACGTGGCCTCGCGATCGGCCACGCTTTCGCCTTCGGCTCAAGCGCGGCTACCCTTGCGCTCCACTCACTCCCTCCTTCCCTCCCTCCCTTCCCACGGTTCTCCCCCCTCACTTTCCCTCCTCCCGCCCAACGCGGCGGCCATCCCAATACCGCTTTGGTTGCGGCCTCGATCCGCGTGGAGAAAAATGCAGGCGGAGGGGCGTTACCGCACCGGCAAGCGCTGCCCTTGCGCTTCTTCGCGGGCGCGGGCGAGAACCTGCCGGGCGCGGCTGACGATCGCCGCGTGTTCCGGGCGCGACGCGAGGTTGGTGCGCTCGCGCGGGTCGGCGGCGAGATCGTAGAGTTCGTTTTTGTCGGGTGTGACCCACTCCGTGTAGCGGTAGCGATCGAAGCGCACCGCCACGCCGAGATCCTCGCCGCGTTTCACCACGGTGTAGGCACGGTCTTTGCCCGGCGCCTTCGGGTCGCGCAGCATCGGCACGAGCGAGCGGCCCTGCAGGTTGGCGGGCGGGGTGACACCGCACAATTCCGCCAGCGTCGGGAAGATATCCACCAACTCCACCAGGCCCGAGGTGACGGCGGCGCCCTGGGTCAGGCCGGGCGCGCGCACGATCATCGGCACGCGGGCGGATTCCTCGAACTGAAGCACCTTCCCCCACATGAAGTGCTCACCGAGCTGATAGCCGTTGTCGCCGATAAAGACGATGACGGTGTCTTCCCAGTGGCCGCTGCGGCGCAGGGCATCGAGGATGATCCCGAGCTGCGCATCGACAAAAGAGATACAGGCGTAGTAGGCTTGAGTGAATTCGCGGCGCTTCTGGTCGTTTTCGCCACCGAGGGCCGGGAAGCCGTAATCGAGATACTGCTTGGTCGCGGCGATTGCGGGGATGTCCTTCCAGTCGTCGGCCGGGTCCAGGTCAAACTTGAGCGAGGCGCGCGGATAGAGCGTGTAATAGGCGTCGGGCGCGAGGAAGGGGATGTGGGGCTTGTGAAAACCGCAGGCGATCAAAAAGGGGCGATCCCCATGGGCCTGGCTGGTCAGCCACTCGGCCACGCGCCGCGCGTTCTTCCCGTCGCCGTGCTGCTCGTCGGACATTCCGGTCGGTCCGTAGCCGGGACCGAGGCCCTTGACGCCTTGGTTGCGCGTTTGGGGCGCAACGGTGAGGGCGTGCTCCTTCCAGGCTTTTCGGTTCTTGGCGTCGGTGACCGGGCCGCGCTCCTTTTCGAACCTCTCCCGCGCGGCTTTCTCCACGCGCATTTCTTCATTGGGGAAATACTCCGTCTGGTCCCAGGTGTCGCCGCCGGGATTGTCCAGCGGGTGATGGAAGACCTTGCCGACCGCCGCCGTCCAGTAGCCGGCCTGGCGGAACACGCGCGGGAGGAGCGGCGTGCCCGGGCGCGTTTCGGCGATGTTGACCACATTGTCGAGCACGCGGGTCGACTCCGGATACAGGCCGCTGAGAAACGATGCGCGGGA
>JBIJCX010000327.1:0-9691 GCA_044344465.1 Opitutaceae bacterium
TCGCACCCACCGTTACTACTTCCACCGGCTGAAGTCGCGCCGCCTGTCCGCGGGCCCGGTCTAGCCCTCCACCCCGTATCCCGGGAATCCTTACGTGGTCAGCCCGACAAGTTCCTGAGCGATGAGCGCGAAAACCGACACTTCCGTCAATGTGCTGCTGCGGCGGGCGGACATCGTTTTCACGGGCGGGCTGTTCCTCACGATCCTGCTGCTGATCCTGCCGGTTCCGATTTTCCTGCTCGATACGCTGCTCGCGCTCAACATGGGGCTGTCGCTGTTCGTGCTCCTGGCGATCATCTACGTGAAGGATCCGCCCGAGTTCTCGGCCTTCCCCACGCTGCTGCTCGTCCTCACCCTGTTCCGGCTCGCGCTCAACATCAGTTCCACCCGCCAGATCCTGGTCGGCGGCTACGGCGGCCGGGTGATCGATGCCTTCGGGCACTTTGTCATCCAGGGCAACTACATCGTCGGCACCGTCGTTTTCCTGATTCTCGTGGTGATCAATTTCGTGGTCATCACCAAGGGCGCGGGCCGCATCGCCGAGGTCAGCGCCCGGTTCACGCTCGACGCGCTCCCGGGCAAGCAGATGGCGATCGATGCCGAGCTCAACGCGGGCATCATTGACGAGGCCGGGGCCACCGCCCGCCGGATCAAGGTGCAGAAGGAGGCCGATTTCTACGGGGCGATGGATGGCGCGTCGAAGTTTGTCCGGGGCGATGCGGTCGCCGGCATCATCATCACGCTCGTCAACATCCTGGGCGGCTTCGCCATCGGCGTGCTGCAGATGGGGCTCTCGCTCGGCGAGGCGCTCCAGAAATTTACGCTCCTCTCGATCGGTGACGGCCTGGTCTCGCAGATTCCCGCCCTCGTGATTTCGGTGGGCGCGGGCATCCTGGTGACGCGTGCCTCGGAGGGCGCCAATCTCGGTACGCAGGTCGTCGGGCAACTGTTCCGGTATCCGCGCGCGATGGGCATCACGGCCGGCATGCTGGTGGTGTTCGGGATGCTGCCCGGCATGCCGGCCGTGCCGTTCTTCGCGCTCGCCGGGATCACGGCTTTCTTCGCCAAGCTGCTGTTGAACGAGGAGGCCAAGACCGGGCAGGTCTTCGGCATGGAGCCCGTGGCCGCCTCCGGCGCCAGGGCCGCGGCCAAGGGTGCCGCGGCGGCCAAAGCCGGTGAAACGCCGGCGCCGGCCGCGTTGCCCGGCGGAGCCGAAGACGTGCGCAAGCTCGTCGACCTGGATGTCTTTGCGATTGAGATTGGCTACGGGCTGCTCGGCCTGGCCGATGCGAAGGCCGGCGGCGAACTGCTGGCGCGAGTCACGGGAGTCCGCAAGGCGCTCGCCCGTGAAAAAGGCCTCGTCGTCCCGCCGGTCTCGGTGCGCGACAACCTGGAACTCGAGGCCAACGACTACCGTTTCCTGCTCCGCGGCAAGGCCATCGCCCGCGGCCAGCTCATGCCCAGGCGCTCGCTGGCCATGAACGTCTCGTCGAGCAAGGTCCAGCTGCACGGCGTGCCGACCCGCGAGCCGGTCTTCAATCTCGAGGCCACCTGGATCGACGACTCGGAAAAGAAGACGGCCGAACTCAACGGCTTCACCGTGGTCGATCCCGCCTCGGTGCTGATCACGCACCTGTCCGAGACGCTCAAGGTCAACGCCCATCATCTGCTCGGGCGACAGGAGGTGCAGTTGCTCGTCGATCATCTCAAGCAGACGCAGCCCGCGCTCATCGCCGAACTCCTGCCCGACCTCGTGAGTCTCGGCATCATCCAGCGCGTGCTCCAGAATCTCCTGCGCGAGGGTGTCGCCATTCTCAACCAGCCGCTGATTCTGGAGGGCATCGCCGATTTCGCGTCGCTGTCGAAGAATCCCGACGATCTATCGGAACTCGTGCGCCGGCGCCTCGGGCTCTACTTCGTGCCGGATTACGAGTCACGCCCCGGCATCGTGCGCGCCGTCACGCTGGATCCGCGGCTGGAGCAATGGCTCGGCACCAAGGTGCAGCGCACGCCGACCGAGGTGGGTCTCGCCCTCGATCCCGCGACTGCGCGCCACGTGCTGGACGAAATCAGCCGCCGCACGGGCGAACTCGCCGGGGCCGGGCTGCCCGCGGTCCTCGTGGTCTCCACCGAGATTCGGCTCCCGGTCAAGCGCTTCTTCGAGGCCTCCTGTCCGCGCCTCGTGGTGCTCGCCTTCCAGGAATTGCCGCCGGCGACCGAGATTGAGAACGCCGGCATCGTCACGCTGCCCGCCCACCTCACGCGCTTCGACACGCCGCTCAAGGCCGCCGCCTAACTCCCATGTCGTCTTCCCTGCCTCCCTCCACGCCTGGTGCCTGTTACAAGTTCACGGTCAATTCCGCCGCAGAGGCGGTCACGCTCATCCGGGAGAAACTCGGCCCGTCGGCGCGCGTGCTTTCGGTGCGCTCGGTGGCGCCGACCGGCTGGCGGCGCTTCGTGCGCGGTCCGCAGCTTGAGGTGATCGCCCAGATTGAACTTCCGGCGCAGGTTCCGCCGTCGGCGTTTGCGGCGGTGTCGGAGGAGCCGGCGCTGCCCGTCGCCGAAGCGCCGGTGTCGGAGCCCAGGAACCGCAGCACCGCGCCGGTCTCTCCGGTCGGCCTGGCTGCTCTGCTGCGTCGGAGCGGACTGACCGAGGCGGCGTTGAGCCGGCTGCAGGCGACCGCGAATTGGGGTGACTGGGCCACGATGCCGCTGCACCGGGCCCTGGCCGAGACCGCCCGCCAATTGCGCCAGCAGGTCGACGCCCGTCCGGTCCGGGCGCCGCTTTCGCGGGCCGCCTTTCTCGGCACCCCCGGGGTGGGTCGCACCACCGCGCTGTGCAAATGGCTCGCGGTCGAGATGTTTCGCCGTGCGCGGCTCGGACATGTCGTCACGGTCGAGTTCGATCGGCCGAATTCCACCGGGCCTCTGCCTGTCTTTGCGGAGGCGCTCGGGCTGCCGCTTGCGCACTTTCCCTGCGAGACCCGGCCCGCCACCCCCGGCGGCTTTGTCTACTTCGATTTGCCCGGCCTCTCGTCCCGGCGACCGATCGACAACGCGCCGCTCGCGACCTGGCTCGATCAGGAACAGATCACCGAGCGCGTGCTCGTGCTCAACGCCGCCTACGATCGCGCGGCGCTGCGCGACGCCTATACCGCCGGCCGGGATCTCGGCGCGACCCACCTCGTTTTCACCCACCTCGATGAGGTGCCGCAGTGGGGCAAACTCTGGGACTACCTTTTCGACGAAGCCCTCGAGCCGCTCTTCATCTCCACCGGCCCCTCCCTGACCGGCGACTGCGAGGACGATGTCCCGGGCGCCATCGTGCGCCGGACCCTCCCGGGCAACGAACCCTGACCGATCATGAAATTCATCTTCCTCGCCGGCGGCTTCGCCGGGTTTCTCCTCGCTGCCGGCACCAGTTACTGGGTCGGGCATCAACCGGACCGCATCCTGCTCGACGGCGCCCTGGGCTGTCTCGCGGGGGCGCTCCTCTTCCGCTGGTTCTGGACCGTCCTGGTGGGCGGTATCCGCGAAACCATTCTCACCCGTCATGCCGCCGCCGTGGCCACGCCATCGGTTGCGCCGGCCGTCCAGGCCAAGCTCTAGCCATCGTTAACCAATCGTCTTATGAATACTGCTGTCGTCACCTACCCCGGCACCGAAGCCAGTCCGGCCGCCGCCTGGCGCGCCTATCAGGGAGTCTCACCGCAAGCCGTCGATGAAAAGGAACTGCTCGAGCGCTACCTGCCGATCGTTCGCAACGTCGTCGATCGCATCAAGCTGAACCTCCCGGCGCATATCGACGCCGACGATCTCTACAGCGTGGGCATCACGGGCCTGATCGCGGCGGTGCGCAAATTCGATCCGGAACAGGGGAGCACGTTTGCGGGCTATGCCGCCATGCGGATCCGGGGCGCGATCCTCGATGAGCTCCGCCGCATGGATTGGTGCCCGCGGCGCGCGCGGGCCCACTCCCGCAAGCTCAAGGGCGCCATCAACGACGTGGAACAAAAGCTCGGGCGCACAGCCACGGACGAGGAGATCCGCGTCAGCCTGGGGCTCGACCCCAAGGAGTATTCCAAGTGGGTCGAGGAGGCGAAGCCGGTGACGTTCATCGCGATTGACCGCGATCCGGCGGACGGCATGGGCGAGGGGGCGTCGCTGCATGAGTTGCTGGCGGACGAATCCGACGTCACCGGGCGTGAAAACCTGGAAAAGGCCGAGTTGCTGCAACTTCTCACTGAAAGAATCGCGGAACTGCCCGATATACCGAGGAAACTGCTCGCCATGTATTACTTTGAAGGCATGCGACTGGCGGAGATTGCCGCCGTTTTCGGTCTGACCGAGTCGCGCATCTGCCAAATCCACGCCCAGACCATCCTTGGTCTGCGCGGCTTCCTCGAGCGCGCGCGCAACCGCTGAGGCCCGTCTAAATGTCCCCGGCGCCCATCGCATGCTCATCCTCATCGGAGCTCTGATCGTTTTTGCTTCAACCATTGGCGGATTCATGCTCGCCGGCGGCCAGCCGATGGTGCTGCTGCATATCTCCGAATTCGTCGTCATTCTCGGCATCGCGATCGGCGTGCTGGTCATCGCCAGTCCGAAGCACGTGCTCGTCGAAGTCGTACACAAGTTCAAGACCGCCTTGGCCGGCAAATCGGCGGTGAAGCAGGATTTCAGCGACCTGCTCAAGCTGCTCTACGAGATTTTCATGATCGGCCGCCGCAACGGCCTGATTGCGCTGGAGGAGCACGTGATGGATCCGCAGAAAAGTGCGCTCTTCAGCCGGTATCCCTCGGTGCAGCACCATCGCGGGCGGCTGGAATTCCTGTGCAACGGCCTCAAGCCGGTTATCGATGGCAAGATCAAGCCGGATCAGCTTGAGAGCCTCATGTCCGCGGAGCTCGATGCCAAGGCGCTCGAGGCCGAGCATCCCGTGCACATCCTCCAGCTCGTTGGCGATTCGCTGCCGGGCATCGGCATCGTCGCCGCCGTGCTCGGGATCATCAACACCATGGCCAGCATCTCCGAAGGCCCCGCCATGGTCGGCAAGAAGGTGGCCGCCGCGCTCACCGGCACCCTGCTGGGAATTTTTTTCGCCTACGGTTTCGTCAACCCCCTGGCCATCCGGATCAAATTCGACAACGCCGCCGAGGACCAGTTTCTCAAGTGCATCATGCAGGCGATCGCGGGTTTCGCCAAGGGCCTCGCCCCCTTGACCGCGGTCGAGGTCGCCCGGCGCTCGCTCGACAGCAATGTGCAGCCCAACGGCGACGAGCTCGAGGCCGAGCTGAAGAAGCTGAACACGAAGTGACGCCCCTTCCGCACCATGGCCCGAAAAAAAGCCGAAGCGCATCATGGCGGCGCCTGGAAGGTCGCCTACGCCGACTTCGTCACCGCGATGATGGCGCTCTTCATGGTGCTGTGGATTTCCGCCCAGGATGAGCAGATCCTGATCGCCACCTCGCAATATTTCCAAAACCCGTTCCGCTCCATCACCAACGCGGCCTCAGGGGTCATCCCGTTCAACTCCAACAAGTCGAACACGAGCCAGGGCAAGGACCAGGGCGATGCCAAGGAAATCAGCCGCAACAAGCAGGTCGAACTGGCGATGCTGACCGCGGCGGCGGCGGATTTCTACCGCCTGCTGCATCTCGATCAGAGCCTCGCCGACAAACCGATCGACATCCAGGTGACGACCGACGGCCTGCGGGTGACGATGTTCGACCGGCCCACCCAGCCGCTGTTTGTCGAGGACACCACCGCGTTCACCCCGTGGGGAAAATTCGTGATGCAAAATCTCTCGTGGACGATCGAACACCACAAGTTTCACGTCACGATCGACGGCCACACCCGGGCCAAGATGACCTTCCCCAAGGAGGATTATACCGGTTGGGAACTTTCCGCCGACCGTGCCAACGCCTCGCGCCGCATCCTGGTTTTCCATGCCGTCGACGAGGCCCTGATCGAGCGGGTCACGGGTTACGCGGATACGAAGCCGCTGCCCGGAGTGGCGCCGGATGAGCAGTCCAACCAGCGGGTCACCCTGAGTCTCACCCTGTCCTCAAAAACGCGCGGAGCGAACCCACCCAAGCCCGGCACGCCCGCGACCGTGTCCACCCCAAAGCCAGCGAAGCCCGTATTATGAAACCATTTCTTCAAGGCAGAAAAAACCTTCCGGTCGAGCCCCTGCGCCTGCCGCCTGGACTCGTCCCGCCGCGCAGCCGGTCGTGCGAATCCAGTCGGGCCGGGTCGACGCCGGGCGAGGAGTCCAACGCATCCGTCGAAGTCGTGAAGGAAGGCGACAAAGTCGTGCGCCTCGCGATCACCTGTGGATGCGGCGAGCGCATCGAGATCGACTGCCTCTACGCGGCCGGCGGTTAGGCGAAAACGGCGGGAGGCTTGGGCCGACGCGGAAGACGGGGCAGATGCGCCCGCGGTGGACTGCGGTCGCGGTGGGCCGTGCGCTCCGCGCGCGGCCATGGGAGGCGTCTCGCGCCTGCGACGAAACGCAGCCCTCCGCGCTCTCCGTGGACCGGCATGGTGGCAAAAAGATGTGGGGTAATAAATCCAAGCCCACTGCCTCCATTTTTTACCCTCCATCTTTTTGCCTCCCTGATCAGGCACTCAACGGATCGGGGCGAAGGTGACATCTTGGGGCGTGGTGTTGGCTCCGTCCGTCAACGGGGTTCCGCGCTGGGAAAAATTTGCCGCCCCAGGTGGGGAATTTTCGCCGCGGCTGCGGTCAGGAGCATTGCCGCGAAAGCTAAGTATTTTATTATACTTAAGGATAAGTTGTTAAGTGGGCAATGATCACTTCGGCACACGGCTGGCTTATGAAGCCGCAGTCATGAACATCGGACTCTACCAGAATGCTGCCTCCCTCTCCGCCTTGGAGCGCTGGCAGGATTCGGTGGCGCAGAATATCGCGTCGAGTCAGATGACGGGCTACCGCAAGCGCACGGTGAATTTCTCGGCGCAGGTGGCCGGCGAGTTGCAGAGTGATTGGCGCACCCGTCTCGGCCGCGATGTCGGCGCGCCCATGCTGTTTCCGAAGGTGGAGTCGTCGATCAGCTTCGCCGCCGGCGACACGCAACCCACGCGCCGCGAGCTCGACGCCTCGATTCAGGGCGACGGATTTTTCGAGGTGCAGCGGCCCGACGGCTCGCGGGCCTACACCCGCAGCGGTGAGTTTCGCATCCGGCCGGACCGTACCTTGGTGACGTCCGGTGGCGACGAGGTGCTGAGCGACGCCGGCGCCCCCATGGTGCTTTTGCCCGGCGGCGGGGCGATCCTGATCAACCACGACGGCATGCTTTCCCAGGCCGGGACGAAGCTCGGCAAACTGGGCGTGCAGAGGTTTGCCGACACATCGCAACTCATTCCGATCCCGGGCGGCATGTTCGTGCCCGATCGGGGTGCGCGACCGGAAGCGGTTGAGAACGTGGAGCTGCTCCAAGGCTACCTGGAGGGCAGCAACGTCACCCCGATGCGCGAGATGGTCGATCTTGTGCTGATTTCCCGCGCGTACGAGGCGAACCAGAAGATTATCTCGAGCGTCGATCAACGTATGCAGAAGACGCTCGAGGCCCTCGGCTAGGGGCGCATCCCCGGTCCCCCGCCCATGAATTCCCCAGACAGGCAACCGCAATCACGACTAACTGGCCGGCGCGCATGGGGCGCGCCGGCTTCTTTCCTCGCGGTGGCAAAACCCGGATCCGAAATCCCATGAACCTTTCCCTATACTCCGCCGCCACCGGCATGGAGGCCCAGCAGCTGAACCTCAACACGATCGCGAACAACCTCGCGAACGTGAACACGCACGGCTTCAAGCGCAGCAAGATCGAGTTTCAGGATATGCTTTACCAGAAGCCCCGCTCGTCGGGCACCGACTCCGGCGGCGGCAACCTCCGGCCGACGGGCATCGAGGTCGGCAACGGTTCGCGCGTCGCCGCCAGCTCGAAGGTTTTCACGCAGGGCCAGCTCACCCAGTCGGGCGAGAAATTCGATCTCGCCATCCAGGGCGACGGTTTCTTCGAGGTGCAGCGTCCGGACGGCACGATCGGCTTCACCCGCGACGGCTCGTTCAAGCTCAACGCCCAGGGCCAGGTCGTGAACGTGGACGGCCTGCCTGTGCTCAGCGGCTTCCAGCCGATCGCCGCGGGCGCGAGCGGCGTCACGATCTCCGAGGACGGCCAGGTTACGGTCCAGGGGAGCAACGGCAGCCAGACCTTTCGCCTGACGCTCGCGCGTTTCGCCAATCCGGCGGGGCTGCGCAGTCTCGGTGGCAATCTCTACGAGGAGACGGCGGCCAGCGGCACGCCCGAGCTCGGCCAGCCCGGAGAGCAGGGTTTCGCCCGCATCATCCAGGGGTTCACCGAGGCTTCCAACGTCAACATCGTCGAGGAGATGGTAAATCTAATCATGGCGCAGCGCGCCTACGAGATTAACTCCAAGTCGATCCAGACCTCCGACGAGATGCTCAAGAACGACGCGTCGATGAAGCGCTGACCATGCGCTCCCGGCTCATCCTCCTCCTTCGCGCCGTGGTCGCCGCCCTTGGCCTTGGGGCGATGGCCCCACTGGGCACCGCGACCGCGCCGGAAGCCATGGCCTTCACCCGCGAGCAGGTCTTGGCGGCGCTCACGCGCGAAGTCACCGCGCATTACAATCTCGAGGGCGAGTTGCAGCTCGAGCTGCTCCGGCCGTGGACGCCGCCGGCCCGGGCCGCCGGGGCCTGGACGCTCAGTGTGCTCGAATTTCCGTCCGTGCTGACTTCGTCGATGCTGTTGCGCTGCCGAATCACCGCCGAGGCCGCGCCCGCGGCCGATTTTGTCCTTTCAGTGCGCGCCTCGCTGTGGCGCGACGCCTGGATGGCCCGGCAGCCGCTGAACGTGGGCGCGCCGTTTGACGCCGACCTGCTCGAGGCCCGGCGCACCGATCTGCTGCGCGATCGCGATGTGCTGCCGGCGTCGGCCGGCGATCGCTCCTATGCCGTGATCCGGGCCGTGGCGGCGGGCCGCATGCTTACCTGGCGCGACATCTCCCGCCGACCGCTGGTGCGCAAAGGCGAGCTCGTCGAGGTCTCCGCGATCGACGGCGTGCTTTTCGTCACCCTCAAGGCCCTGGCCATGGAAAATGGCGCCCGGGGCGAGACCGTCACCCTGAGAAACCCTGAATCGCGGCGGAATTTCTCCGCCGTTGTCGTCGATGAAAACCGCGTACAAGTCCGCTTCTAAAGCTGCGTTGATCGCCGGCTTCGTCGCCTCCGGGGCGCTGGCCAGCTCCCTGTGGCCGTCCTCCGGACAGGGGGCGCGCAGCATGTTCGCCGACCGCAAGGCCGCGGCCTCGGGCGACATCGTCACGATCGTCGTCGACGAGTCGGCCAATGCCCAGAGCTCGCAAAGCAAGAAGTCGCAGCGGGAGTCCAGTCTCGACGATGCCATGCAGCGGTTCCTGTTCAGTGCGGCGGTCAGCGGGCTCGGCACCAAGGGTGGGGAACTGCCCGCGAGCAGCAACCGCGGCAAGTCGAGCTACTCCGGCGGCGGCGCGGTCAACAATTCCCAGACGCTCACGGCCCGGGCCGCGGTGCTGGTCACCGACGTGCTGCCCAATGGCAACCTCGTGATCGCGGGCGTGCGCCTCGTCACGTTCTCCGGCGAGACCCAGTACGTGGTCCTGCACGGCC
>JBIJCX010000172.1:0-16819 GCA_044344465.1 Opitutaceae bacterium
TGAAACCGGGCTCATCTCATTTCCCCATCCCGGCTTTCTTCCCGTGCGGATCAGTATGTCTGAGGCTCCTATCTCCAAACCATCCCAACCCGATGGCAGGGACCGAACTATAGACCACCCCAGCCGGGGCGCGCCTCGCGCATCGGCCCCACCACCCATGAAGCACTCCCAACCCATCACCCTTTTGGCTGCCTGCATCGCGCTCGCCCTCGCATCGGGCCAGCCAGCAAGAGCCCAGGACGGCCGTGCGCCCGCCGCGACCGCCCAGTCATCGGGCGCGATTTCCGGTCGCGTGCAGAATGCCGCGATCGGCCGGTACCTGACCAACGCGCGCGTCGCCGTCAAAGGCACGGACATCGTCACCTTCACCGACGAATTCGGCGGCTACCGGCTCACCCAGGTGCCCGTGGGCTCGATCACGCTCGAGATTTTTTATACCGGCCTGGATCCGCAGCAGATCCCACTGCAAACGACGGCCGGCCAGACCGTGGTGCAGGATGTCAATCTGACGAGTGTGACGCTTTATGGCCAGAACACCGATCCGGTGAAACTCGCGGCCTTCGTCGTTTCCAATTCCAAGGAGACCGAGGGGGCGGCGCTCGCGACCAACGAGCAGCGATTTTCCGCCAACATCAAGAACGTCGTGGCGACCGACACCTTCGGCGACGTGCAGGAGGGAAATGTGGGCGAATTCATCAAGTTCCTGCCCGGCGTGGCCGTGAATTACGGCGATGCCGAGGCCCTCTCGGTTTCGCTGCGCGGCTTTTCTCCCGCCTTGACCGCAATCACCGCGGACGGTGCACAGACCTCCAACGCCAATTACACCGGCTCATCCCGCGCCCCCTACCTGTCGCAGACGTCGATCAACAACATCTCGCGGGTGGAGGTCTCAAAGGTGCCGACCCCGTCATCCGCCGCCGATTCGCTCGGCGGCTCGATCAACATGATCAGCAAGAGCGCGTTCGAGCGCAGCCGGGCCGAACTCCGCTACCGGTTTTACCTCTCGGCCAATTCGCTCCGGCTGAAAATCAAGGACCCGTACACCTTTGACGAGAAGACGTACAAAATCCTGCCGAACTTCGATTTCGATTACACGCTGCCCCTCAGCAAGGATTTCGGCGTCGTCGTCACGGGCATGACGTCCAATTTCTATAACGAGCAACGGATTCATCAGTCGGCCTGGGCGGCCGCCGCGACGGGCACGACCGCCTCGTTCCGCTTTCCCTTTCTCTCGAGCGACGTGATCGTCGACGCGCCGCGCTACACCTGGCGAAAGGCCCTCGGACTCAACACCGACTGGCGGGTCGCGCCCAACTCCGTGCTGTCGCTGGGCTTCGATGTCAGCGATTTTCATTCACAGGTGGCGAACGTCAGCCGCAGCGCGCTCACCGGTACGAACGGCACGCCCACCCTCACCGTGGCCGCCGGCGGCATCCCCTTCAGCTACGGCCGTGACTACACGATCGGGGCCACGGGCCGAGGCAACGTGAACTTCGCCGGAAACTCGACCAACCGGTACGAAAGAACCAAGTCGGGAAAACTCCGCTATCGCTTCGACAACGGCGACTGGCGGATCAACGCCAGTGTCAATCGCTCGGCGTCGTCGACCAAGTTTCGCGGCGGGTCGGAGGGCTGGGTCTTCAGCAGCCTCGCCGGCACGCTCGACCAACCGGTCCGGGTGGCGTTCGCCAACATCGGTCCGCCACGGGACGGCGATTCGCCGACCGTAGTCCGGGCATTTTTCAACGATGGCCGGGAGGTCGATCTCAACAACATCGGCAATTACCGGGTGACGACGGCGTCGATCTCCGTCCGCGACATCACGGACAATGTGAGTTCCGGCGAAGCGAGCATCCGCCGGCGGCTCGGGTTTCTGCCCTTTCCCGCCGCCGTGCAGGTCGGCGGCCTCCAGCGCGTGCAGATCCGGGACAGTCGCATCCCGGTGCGCACGTTTACCTACAACGGATCGGGCGGAAACCTCTCCGCCGCGCCTTACCAATATCAGGTGTACACCAACCAGAACTCCGGTTTCGGTGCCCGAAACATCAATTTCATCAATGTCGGCCGGGCCTCGCGCGCGTTCACGGCGGATCCCGGCCTGTTTTCGCAGACCCCGGCGCAGATCGTGGCTGACGCCACCTCGAAGATCACCACCTCCGAGTACATCCGCGAGGCGGTCTCCGCGCTTTATGCCCAGACGGAGTTCCAGCTCTTCCGCAACCGCCTGAAAATCCTCACCGGGGTGCGTTATGAGAAAACGCAGGGTGACGGCGAGGGCCCGGTTTTCGATCCCGGGGCGGCCTTTCTCCGCAACGCGAACGGCACGTTTGCCCGCAACGCCCAGGGCGCGCGTATCCGCAAACCGGAGGCCGGCCTCGCCGGCTCGATCGAGGAGTTGAGGCTGACCCGCGTGGAACGCGGCAACCAGGCCAGCGGTTCGTATCACGGCTCTTACCCGAGCCTGCATCTCACGTTCAACGTCACGGAGAATTTCCTCGCGCGCGCGGCCTACGCCAAGACCTACGGCCGCCCCGACTTCAACGAGATCATCCCGAACGTGGTCATCAACGAAAGGGATCTGAACGAGGATCAGTTGAACGATCCGGGCGTGATTCCCGGCACCATGACCGTGCGGAACACCGATTTGAAGCCGTGGTCGGCGGACAACTTCGATCTGTCCCTCGAGTATTACACCGATCAGGGCGGGATCTTCACGGCCGGGGTTTTCCGGAAGGAGATCCGGGATTTCTTTGCCAACGATGTCCGGCTGACAACCGCCGCGGATGTGGAGCAGTTGGGGCTCGAACCCCGCTATGTGGGATTCCAGATGACCACGAAGATCAACTCGGGCGACGCGCGGGTGTCGGGCGCGGAGTTCAGCCTCCGGCAATCGCTGGCACCCCTGGGATCATGGGCGAGGCACTTCACGGTTTTCCTCAACGCGACCAAGCTCACGCTCGAGGGGGATCGCCAGGCCGATTTCAGCGGCTTCATCCGCGACAGCCGCAGCTGGGGCGTTACCTTTGGCCGCAGCCCCCTCACCCTCATGGCCAAATGGAACTGGCGCGGGGAGCAGAAGAACGCGGCGTTTCCGACCCTCGGCCCGGACGCCTTCAACTATGTCGGACCCCGCACCCATCTCGACCTGAACCTCGACTACCAGTTCGCCAAGCGCCTCTCGCTGTTCGTGAACGCGCGCAATGTCTTCGACGTGCGCAATGTCGTGCTGCGCTACGGTTCGGACACGCCCGACTATGCCCGGACGTTCAGCAGCGCGGAATACGGGGTGCAGTTGGGCGCGGGCATCAAGGGCACGTTTTGAGCCCAAAATCTGTTGGACGGCGCCCTCCGCCCGGGCGCATAATCGAGCATGAGCCGATCAATCCCTAATCGCATCGGACGCCGGCGGTTCATCGCCAGCGCAGCCACCACGGCGCTGACCGCCGCGCTCGCCGGACCGGAGTCGCTCGCCGCTTCCCCCACCGGCCCGCGAAAATCATCGCTGATCGAGAAAGAAAACGCCCGCGAGGGCGCGCGCGACTGGCAACTGACCCGGGTGCGCGTCGTGCCGGGCAAGGGCAGCCCCGCCAACGAAGCCTATCGTTCGCCGGCCATCGAGGGCTACTGTTCGCGGCAAAGCGTCGCGGCCGGCGAGACGATCGAGTTCATGATCAGCGCCAACCCGCCGGTGCGCTACACGATCGAGATTTTCCGCACCGGCTACTACGGCGGTCGCGGCGCCCGATTGATGACGAAGCTGGGGCCGCTGCCAGGCCAGCCGCAGCCGGAGCCGCCGGCGAATGAGCGCCGGCTGGTGGAGTGCCGCTGGTCGCCGAGTGCGTCGCTGAAGATTCCTTCTGACTGGGTCAGCGGCGTTTATTTGGGGCGGCTCACGACGTTGCCGGAGAAATCCGATCTGCCGTACTGGCAGAGCTACGTCGTGTTCATCGTGCGCGACGATCGGCCGGCGGACATCCTGTTTCAGTGCAGCGACAACACCTGGCAGGCCTACAACCGCTGGCCGTCCTCCTACTCGCTCTACGACAACGGAAAACCAGGGATGACCTCAACGCCCGACGTCGACGTGAGTTTTGACCGGCCCTACGGCAAGTATCGGCAGATCTATGACAACCCGCAGTCCGTCGGCAGCGGCGAGTGGCTGTGCTTTGAGTTCCCGCTCGCCTACTGGCTCGAACAACACGGGTATGACGTCAGCTATTGCTCCAACTGCGACCTGCTGACCCCGCAGCGCGGGATGAAGTGCAAGACCTTCCTGAGCGTGGGGCACGACGAATACTGGGACGAACGCACGTACCACAGCGTGGCCGCGATGCGCGACGCCGGGGTCAGCCTCATGTTCCTTTCGGGCAATGCAGTATGCTGGGTCAGCCCGTTCAGCCCGAATGCCGGCGGCACGCCCAACCGCCGCATCCACCGCAGCGCGCCCTACGGCGGCCTCGCACGGGAAATGAATCCGCAGGATTCGGAACGAAAGCGCTACACGACAGTCGGCCCGGACGAGGGTCTGTTGATGGGCGCGATCAACGTCATCCCGGTCAACGGCGGCGGCGACTGGATTGTCGCGAAACCGGAGCACTGGATGTTCGAGGGGACCGGCATGAAGAAGGGCGATCGGATTCCTGGCCTGATCGGGTGGGAGTACCACGGGAAACCGGCCAAGATTCCCGGCCTCGAAGTCGTGGCCGAAGGCACGGCGTGGAAAGGCGGCACGGTCGCGCAACACTGGACCGCCACGGTGTATCCGGGCCCGAAGAAAAACTTCGTCTTCAACGCCGCCACCATCTTCTGGTCGCAGGCTCTCGCGTCGCCGCCGGGCCACATGCTGCCCTGGTCACACTGGAATCGTCCGCACGGTCCGGACGAACGCGTGCAGCGCATCATGCAGAACTTGCTGCGCCGCGCGGTGGGTTCGTGAGTGCGGATCATCCCCGCGGCGTGGCCTGAGCGTAGCGCGGGCTTCAGCCCGCGCTTGGTTGACCGTGGGTTTCACGAGACGCATCAGCCCCCAAGCCAGTGCGGGCTGAAGCTCCGCACTACCCTACTTTACTCAGTTGCATTGAGTCACAGAGGTCACGGAGGAGGAAAAGGAGTTCACTGAGCGACGGTTGAAAATTCGTCTGACCCACGGAACGTATTCACCCGGTGGGTGAATACCGTTGCCGCAACCTTCTCACCTCATCCCTCTGTGCCCTCCTGGTTTGCCTCAGTGGCCTCTGTGTCCAACTACGTTTTCTAGGACTACGCCGGCGGGCGGATCGTTGGGTTCGCCGCCGGCAGCGAAACGCCGAACTTGTCGGCCCACGGGGCGAGCGCAGGCAGGATGCTCGGGTACAGGGCAACCCCGCGGACCAACTGCTCCGCGCGGCGCCGCAGGCCGGATTCTCCCGGCAGGCGCACCCGCTCAACGCCGGGACGCGGCGGAGTCTCCCGGCAGGCCCGGGCAACCTGCGCGGCCTGGCGGACAAAGTCGTCGCGGCCCCCGAAGAGCGCCGGTTCGAACACCTGTACGCAGACGGTCGCACCCCAGCCCTCGAGCGGATCCGCGCGGCCGTAGCCGGCCAGACCGCCCGTCATCGCCTCGACCAGCAAGGCAAGCGCGTAGCCCTTGTGGCCGTGATCAATTCCGCCGGCCGGCAGCAAAGCCCCCGGTGGCTCGCAGAGGATCTTCGCCGGATCGTCGGTCGGCACGCCCGAGGCGTCGACACCCCACTGACCGGGAAACTTTCGCCCCTCGTCGCATAACCGGCGCGTGAGGCCACCGGTCGTAATCGACATCGAGACATCCAGCAGCACCGGGTCACCATCGGTCGGCCACCCGGCTGCGATCGGATTCTGCGTGAAAACATTCCGCCGCCCCCCGTGCGGGGCAACGCTCTTCACCGTCGGATCGGACGACATGATCACGACCATCAGCCCCCGGTCAGTGAAGCGTTTCAGATAGGCGGCGAGACAAGCTATATGATGGCTGCGCCGGATCACCACGGTGCAGGTGCCGTTCGTTTTTGCCCGCTCCGCGGCCAGTTCGAGCGCGCGAAGCGTGAGCCACGGCCCGGGGAGCCGGAGACCGTCCCAGGTCACCGCGGCGGGAAAATCGGCCAGCACCCGCGGCTCGCCCGTCTTCGTCATCGCACCTTTCTCGATCTCACGGAGATAAACCGGCAGCAGCGCGAGCCCGTGCGTGTCGTGCCCGAGGAGATCGCCTTCGACGAGAATCTCCGCCACCACGCGCGCCTTGTCCGCATCGACGCCGCTGCGCTGCAGCAATGCGGTGGCAAACTCCTGGAGCAATGCGGACGGGTGGCGGGTCGACATATTAGGATTGGTTAGCCGGGAAATTTCATGGCGCCGCCAGACCGCGCATCAATTCCGCCACGGCCGGGCGGAGCGGCCGATCGCGGTTGAGCCACGCCATCGCGCTGAAGACCGCCAGGGACGTCGCGATGGGCGATAACATTCTCATTCCCTGACTCAAGCCGAGCCCATGGGTCGTAAGCGCAAACGCACCGAAGCCCGCGAGGATCGAAGCAATCGCCGCGGCCGCCCCCGCGTGCCGGTAGGCCGGCAGCAATCCAAACAACATCGGCACCGACGCCGGCCCGATCAGGGCGAGGAACCACGAGATGACGAGCCCGAGGACGCCGCCAAACCGGTCCGCTTCGATCCCCACCAGCAGCGTGAGAAACGTGAAGAGCAGCGTGCAGAGCCGGGCGAGGCGCAGCGATTGCCGCTGATCGAGCTGGCGAAAACGCCGCGAGATCACGGGAAGAATGTCGCGCGTGATCACCGATGAGACCGTGTTCGTGTCGGATGTTGTCATCGACATCGTCGCCGCGAACATCGAAGCCAGCACCAGCCCGACCAATCCGGCGGGGAGATACTGGCGGGTGAGCAGCACGTACGCCTGGGTCGGATCCGCGAGATTGGGCAACAAGAGCGGGGCCGCCCACACGGGAAAAAACAGGAACAGCGGCCACACGAGGTAGAGCGCACCCGACAGCAGGGCCGAGTTGCGGGCGCTGTCCGCCGACGGCGCGCCGATGTAGCGGGCCGCCAGATTCCAGGTGCCGCCATTATAGCTCAACATCGCCGCGGCGATGTAACCCACGAGGAAAACAGGAGTGTAAGGGCCGTTGAAAAAATCGCCGTGGCCAGGCGGCAGCCGATCCCACACCGTCCAGAGGCTGCTCACTCCGCCCAGATGCTGGAGCACGACGACGAACAACACCAACCCCGCCACCACCTGCACGAGGAATTGGAGGAAATCGGTGTAAAGATCCGCCCACATTCCGCCAATCGTGATGTAGAACAGGGAAACACCACCTGAGATCCAGATGCCAGTGGCGACCGACATCCCCGTGAACCCATGCAGCAGGATCCCGATGGAGGCCCACTTCGAGCCCACGTCGAGCAGCTTCAGGAGCACCCCGCACCATGCCATCAGTTGCTGCGTCGCGACATTGTAGCGCATCGCCAGGTATTCCGTGGGCGACTCGATCGCCAGCGCGATGCGCAACCGGGCCCAGCGGGGCGCAAAGCAGAACGCCCCGACGAAACACGCGATGACGATTGAACCCGCCCACCACACGTAGAGCGTAAACCCATAGGTGTAAGCCACCGCGGCAAAAGCCACAAACACGACGCCGCTGTGACCGGAGACATGGTGCGAGATGCCGCCGAGCCACCACGGGATCTTTCCTCCGCCCACGAAGTAGTCCCGCGAACCCTTGATCTTCCTAATGGCGACCGCACCGATCGCCGCGATGAGCAGGAAGAAAACCGCCACGACGAGGTAATCGAGGAATTGCATGAGCACGGTAAGACGTAAGGCCCGGCTTGTCGCGGGGCAGGGTCGGTAAGTGCGGATCCCGCGAAAGCGGCGCAAGCCCAATTCCATTTGCCCCGCGGCGTAAGCACGGAAGCGACGGGACGATTGATGATCATCGAAGCGGAAGACCACGCTTTCGCTGCGCTCAAGCGCGGCTACGAACCCCGCCTCCTTGCCCGGTAGCGGAAGACCATGCTTCCTTGCTTGGTAGCCGCCTTGGAGCGAAGCGACAAGGTGGTGCCATCCCCCGCCGTGCAAGAACTGCCAAAATCCCCGCATGATTTGCGCAGGCGCCCGCGCAGACTTGCCCCGCGCCCGACTCGGCCTACCGTGACGCACTCATGTTGGCAGAACTCACCGACCGCACCTGGCTCTGGGCCGCCGCCGGACTCTACCTGGCCGGATTCGTCCAGGGCACGTTTTCGCTCCTGCGGAGCGGGCGGCCGGCGGGCGTGGCCACCTACGCGCTGATCGCCGTCGGTTACGTGTTGCAGTTGATCGGACTCGGCATCCGCGGGCGGGCCGTCGGCGGTTGCCCGCTGGGTAACACCCTGGAAATCTTCCAGTTCACCGCCTGGTCGGCCGTCACCCTCTATCTCGCCATTGGCGTGACGTTTCGCGCCAGCCTGCTCGGCTACTTCACCTCGTGCCTCTCGGCGGCACTGACGCTGCTGTCGCTTGCGATCCCGGCCTGGGACGCGACGCACCGCGTGAACATCTTCGGCGGCAACCCCTGGATCGAGCTGCACGCGGCGCTCGCGCTCTTCAGCTACGGCGTGTTTGCCCTGCTCGCCCTGACCTCGATCATGTTTCTGCTGCGTAATTATTCGCTCAAGAAAAAGCATCTGGGCGGCTGGTTCTCCTTCCTGCCGTCGATTATCGACCTTGACCAGATTGGCGTCCGCCTCCTCGGGGCCGGCGTGATCATCCTCGCCGCCGCGCTGGCCGTCGGGTCGGTGTACTGGCTGCGGGACACGTCGATCGTGGATTCGGCCAAGCTGCTGGTCACCGCCACCGTGTGGTTCGCCTATGCCGCGGTTTTCGGATTGCGCCTGGGCGGACGATTGCTGGCCGGGCGCTTCGCCTGGGCGTGCCTCGGCCTCTTCGCTGCCGCGCTCCTCTCGCTCGGGCCGGTCGATCAAAGCCGCCGCCCCGCCCCTGCCCCGGCCGCAATGAAGGCCCGGTCATGAGCATGGACGGCTTTTTCGTCATCGGCACCACGCACCACCGCGCTCCGCTCGCGGTGCGTGAAAAGCTCTCGCTCAGCGCGGACGCGGCGGCCGCCCTGCACGTCGAGTTCTCCGCCATCACCGCGTTGAAGGAGTTCGCCGTCCTGAACACCTGCAACCGGGTCGAATTCTATGGCGTGGCCTCGAACGCGGACGCCGCCGCCGCGATCACGGCGGCCTTCTGCGCGCGGCAGCAATTCGACGCCGCGGAATTTGAACGCATCTCCCTGCGCCTGCGCGGTCGTGACGCCGTGCAGCACCTGCTCGAAGTGTCGGCGGGGCTCGATTCCCAGATGCTCGGTGAGACGGAGATTTTCGGCCAGGTGAAGGCGGCCTACGCCACGGCCCAGGCGCGGGGCTCGACCGGACCGGTCCTGAATCGCGTCTTCCAAAAAGGCTTCCAGGCCGCGAAGCACGTGCGCACGAACACCGCCATCACCGAGGGCCAGGTGAGCGTGGCCAACGTCGCCGTGGATTTGGCGCTGACCATTTTCGGCAGCCTGAAGGAGACGCGCATCCTCCTGTTGGGCGCCGGCGACATCGGGGAGAAGACGGCCAAGGCATTCCAGAGCCGGGGGGCCGCGTCGCTCACCGTGGCCAGCCGGCGATTCGAGCGGGCGATGGAGCTCGCGACGGCGCTCGGGGCGAGCGCGATGCCTTTCGAGCAGCGCGAGGCGCGGCTCGCGGAATTCGATGTCGTCGTGTGCGCGACCTCGGCGCCCGACATCGTCGTCTCTTTCGCCCCCACAAAAGCCGCGATGCACCGGCGTTCGTCCCGGCCCTTGTTCTTCATCGATCAGGCGCTCCCGCGCGATGTCGAACCAACGGTGGCCGAGATCGAGAATGTCTTCCTCTACAACCTCGATGACCTCGCGAAGATCGCGGAGGAGAATCGCGCGGCGCGGGAGGTCGAATTGGTGAAGTGCCGCGCGATCGTGCTCGAAAAGGCCGAGGCGCTCTGGCGGCACATCGCGCCGCAGGTGGCGGCGCTGGCGAATCATCATACGGCGCCGATGGTCGATGGCGCCCACCTCCCGGCCGTGGTGGCGGGTGAGGGCCCCCGCCCGCCAGCAGTCGAAAAAACCGCCAATGCCGATGGAGGCGCGGTGCCCTCACCGCGCAATTGAACGGCGGATCGACCTACCGCTTCACCAGGGCCAGCCGCGCGCGGTCCAGCGCGGCGGCGAGTTCCTCGTTCTTGACCGGCTTGCTCACGTAGTCGTCCATCCCGGCGGCCAGGCATTGCTCACGGTCGCCCTGCATCGCATTGGCGGTGAGCGCAATGATCCAAGGTCCCGTCTGCCGGTCCGGCTGGGCAGCCCGGATCTGACGCGCCGCCTCGAGCCCGTCCATCTCGGGCATCTGCACATCCATCAGGATCAGGTCATACGGCTGGCGCCGCACGGCCGCGATCGCTTCATGGCCATTGGCCGCGACATCGGCCCGGAAGCCGAGTTTCGACAGCATGATGAGTGCAACCTTTTGGTTGACGACATTGTCCTCGGCCAGGAGCACGCGCTCCGTGCGGCTCGCCATCGCCGCGGCCGCCGCGACAAACGGATGCGCCGAGACCGGTCGCGCCGCCTCGGCTTCCGCCCGGAAGAGCCGCGCCAGCACCTCGAGGAGCTGCGCGGGTTTCGCGGGCTTCGTCAGATAGGCGGCAAACAGCTGCCCTTCGGCGGCGATGTCCCGCTCGCCGAGCGAGGAGAGCATCACGAGCGGCATCGCGCCCGGATCGCGCAGCCGCCGGATTTCCCGGGCCAGCGTCAACCCATCCATCTCGGGCATGTGCATGTCGAGGACGGCGGCATCGAACAACTCGCCCGCCCGCAGCCAGCCCAACGCCTCGGAGCCCGTGGTGGCCGCACGCACGCTCATGCCGCAGCCCGCCGCGACATCGGTGAGGATGCGACGGTTGGTGGCGTTGTCATCGACCACGAGGAGGCGATGGCCGGCGAGGTGGGAATTGCCAGGGACAAGCCAGGGGCGCGGCTTGCTCGCGACTTGATCGACCACGACGGTGAAATGGAAGGTCGAGCCCTTGCCCACCGTGCTCTCGACCCCCATTGAACCGCCCATCATCTCCGCGAGGCGCCGGCTGATGACGAGACCGAGGCCGGTGCCACCGAACTTGCGCGTGGTCGAGGCGTCCACCTGCGAGAATGACTGGAAGAGCCGCGACAGCGCCTCGGGCGGGATGCCGATGCCCGTGTCGCGGACGGCGAAACGCAGCTCGGTGCGGCCGTCGTCGCGCAACGCGGCGTGCAACGAGAGCACCACCTCGCCCTTGGCGGTGAACTTGACGGCGTTGCTCAGGAGATTGACGAGGATCTGGCGCAGGCGGGTCGTGTCGCCCCGCACGCTGCCCGGCACGTTGTCGGCCACGTCGTAGAGGAGTTCGAGGCCCTTTTCGGCCACTTTCGGCGCGAGCAGATCGAGCGCGCCCTCGACACATTCGCGCAGCACAAACTCCGATTGCTCGAGCTCGAGCCGGCCGGATTCGATTTTCGAAAAATCGAGGATGTCGTTGATGATCGTCAGCAGGGCGTCGCCGCTGTACCGGACGGTCTCGACGTAGTCGCGCTGCTCGGGCGTGAGCTTCGAATCGAGCAGGAGCGAGGTCATGCCGATGACGCCGTTCATCGGGGTGCGGATCTCGTGGCTCATCATCGCGAGGAACTGGCTTTTCGCGAGGTTGGCCGCCTCGGCGGCTTCCTTGGCCGCGCTGAGCTCCGCGGCATGCCGCTTCAGTTCGGTGATGTCCACGAGGGCGTTAAGCTCCGTCTGGCGACCTTCGGTGTCGCGGAACATGCGCCGCAGCAGCCGCACCCAGACGACTTCGCCTTCGCGATGGATGTACCGCTTGTCCATCGTGAAGGCGTCGATCTCACCGGCGTTGAGCTTGGCGACCAACGCTTGCTGGCGGGCGAAATCCTCGAGATGGGAGCGCGCCTGAAACACGCCGGGACGTTTCGCTTCCTCGGCGGACAGGCCGGTGAGCCGCATGTGCTCGGCGTTGACGATGCGCGTCTCGTCCTTGCCCGGCACCGCCCACGAGAGTCCGACGGGCACCGCCTCAAAGATGAACCGGAACTGCGCCTCCTTCACGGCCAGTTCGCGCTCGGCCCGCTTGAGTTCCGTGATGTCGACCACGGTCGAGAGAAATTCTTCGCTGCCGTCCGGATCGACCCGGCGCTGGCTCGAATAGGCGACCCAAACCACGGAGCCGTCGGCGCGCAGGTAGCGTTTCTCCATCGCGAACGACGTCACGCGCCCCTGCAGCAACGCTTCCATCAATTCGTTCTGGCGCACCTGATCGTCCGGATGGGTGATGCGCGCGAACGCCCCCGGTTGATCCACCTGTTCCCGGGTCAGATCGCAGATGCGGAGGTGGGCGTCGTTGATCAGCCGGATGTGCGAACCATCCGGCCGCACGTGCCGCCAGGAGATGCCGAACGGCGCCGCCTCGAAGATGAAGCGGAACTGCGCCTCCTTCTGCGCGATTTCCGCCTGGATGCGTTTGCGCTCGGTGATGTCGAGCTGCAGCGCCATGAAACCCGTGAGCCGCCCCTCGCGATTGCGCAGCGGCTGGATTTCCAGCTCCACCCAACGGGTCTGGCCGCCCTTGGTGTAGTTGAGGACCTCGCCCTTGAACGACACGCCCGACTTTTCCGCCGCGGCCATCCGGGCAACGATCTCCGGACTCGTGTCGGGTCCAGCGAGAAACTCGCCCGGCCGCCGGCCCCGGACTTCGTCCAGCGTGTAGCCGAGCAGCCGCGTGAAGGCGGTGTTGACCCATTCAATTCTCCACTCGGCGTCCGCCAGGGTCACCGCATTGGCCGTGCTGCTCGCCACCAGAGCCAGCCGGCGCGCCTCGGCCTCGGCCCGAGCAAGGTTGGCCGTCATCGTGCCCGCCAGCTTGAGGGCCCGGCTCCGGGCGTGCACCAGCACCCAGGTGAAGCCCGCGCCAAAAAACGACAACAGCGCGCCACCCCCGAGGATCGACCATTCCAGCGCGCGATTGCCGCGCCGGTCAAAGGCCGGGCTCGTGCGCAATCGAACCAGCCACGTGCGCCCGTAGACCGGCACCGGCAGGGACGTCTCGAGGGTCGCCGCCTGGCGCGCCCTACTCTGCACCCAGTTGACGCTGTCAAAATCGATCCGGTTGTTCGAATCGAAGAGGATCGCCTCCGCGTTGGCCTCCGCGTTCTCGAACGCTTCGAAATCCACCTGGCCATCACCCGCCGCCGCCACACCGTGCAGCAGCAAATCGACGCGCAGCGAGGCGTACACCCAACCCTGCAATGCCTGCTCGCGCGCCGCCGGATCCGTTAGCGCGGCGCCGGGCGCATAGACCGGCAGAAACAACAGGCACCCCGGCTTCTCCTGCTCGCCCTCCACCAGTTTGATTCGCCGCGAAAGGATCGCCGCCCCCGTGCGCATCGCCTCGTCGGCCGCCGCGCGTCGTGTCGTCCCCGATCCGACGTCCCGGCCCAGCGCCAGGGCATTGCGCGACTGCGGCTCGATCTCCGTGACCAGATAAACCTCCGGGCGGGCCCCCGCGCGTTCCGCCGTGAAATCCGGCCGGCCGACCGCGCGGATCCGCGCCTCGGCCGCGTCCAATTGCGTCCGCGGCAATCGTTGCACGAACCCCAGACCGACCACCCCGCGATCGAAGAACGGCATCGCGGAATCGACATATCGCGTCCACTGCCCGTGTGACACCTCGCCCGAGGATTGCACCAGCGTCCGCCCTCCGTGCAACGCCTGCTCCGCAGCTTTGAACCGCGCCTCAATCGCCGCCAGCACCCGCTCCTTCAAGCGCTCGAAGCGGGCCGCATCCTGCCGCTGCAATTCCGACCGGACGGACAGCCAGATCGCAGTCGAAAGTAAGAGTCCGGCGACGAGCACGAGCCATGGCAGTGCCCGGCTCCGGAGCGGGCGGGATGAAGTCATGCGTTCAGGGCCAGGCATCTCGGGCCAAATTGGCCAAACCGTGGCGTTTGGCGAATCCTTTGCGCCTCGTCCTTTGGTTCAAAGCTGTCGCGCCAGCCAGTCGGCGGCCGTTCCGCTCGCCGGCACGCTCAGCAACGCCCGCAACCGCTCCGCGTGGGCGAGCGTCCGCACCCGCCGGTTCACATCATGGATACACGCGCGCAGCTCCGCCGCCAGCGCCTGCGGCGTCGCGGCCCCTTGGATGAACTCCGGGTACATCGGATCGCCCAGGAGAAGATTCGCGATGCCGAGGGACTCCACCTGTACCAACATGCGCCCAAGCACGTAGGTCAGCGGATTGGCCCGGTACGCGATGGCCCCGGGGATGCCCGCGAGCGCGCAGTGCATCGACATCGTGCCGCTCGACGTGAGCACCGCCGCCGCCGCGATCGAACGGGTTTCCCCGGCTCCGGCGGCGCGCAGACCCCGGCGCTCCAGCACCGGCAGCAACGTCACGTTCGCCGGCGGACGCGCCGCGCGCAGGACCGCGAGAATGTCGTCGCTCGGGAAAAGCACCACACCCTCGCGCTCGCCCAAGGCGCGAAAGCCCGCCAGCAGCAACGGGAAAATCCGGCCGACCGCCTGCTTCCGGCTCCCGGGCAGCAGCAGCACCGGCCCCGCCGGATCGTAGTGCACCGGCGCCGCATGGCCGGCGGCCATGAACGGGTGCCCGACAAAGTCCACCGGCAGCGCGGTGTCCGCGTAGCACTTCGGTTCGAACGGGAAAATCACCGCCATCGCATCGAGGTCCCGGGCCATCGTGAACCGGCGCCCGGCCTTCCAAGCCCAGATCTGCGGCGAGATGTAATAGAGCACCTTGATCTTCCCGCCCCCCTTCGCCGAGAGCCCGCGCTCGCGCAACGCCGCCGCCAGCCGGAGATTGAGGCCCGGATAATCGACGAGACACACCGCGCGCGGCCGGTGCTCGGCGATCCAGCGCAGCGTCTCCCGGAAGAGCGCCAGGAAGAACGGGTAGTTTTTCAAGACCTCGACCACCCCAACGACCGAGGATGCCGTCAAATCGTGCAACACCTGCGCCCCGGCCGCCGCCAGCTGCGGTCCGCCCAGCGCCGCGATCGCGAGACCGGGCTGCTTCATCCGCAGCTCGCGCACCATCCGCGCCGCGTGCTCGTCGCCCGAGTGCTCGCCGGCCACGATCAGCAGATCGACCCGCCCGCCGATCGGCCCGGGCAGCGGGAAAGGACGTTGATTTTGATCAGGCATGCTCCGGGTCCATTCTGCTGGATAAACCAGGATCCATCCAGTATGGCGCAATCCCAACCGATCCCGCGCCATCGGAATAGTCACAAAAAGGCACAAAAAATCGGAGGGCGAACGATGCTCCGGAGGCGGCTAGCCCAGGTATTTCACACCGCGGCTCAAGCCCACAACCAACGGGACAACTGCCTTTCCGTCGTTCTCGTTCTCGTTCTCGTTCTCGTAATCGTTCCTCGTTCTCGCCGGATTGAGAGAACGAGTAAGAGAACGAGGAAAGAGAACGATTGGTGCACGCCGAAAACCGTCGCGACGCGAGAGATATCTTCGCCGGCTGGACGGACTCTTTTTGCGACCAAAAGGTGAATTTCATTTTCAGGTGTGACAGCGCGGATTTCAGCTCTGGAGATCGGTCTCTCAGCTCTCAACGGCATCGACACGCCTCAACCCCGCGCCCCCCGGATCTGCTCCGTGATCGCGATCGCCACCTCGAGCGCACTCTTGCCGAGCGCCCCGTCGACCTTCGGCTGCTTCGCCTTCGCCACGCTCTCGACGAAATGCGCGAGCTCGAGCGCCAGCGGCTCGCCTTTCTCCAGCGGCACCGGCTCCACGGGCACCGCCGCCAGGTCGCCCGGCTTCACCGCCCCGCTCATCAGCTTCGCCGCGTACTCCAGCATGCCGGCCTTGCGGACGAGGTGCCCGGTCTGATTCATGAAATCGAACGAGAAGTAGCCCGTGGGCTGAAACACGCGAATCTCGCGCACCTTCTTCAGGCTCATCCGGCTCGTGCTGAGATTCGCCACGCAGCCATTCGCAAACTGGATCCGGGCGTTGGCGATGTCCTCCGTCTTGGACAACACGCTCACGCCGACGCTGTGTATCGTCACGACGGGCGACTTCACCAGCTCCAGCACGATGCCGATGTCGTGGATCATCAAGTCGAGCACCACGCCGACCTCCGTGCCGCGCGGCGTGAACGGCGCCAGCCGTTCGGCGGTGATGAACTGCGGCGCGTTCACCTCTTTTTCCAGAAAACCCATCACCGGGTTGAAGTGCTCGATGTGCCCCACCTGCACCATCACGCCATGGGTCCGCGCCGACCCGAGCACCTGCTCGGCCTCGGCCAGCGACGCGCAGATCGGTTTTTCGATCAACAGGTGACAGCCCTTCGCCAGCAGGGGCAGCGCGACGGCCGCATGCTGGTCCGTCGGCACCACGATCGACACGGCATCGCAGGCGTCGCCCAGCTCCTCGAGCGTGGCGAAACGCCGGCATTGGAACTTCGCGCACATTTCCGCCGCCCGCGCATCGCTCGTCTCGTAAAGGCCGACGAACTCCGCCCCCGGCAGCCCGGCATAGATGCGCGCATGATGCTGCCCGAGCGAGCCGACCCCGGCGACGCCACAACGGATTTTTGTCGAAACCATGCCGGGCAGTGTGCGCGTGCGGCCAGCGTCGGCAATAATCTAACAGCTGCACCACGCAAAGGGTAGCGCGGGGTTGTTGGGGGGGGGGGGGAAACCCAAAAATTTTT
>JBIJCX010000209.1:0-14403 GCA_044344465.1 Opitutaceae bacterium
AACCAAAATGAGTTTTTGCCCCGCAAAAACCCGCCCCCTACCTCAAAACTCCGTCGTGCAGAAAAAGCTGACGGCTCGTTTTTTGGGCGTGCGCCGCGTTGTGCGTCACCAGCACCAGCGCCGTGCCGGTCTCGCGGCAGAGCGAGAGCAGGAGCTCGATCACCGCGTCGCCCGTGTGCTCGTCGAGATTGCCCGTCGGCTCGTCCGCGAGGATGAGCGGCGGCGTATTCATCAGCGCCCGGGCCAGCGCGACCCGCTGCCGCTCGCCCCCGGAGAGTTGCGCCGGCAGATGCGACGCGCGCCCGGCCAGCCCGACCCGGCCCAGCAACTCGCGGGCCCGCACCCGGTCGATCGCTCCCGGGCGATGCAGGATGCGCGATGCCATCAGGACGTTTTGCAACGCATCGAGCTCGGGGATGAGATAAAAGGACTGGAACACCAGCCCCAGAAAGGTCGCGCGCCGGTCCGCCGCATCCGCCGTGACCACCGGCGCGCCCGCCCATGCCACCGTCCCGCCATCGGGCGCATCGAGGCCGGCCAACAGGTGCAGCAGCGTCGATTTGCCGGAGCCCGACTCGCCCCGAATCGACACGCTCTCGCCTGCCGCGACGTCGAGATCGGCGCCGCGCAACACCTCAATCCGGCGATCGCCGCTCAGGTAGTTCTTGCTTAGCCCGCGGGCCGTAAGGATGGCCCCGCCGGGGCCGGAACGCTCAACACCCAACGCTGAACGCCCAACGTTCAACGAATCGGAAGGTCGGATCGGCTGTTCCATTGAGAGTTAAGAGTTGAGCGCTGAAAGTTGAGCGCTCGCCGCGCCGCCGGCGTCACTCGCTCCGCAACGCCTCCACGGGATTGAGTCTTGCCGCCCGCCACGCCGGGAGCAACCCGGCGAGGGTGGAAATCACGATCGAGCACACGACGATGGCCGTCACATCACCGGGAGCCGAATACGAGGGCAGCTGGCTGAACTGATAGAACCGCGCCAGCACCGTCTCGCTCGAGGTGAGCTTCGTAAACGCCCCCACCATGTCGTTGCGAAAGTGCAGCGCGGCAAATCCAAGGCCCAGACCCAGGATCGTGCCGCCGAGCCCGATGAGGAAGCCCTGAAAACAAAAACACGCCGCCACGTGGCGCGGCTTTCCGCCCAACGCGCTGAGCAGGCCGATCTCACGCGTCTTCCGCACCACCGAAATCAGCAGCGAACTCGTCACCGAGAACGCCGACACGACGATGATAAAGGTGAGCAGGAAGAAGATCATGTTCTTCTCGATCTGCAGCACGAAGAGGAAGTCCTGGTTCAACTCCGCCCAGGAGCGCGCCCGCAGCGGCTCCGGCAGCACGCGGTTGATCGCCTGGGCCACGGCGTCCGCGTCGGCTCCCGGCGCAATCTTGATGTTGATGCCATGCACGGCGCCATCGAGCCCGTAGATGTCCTGCATCAACCGGAGGGTCACGATGACGACGGAGCTGTCGAGCTGCTGGTGTCCGACCTCGAAGATGCCGGCGACCCGGAGCGCGCGGGGCAGGAAAATCTCGTCGTGCCGCAGCTTTTGCAGGAGCAGCGGCGAATACAGCTCGACCGTGTCACCCACCCGCGCGCCGATGGCGACCGCGAGCTGCGCGCTCAGGATGATCGATTCGTCGTCGAGGTTGTCGAGCGAGCCCATCCGCACGTAGCGGCTGAGCGGGATCACCTGGCCGACATGCGGCAGCGACACGCCCTGAATATTCGGATACGCCGGCCGGCCGGCGTGCTCGAGCAGCACGACCCCTTCGGCGAACGGCGTGGTCGCGACGACGCCCGGCACCTGGGCGAGCTGCGCCCGCACCGCGGCGGGATTCTGGAGCAGGCCCCGCGCGCGCACCTGCACGTCGCCCTGGGTCTCGACAATCATGCGGCGAATCTCGTGCCCGAATCCGCCCATCACGCTAATCGACACGATGAGCAGCGCGACCCCGAGCGAAACGCCGAGGATCGAAATCGCCGTGAAAAACGGAAACCGCCGTCCCGTCGGGAACAGCTGCTTCAGGGCGAGATAGAGATACCAAGGCATAGGCGAAGACTCGGAAGACGGGAGAAGAACGCGTTCTTCATCCCCCGCCCGGTCTGAGCTGCGGAAACAGGATCACGTCACGAATGCTCTCCGCGCCGGTGAGCAGGATGCACAGCCGGTCGATGCCCACGCCCATGCCTCCAGCGGGCGGCATGCCGTGCTCGAGCGCGAGCAGGAAGTCCTGGTCGATGCTCTGCTTCTCCTCGCCCGCCTGCTTTTCGAACATCTCCCGCTGCGCGTCGGGATCGTTCTGTTCCGAATACGCCGGCGCGATCTCCATGCCCCCGATGCACAGCTCAAACACATCGATCGTCGTCGGATCGTCCAACGTGATCTTCGCCAGCGGGCACAACTCCCGGGGCAGGTGCGTGACAAAGGTCGGCTGGATCAGGTTCGGCTCGATTCGCTTCGAGAAGATTTCGTTTGTGATCTCGAAATCCTCCCAGCCGGGATGCACCGTGAGGCCGAGCTTCTCGACCGCGGCGATCTTTTCGGCCTTGGACCGGTTGAACCATTCCGGGTCACCCGTCTCGGCGCGCACGAGATCCTGGTACTTCGCCTCCCGCCACTCGCCGCCAAAATTGATCACCTGCCCGCTCGCCGGATGCTTGATCTCGCTCGTGCCCAGAACGTCGCGGCAGAGGGTCGTGAGCAAATCGCGGATGAGAGTCATCATCCCGCGGTAATCGCTGTAGGCCTGGTAGACCTCGAGCATGGTGAACTCGGGATTATGCCGGCGCGAGACGCCTTCGTTGCGGAAGATCCGCCCAATCTCGAAGACCCGGTCGAAGCCGCCGACCAGCAGGCGCTTCAGCCGCAGCTCAGTCGCGATCCGCAGGAAAAAGTCCACCCCGAGCGCGTTGTGGTGCGTCACGAACGGCCGGGCCGCCGCGCCGCCCGCGGTCGCCTCGAGCACGGGCGTCTCGGCCTCGATGAACTTCCGGTCCTCCAGGAAACGCCGGATATGCGACACGATGCGCGACCGCAGCATCAGCCGCGCCCGCGACTCCGGGTTGACGATGACATCGAGATAGCGCTGGCGGTAAACCTGCTCGGGATCGCTCAGCCCATGCCACTTCTCCGGCAACGGCCGCAGCGCCTTGGCCACGAGCGTGAAACTCTCGACCCGCACCGTGACCTCGCCCGTCTTCGTCCGGAACAGCGTGCCCTTGGCGCCGAGGATGTCGCCGAGATCCAGTTTCTTGAAAGCAAGGTACGCCTCCTCGCCGACGACGTCCTTTTTCACGTAGAGCTGAATCTGCCCCTGCTGGTCGAGGAGCTTCACGAACTGGCTCTTGCCCATGTCGCGAATCACCACGAGCCGGCCCGCGACCGCGACGTTGACCGTGTTATCCTGGCCGTCGACGTAGGCTTTGACCGCGTCCCCCGAGAAATGCGTGGTCGCGAAGCTGGCGCGAAACGGGTCAAACCCCGCCGCGCGCATGTCGGCAAGCTTCTGCCGCCGCACCGCGTGCTGGTCGTGGGAAATATCTGCAGGGATGTCGCTCATGGAACCGTGCACCGTGGCGCGCCGCTCCGCCCGGCGCAAATGGAAATTCCGAAGTCGCACCTGGGGCGCCGTCGGCCCGCCAGCCGACCTCCGCGCAAAACCAATACCGTGGCGCCGCGGTGCGCAGCCAGGCGCGGAAAGGGGCGTCCACTTCCCGTCAGAGTTGATAGAGGTAAGCCCACGCACCGTCGGCCTCGATGCTCTGCCGGCGACGGCCGATGCCATCGAGCACCTGCAGACTGAAGACCCGATCGTCCTGCCGTTGCCGGCCCGCCGCGATGTGGGAAAACACGATCCACACCCGGCCACTGCCGGCCAGTTTCTGCAGATTGGCTTGAAGCGAAGCCTGGCCTTCGTCCCGGGAGGGAGTGAGGGTCAGGGGCGCATTGGCCAGACCGAATTTTTTCGCGTAGTAGGTGAACGCCGGCCAGCCCATCGAATAGAGATGGATCTTGTCGCCCGGCAACCGCAGCCCGGCGACCTGCTGAAGCACGGGGCGCAGGTCATGGTTGCTGCGCCCGCGGGCCGGATTTCGGACCAAGGGTGCGATTTGCGGTGCGACCAGAACCAGCGCCACCAGCACGGCGGCGGCGCGCGCGACCCAACGGCCGTAGTTCCAAAGCGCGGTGACACCTGCACCCACCGAAACGATCGCCGCCGGCACCAGGAAAACCACGAGGCGTCCGGCAAACGGATACTGGTGGAGAGCCGCCGCGACGCCGACGAGAAGTAGCGCCGTGGCGAGGAGCCAAAACACCCCGCGATGCAGCCAGGCAAGGGCGAGGCCACCGCCAACCAACGCGACGCCGCTCATCACGTTCAAATCGAGCCCAAGCGGACTGGCGAAGAAACGGACGAACGCGTCGCCATACCACGCAAACTCCGCCGCGGACCGCGGAGGAAACGGCGGGAAACTCGTCTGCCAATAACCAACCAGAAACGAGTGGTGCGTCAGATTGCGCAGGGCGAGAAGGTAAAGCCCGAGCACAGTGACGAACCAAAGTCCGAGGGCGGGAGAGAGTCGGAGGAGGCGCGGCCCATCGCGCCGCACGGCTGCGCCGATCAGCAGGCAGATTGCCACACCGCCGAGCGCAAACGTGGCCGCGTGTGAAGTCCACAGCAGCGCTGCACCCAACAACCCATACCCAATCGACTCCGGCAGGGAGGGCGTGCGCTCCCAGAGCCGAAGGCCCAGCCAGGCCGCCACCAACGCCGCGAACACATCGCCCGAATACTGTTTCACTTCGACGGTATGGAAAATCACCTCCGGCGACAGCGCGAACAGCACCACGGCTACGAGCAAGCCGGGCCCGGACAGCGCGCGACGCACGACGAGCCAAAACAGCGGCAGGGCGCCGAGCCCGCATGCCAGCGGGAGAAGTCGCAGCGCGTACTCGTTGTTGCCTAACAGCAGGAACGCAACGCGCTCGGCAAACAAAAAGCCGACGGGCGCCGCCTGGTTATGGGCCAGCGGCGCGGCCAACTGGGCAAAACCCCGCTCCGTGATGTTGAGTGCCAGAAAAGCTTCATCCATCCACAGCGACGGATTGAGCGCATATTGCCACAACCGGATGGCCGCACCGACGCTGAATGCCGAGACGAGGGCGGCATTGAACCACGTGCGGGCTGTGGGCATGGCTGGCATTGAGACGAAAAGCGAAACTTCCGACCCAATTGCCGTCAACGGCTCGTTGCGGCACCGACCAGACGGGGTCAGCGTTGCATGTTGCAAACTGACCATCCCGCCGGCGTGCGCGGCTATCTCTCGCCCCGGACCTTGCAGTCAGCGGACTGACCCTTGGCCGCAGCGTCAGGCTTGAAATATCACTTTCCGAAACCTGACCCGTTCGAGCCCCTGCCATGGGGGTAACCGGCGACGAGCCTCGGGGCCATGCGAAAACATGCCGCCCCGTCACGACCCCGTTGCCCGGCGTCCGACCGGGCGATGAAAAATTTCGCCAGCCCATTCCATCTTCTTTTCTCGCCGGCGCGGGCTGGTCGGTCCATCACAGCGGGCCAGCCCCAGCTTTTTCCTCCCGCAGGTTTCGTCCTTCAGTCGCCTGCCATCGCGACAGAAATCCCCATGAGACTCGCTCGCTTCCGCTCAACCCTATTCTCCACGCCCGCCTTACGGCGCCTCACCCGCCAGCTTCTATTCATCGCGGCGAATGCCGCGGTCATCTCCGGATCGTTGCCCGCGCAGGAGCAGGGCCCGGACTGGGTGCAAGCGACGGCCCAGGCCGGCTGGCAGGCGCGCGACTCGCAGGGCGAGGTGGTTTACCGCGACCGGCTTTGGATGTTCGGCGGCTGGTTCAATTCCAACGAGGCACCGCCGCGCGATGTGTGGAGTTCGCCCAACGGCAAGGATTGGACGCTCGTTACCCGCGAGGCGCCGTGGAAACACAGCGACTTGTCCATGAGCGTCGTTTTCCAGGACAGGATGTGGATGATGGGCGGCTGGCACAACGGACGGCTGCCCGGACATTCCGCCGGCAACGAAGTCTGGCACTCGGACGACGGGGCGGCCTGGCAGCAGGCAACGGCCAACGCGGCGTGGACGCCGCGCCTCGCCGCGGCCGTCGTGGTTTTCAAGGGTCGGATGTGGCTGCTCGGCGGAACCGAGAATTATTATTTCGGCGACGATCGCAGCCTGAAGAACGATGTGTGGTCGTCGGCCGATGGAAAAGAATGGACGCTCGCGACGGCCGCCGCGGGCTGGGCGCCGCGCGCCTACCATCAAGCCGTCGTGCTCAACGATCGCCTCTACGCGTATGGGGGCGGAAACTACGTACCCGATTACAAAGGCCGGAACGATGTGTGGTCCTCCGGCGACGGCGTGACGTGGACGCAGGAGACTGCAGCCGCACCCTGGGCGCCGCGCCTGTGGTTTTCCTCCGCGGTCTACCGCGGGTGCATGTGGGTGCTCGGCGGCTGGAGCAACAATCCGTCCACGAACCACGGCGACGTTTGGTATTCGCGCGACGGCCGCAACTGGGTGCAGTTGAAGTCCAATGTGATTTGGAAGGAGCGCCACGAGCATTCCGCCTTCGTCTTCCAGGATCGCCTCTGGATCGCCGGAGGCCACGCCAAGCCGTTGAGCCGCGAGGTGTGGACACTCCAGCTCCCCGCCGACTGGAAACCGTCTTCGCGTTAGCACGGATATTTAACCGTCACGATGACCCTCTCCAACCCGCTGTATCTTGGAGCCGCGGGGGCCCCCCCCGGGGGGGGTTGGTAAAGCCGCGGGGGGGGCGCGGCGCCCCCCCCGGCGGTGGTTGAGCGAAACGCGGCGGGGGCGCCGCGTCTCCACCGCCGGAAACCGACGATGCCCAGGCCATGGAACCAGCGGCCCGCGCCGTAGGGCCAGCGAGTGGTTCATTCGTGCCCGTAATCGTGCGCTTGCTCGTGATCGTGCCCGACCGGATCGATTTCGAGCAGGATTACGAGCAGGAGCACGAGGGACCCAGTTGAGGGTGGGCAGCTGATACGTCTTTGGATCGACTTCGTCTTGCGCGGTGAAGAAGCGGTCGAGCTGCAGCACGTCGAGACGATCGAAGAGAACATGGCAGCCGGTTCGTACACCGACCGGCGCAGTCGAAGCGCGTAATTTGGCGAGACCGGGCGGGGGCGGGTAGGAAACGCGCCAGGGATAAGTCGAAGGACCACGCTTTCGCTGCGCTCAAGCGCGGCTACCGGGCATACCGGTTTCCTTTTCGTCGGCCGGGATCGGGGTGACCGGGTCCACCCACAGCCAGCAGAGCCCGCCCAGGAAATAGATCGCACCGGAGATCCAAAACGTCAGCGCCCAGTTGAGTTTCGATGTCGAGCGGTGATTGTCGCCTGACAAAATTCTTGCCCGTTTCAAGGTGGGCCGCTACCGGGATGGAACGGCAAAGCCGCTTCCATCCGCCCCGTCGGGAGCGGAGCCGATCGCTCCCCTTTTATGCGTCTCCTCACCCTCTTGCTTCCGCTCGCGCTGCTCGTCAGCACGGCCCACGCCGAGTTCCGCGCCGCCGTCGTCAAAGTTGATATCACCCCGAAAACCCCGCAGTGGCTGATGGGCTACGGCCCCCGCAAATCGACCGGCACGCACGATCCGATCTTCCATCGCATCGCCGCGTTGGACGACGGCACCACCCAGACCTTCATCGTCGCCACCGACCTGTGCTTGTTTTCCCCCACGGTCTACGACGAGTTCACGGCCGAGCTGAAAAAGGAAACCGGGATCGAACCGCGCCAGGTCTGGTGGACGGTCACGCACAGCCACTCGACCCCGGAGTGCGGACCGCCGGGAATGTATGACGTCCTGCTCAAGGGCCGTTCGGAACACGCCTGGGACCGCGAGTATTATGCGTTCGTCAAGTCCACGCTGCTCGCCGGCATCAAACAGGCCCGCGCACAGTTGACGCCAGCGCGCATCGCGATCGGCACGGGCACGGCCCGCGCCAACATCAACCGCCGCGCCAAGGATGCCGATGGCAAGATGTCGCTCGGCCTCAATCCCGATGGTCCCGCCGACCGTCAAATCGGACTCATCCGCTTCGAGCGCCCCGACGGATCGCTGATCGGGCTGATCGCGAACTACGCGATGCATGGCACCGTTCTCGGCGGCGCGTTCGTGCAGATCAGCGGTGATGGTCCTGGCGTCGTCACTGCCTATGTCGAAGAGAAGCTCGGCGCCCCCGCTCTCTATATCAATGGCGCCGCCGGCAACCTGGCGCCCATCTACACCGTCCAGGAACTCCGCACCTCCCACCTGGGGGAATTCCGGGTTCTGCTCGGCGACAAGATCCTCGACGCGAACCGCACGCTCGGTCCCGGCGGCGCGGACGTGAAACTCTGGCTGGGTGAAACCTGGATCGAGACGCCGCGGAAACAGGGGCTTGGCTGGTCGGATGAGCTGAAGGCCTACGGCGCCAAGAGCTCGGGGGGCCTCGACCTCGTCCGAATTCCAGTTCGGTTCCTGCGGATCAACGACACCGTCCTGTGGGGCAGCCCGATCGAGCTCTTCTGCGAGATCGCGATTCGGGTCCGCCACGAGTCGCCGTTTCGCCACACGTTCTTCTTTGGCTACTCGAACGGCTGGCTCGGCTACCTCCCGACCGCCCAGGCCTTCCGCGAAGGCGGATATGAGCCGCGCACGTCCCCGTTTTCCGAACAGGTTGAACGGGATTACACCGACGGTGTGCTCAAGTTCCTCGACGGGCTGCCTCGAAATTAGAGGACGCATCTATGGAGCCCCAACCGCAAAACGGGTTTCGCACCGGACGGGAAGACACGTCGGGCTTTGTAGCCCTGCGCGTGAGCGCAGGGACCTCCCGCAATCCCGCCGCTCACGCGGCGGGCTACAACGGAACTGTTTCCTAGGAATCGAAAGCAACTTTCGAGTGAATTCTCGTCGAAACTCCGAAGACAGCGGCGGATTGCAAGGTGGGCCGGGCGCCCCGCGCGCGGCTTCTGCTGAGTACGGACAGTCCAACGTGGGAAAGGCCGCGCGCGTAACGCCCAGCCCGCCCATGCCGCGTCCAACCTGAGCAAGCTCGCTCCTGCCATTACCATGATCTCGCCCGTTCGCGGTTCCGCGCCGCTCTTGCTGGCCGCGGCTCTCGCCCTGGCCGCCCTTCTGCCCTTCGCCGCCCTGGCCGCCACGCGCCCGCCCAACCTCGTTTTTATTCTCACGGACAACCAGGGCGCGTGGACCCTGGGCTGCTATGGCAACCCCGACATCCGCACGCCGCACATCGATCGCGTCGCGGCCGAGGGGATCCGCTTCACCCGCGCCCTCAGCAGCAATCCGGTCTGCTCGCCGACGCGCGCGACCTTCCTTACCGGTCTGATTCCGTCCCAGCACGGCGTGCACTCGTTCCTCGATCCGCAATTCATGATGGGACCGAAGGCGTACAACACGCTCGGCGAATTCACCTCGATCGGCGAGGTGCTCCGCGATGCCGGCTATGTCTGCGGCCTCAGCGGCAAGTGGCACCTCGGCGAAAACCTCAAGCCATCCGAGGGCTTCTCTTTCTGGATCACCAAGCCCGACGGCTCGACCCGCGAGTTCTACGATCAGGACATCATCGAGGACGGCAAGGTGCGCAAGGAGGCCGGCTACACGACCGACCTGTGGACGCGCAAGGGCATCCAGTTCATCGAACAGAACAAGGACCGGCCGTTCTTCCTCTTCCTCTCCTACAACGGCCCCTACGCCCTCGGCCAGCTCATGCTCAATCCCGCCCGCAACCGGCACGCCGAACACTACAAGGGCAAACACTTCACCAGTTTTCCCGTGGACGCCATGCACCCGTGGCAGAACGCGAACAAGCAGTTTCACAACAAGCAGGTCGCTATGGAACGTCTCGCCGCCGAGACGAGCGGGGTGGATGACGGCGTCGGCGAGGTGATGGCGGCGCTCAAGCGCCTCGGCCTCGAGGAGAACACGCTGGTGGTCTACGCGGCCGACCAGGGCTGGATGGGCGGACAAAACGGGATGTGGGGCATGGGCGATCACTTCCGGCCGACGGCCGCGCATGCCTTGATGATGCAGACTCCCCTGCTCTTCCGGCAGCCCGGCAACATCCCCGCCGCCACGACCAGCGACCTCATCGTGAGCAACTACGATTTCATGCCCACCGTGCTCGGCTATCTCGGCCTCGGCAAAAAAATGCCGACGCAGCCGAAGTCACCCGGCCGCGATTTTTCCGCCGCGCTCCGGGGCCGAAAGCTCGCCTGGGAAAACGTGATGTTCTTCGAAATGGAAACCACCCGCGCCGTCCACCTCGACGACTGGAAATACGTCGCCCGCTTTCCCCACGGACCGTTCGAGCTCTACGATCTGAAAAAGGATCCGCGCGAACGCTTCAACCTCTTCGGCCAGCCGGGTACCGAGGCGAAGCGCACCGAACTCGCCGACCGGCTCACCGGTTTCTTTGCCCGCTATGCCGACCCGCAGTATGACATTTGGCGAGGCGGACGCTCGAAGGCGAAGCGGCACACCGATTGATGGTGTCTGAGCCAATGAGGCCGTCGAAGGGGGCCGGGCGCTCCGCGCCCGGCCGGGTCGACGGACGGGGCCGAAGCCGCGCACAGAGTGCACGGCCCACCAGTTGGTTTCCGCACGACAGAGGAAGAAAGGCTCCGACGGCGGGGATTCGGGCTCCCTCGCGAGCGCGCTGAATCCACGCGCGCAGTTGCGCCCGGTCGCATCGGCACGCCCGGAGCTCATGTCCTTTGACGCGGGCGCATCTGCCGCCATGCCAAAGACGATTGCCCCCGGCAACGCGCGCTGCTGTGTTGGTCCGGATCCTGCGTCACGCCAACACCGACCTCTCTCCATGGAAACTCTCTCGAACCACCCCGCCAACCCGGTTGCAGCGGACGCCGACGGGCAACTCGTTGCCTACCTCAATCTCAAGCTGCGCGAAATCGGTCAGCCCGGCGTGTCCGCCGGCCCGGACGAAGGACTTGCGCCGCTGGTCGATCATTTCCTCGCCCTCAGCCGCGAGAAGGATCGCGCGCTGACGCGGCATCTGTCGCCGGTGGATCAGCGGATTCAGAATTTTCTCTACGACCAACTCGAGGCCCACTGCGATGTGCCCCGTTTGCCGGCAACCACGCTCGTGCTCGATCGCCCCGACCTGGCGCGCGTGCTGTCGTTGCCGCCCGACTCGGACCACCACCAGAGCGAAATCCTCTCGTCACATCGTGTCCGCCAGGGCGTGCTGCACAATCCGCGGAGCGACCGGCGCACGACCAAGGGCCTCTTCCACGTGGCCGAATTCGGCCCGGCGGTCCCCGACGACAAGAAGGCGGTGCCGCCTGGCGTCTTCGGACGGTTGCTCCGCCACGCGCTGACGCCGCCGGCGGAGACGCTGCGGCTGCCGTTCACCGCGACCGCCCCCGCCCCGGCCGAGTGCTTTGTCTCGCTGCACCTGCGGCCCGTGGTCTGCCCGGCCGTGCCGGGTCTGACGCCGCGGCGCGCGATGGAGACCCGCTTTTTCGTGCCGGGCGCGCTGGTCGCCAATCTCGATTTTATCGAGCGCATCTTCGGCAACGCGGGCGATCCCCATCTGCCGGAAAACGACGCCGCCCTCGATCCCGCCCGGTGGACCGGCCATACCGGCTGCGTCATCCTCGCCCCTCATCTCAACCAGCTGTCGAAACGCGAGCTCGGCCTGCCGCCGTGGGCGGAAGCCACGGAGCGCCAGCGGCGCGACGGCATGTGCTGGCGGCAGCCGGACGAAGCCTATAACGACGGCACCGCCTTCAAGATCACCGCCCGCGACACCACCGGCGTCATGGTCACCCTGATTTCCGACAACTATTTCGGTTACTGCAAAAAGGAGGTGAAGGCCCAGATCAGTTTCGCCGCCAATCTCCTGGGCCAGTGCGAGGAGGAACACGCCGGCGGCGCGATCGTCTTTCCGAGTTACGATCTCGGCGAGGACTTCCAGCTCAGCCAGCACCTCGCGATCGTCGACCACACGTTTGCCGAGGCCCTCGGGCAGCTCGGCGATCGCGCGGAGCTGCAGCCCGGCGGCTGGGCGCGCGACCGCCAGTATCCGGACATCTGCTACGTCCCGCAGGACGCCGCCTTCGATCTGCGCGCGCAGACGATCACGTGGCGCAACGGCGACGCCGGTACGCAGGCGATCAAGCTCCTGCCCCGCCACACCTACGTGCTCCCGTCCGGTTACAAGGTTGCGATGGTCAAGCCGGACGAGGGCCGCCGCTGGCGCCTGCGGGGGACGACCGCCGAGGGCGTGCTCTGCCACAAGCCCTGCACCGTCTCGGGCGGCGGCAAGTCCGAGATCTCCAAGTCGATCGCCGACGCCATGTTCACCGGCCCAAACTTCGTCAGCGACCTTGGGACCGACTTCGATCTCGTCGACTCGATCCTCTTCCGCGAATACGGCCAGCGTTTCCGCGCTGCCGCGCGCAACCGGCCGCGGGGCCGGCCGCTCCTCGGCCAGGAGCGCTCGCTCGGCTCGGTCGTCAAGCTGCTCAGCCGCAGCCCGGACTACACCGACGAGTACAACGCGTGGCTCGGCACCATCCCGCGCTACATCCTCGACCTCGTCCTCCTGATCAAGCGTTACTACAAACCCGAGTGGGGCACCGACTGGCGCCAGCACTTCAGCGTCGACACGATCAATGGCCGGCCGGGCAACGAGCTGAAATATCACCGCCAGAAGGTGCTCACCCACTACCTGCGGGTTGGCTTCACCCCGGACGGCAGCTGGCGCACGTTCAGCCTGCGGAAGGATTTTCTCCCCGCGGTGAAGATCCAGGTCGAGGACGACATCACCGCCACGGTCGTGGTGCCGGCGCGCGGCCTCGCCGGGCTGCCGGCCTGGGCGGCCGGGGCCACTGCGCTCAAGCTTGTGCACAATTGCGAATCCGCGCTCTTCCAGCGCCCCGACGAAGCCATCGTGCGCGGCTACGACCGGAACACCGAGCGCGATTTTTCGCGGCCGGGAAATTTCTTCTCGAACTACGAGCCGCTCGACCGCGAAGCGGCGCGGGCCGTCGTGGAGGACACGATCGGCTTCGATGCCTTCACCGAGCCGGTGCGCGCCATCTTCGAGGAATTTCTGGCCGCGGGCCGGCCCGACTACCTCGCGTCGCCGGCGCATCCGCGGCTCGTGGGCGGCAAGCCGTCGAAGAATCCGCGCTACCTGCAGAAGCGTCCCGACCTCGAGGATCCGCGCACCACGTATCTCGCCCACGTCGGCGCCCGGCTTTACCGCCGCCTCCCCGCCGATGCGACCGCGCTGTTTCCCGTGGGCGCGGTGCTGAGCGGCCGGCGGCTGAATCCGCCCGAAGCGGGGGTCCGGCCCCTCTGCGTGTATGGTCCGCTCCACTACCAGGAGTTCCCCGAGGCCTTCATGGATTTCATCGCCAGCCTCACGGGGAAATCGCCCTCGACCACGGGCGCCGGCTCCGAGGGCGCGATGACCAAGGGGCCGTTCAACGCCCTGCCGCCGGTCCACGATCTCAACGCGGCGCTGGTGTCGTTCATCCTCACCGACCTCGCGTGTTTTTCCTCCGCCGCCGGCTGGCTCGGCCCGCGCTACCGGGTTGACCACGACATCAGCCTGCTTGTGCCCGAGATCTGGGCCCGGATGACCGCGGAGGAGCGGTCCCCGGCCTTCCTCATCGCCCACGGGTACCTCGAGCGCTGCAGCGACTGGCTCCATGAGGGCCGCACCGTGCTGGCCAGCCGGCTCGGCTGGCGGGTCACGCCGCGATTCGTCCAGACGTTTTGCGGCCGGGTGCTCGGCAACCCGAGCACGCTCTTCGACGAGGAGATGCTCCGGCCCGAGTTACAGGATCCGGGCGTGTTCGCCGAGGGCGTGGACAACATCGTCCAGGCCATGGGCACCGCGGCGGAGTCCTACTTCGCCGACGGCTCGATCGAGCAGGCCGTGCCGCCGCTCCGCGCCCTGCTCCATCTGATGCGCGACGGCGCCTGGCGCGGGCTCGGGCCGACGAATCCGGAATTCCGCGGGCTTTTCACCCGGGAGCACGTGCTCGGGAGCGACTGGTATCGCGCGCGCCTCGAGGCCCAGCAACGGCGCGACATCGGCCATTGGCAGGCGCAGGCGCACTACCTCGAAAAATTTATCGCCCGGCCAAACTACGCCGACGTCGCCGCCCAGCTCGGTGTGCGCGAGCGGAGCCTGGCCGTTCAGGCCGCCTTGGACGCCGCCCGGGATCCCGGTTACATTGCGAGTCTCACGGGCACCATCGGGGTGGATCCGACGCTGGTGCGGGAAGCCTGATCGGACTTCGGTGGGCGGGCGCGTCCCGGCGCCCGCATGGTTGAATCATCACGTCACG
>JBIJCX010000328.1:0-9683 GCA_044344465.1 Opitutaceae bacterium
GGTGGGCCGGCGCGTCCCGGCGCCGGCATGCGCCTTCGAGCTTATGCGACAGCTCAACTACGATTATGATCCCGATACCGCGCGACTTTCGCGACTTCATCGGCCGGTTAAACGCACGATGCGTTAGCGGCTGACCGACGAAATACGGTGGAAGAAGAGCGAGGGCTTCAGTTCACCACAAAGACACGGAGTCACAAAGAAGAGGCCGTGGGCACGTTGGTTGTCCTCTGTGCCTCCGTGTCTTTGTGGTTTAATCTGAATCAAGTCTCGGTTCCGGCTTCGCCGGCTTTGGTATCTCGAACCAAGAAACCTTTCGTGCGTCCGTTGCAGACATATTCTGTCTGGCCCGCCGGCCGGGCCCCCGGTTCTTCGGTCGTCAACCTCACCCGCTCCTCTCCCAGCCCTTCGCGCGCTCGAGGGCGCGATTCCAATCCGCCCGCAGCGCGGCCATCTCGGACTCCGGCCGCGCGCGTGTGAACGTGGCATCGACCGCCCAGTTGCGGGCGATGTCGTCACGGTTTTCCCAATACCCGACGGCGAGTCCCGCCAGATAGGCGGCGCCGAGCGCGGTGGTCTCGACGCTCTTCGGCCGCACCACCGGCGTGCCGAGCAGATCGGCCTGAAACTGCATCAGCGGCCGGCTGCGCGAAGCGCCGCCGTCGACGCGCAGTTCCTTCAGGCCCAGCCCGCTGTCCTTCTCCATGCAGGAGATCAGATCCGCCGACTGGAGCGCGATGGCCTCGATCACGGCCCGGCAGAAGTGGGCGCGGTTCGTGCCGCGGGTGATGCCAACGGCCGTACCGCGCGCGTAGGGATCCCAGTGCGGCGCGCCGAGCCCGGCGAACGCGGGCACGAGGAACAACCCGCCCGCGTCCGGCACCGAGGCCGCCAGGTCGTCGAGCTCCTGGGCCGATCGCACGAGCTGCAATTCATCGCGCAGCCACTGCACGGCCGCGCCGCCGATGAAGACGGAGCCTTCGAGGGCATACTCGGTCTTCCCGCCGATCCGCCACGCGACTGTCGTGAGCAGGTTGTTCCGCGACGGCACCGCCGTCTCGCCCGTGTTCATCAACAAAAAGCACCCCGTACCGTAGGTGTTCTTCGCCATGCCCGGCGCAAAGCAGGCCTGGCCGAACAGCGCCGCCTGTTGATCGCCCGCGATGCCGGCGATCGGCGCACCCGCGGGATAGAGGTTGCCGCTCACCTCGCCGTAGATTTCCGACGACGAGCGGACCTCGGGCAACATCGCCCGGGGCACGCCGAGGAGTTTGAGGATTTCGTCGTCCCAGTCCCCAGTGTGGATATTATAGAGGAGGGTGCGCGAGGCGTTGCTCGCGTCGGTCACGTGCCGGCGGCCGGACGTCAGTTGCCAAAGCAGCCAGGTGTCGACGGTGCCGAACGCCAGCTGGCCGGCCTCGGCCTGGGCGCGCGCGCCGGCGACGTTATCCAGGATCCAACGGATCTTCGTGCCGGAGAAATACGGGTCGAGGCGCAGGCCGGTTTTCGCAGTCACGGTGGGCTCGGCGCCTTCGCGTTTCAACCGGGCGCAATCATCCGCGGTGCGGCGATCCTGCCAGACGATCGCGTTGTAGATCGGTTGGCCCGTCGCGCGATCCCACACGAGCGTGGTTTCGCGCTGGTTGGTCACGCCCACGGCGGCGATCGCATCGGTGGTGAGGTTCGCCTGCGAGAGCGCCTCGATCGCGGTCGCGTTCTGGCTCGACCAGAGGGCGAACGGATCGTGTTCAACCCAGCCCGGCTGGGGATAGATCTGTGGAAACTCCTTTTGCGCCACGGCGACGACTTCGCCCGCGCGGCCGAAAACCATGGAGCGTGAGCTGGTCGTCCCCTGATCGAGGGCGAGGATGTAGCGTGGTTTGCTCATGAAATTGCAGGGGTCGGGCAGTTGGGATTACGCGGTTAAGTCCGCCCGCGGAAATTCAGCGTTACGCGGGGGGTTGTCATCTAATGGATGACAAATGTCATTGGCGGCATTGTCCGAGGGGCGGACCGGAGCCAGGTTAGAGATTGAGCAGCTGGAAGAGTTGTGCGCCCGTGACACCGCCGAGGATCGGCGCGACCACCGGCACCCACGCATATGGCCAATCCGATCCGCCCTTGCCCGGGATCGGCAGCAGCGCATGGGCGATCCGCGGGCCGAGATCGCGGGCCGGGTTGATCGCGTAACCGGTCGGCCCGCCGAGCGAGAGACCCAGGCCGAACACCAGCAGGCCCACCAGCGCCGGGCCGAACCAGAGGTTGACGGTGGCGGCCCAGGCCGCCTGTTCCGTCGCGGCGCCGGCGACGACGCGGCCAAATGCGAGCACGCCAAAGAGCAGCACGGCCGTGCCGATGAACTCGGTGATGAAGGCGGCGCCAAATCTCCGCACCGCGGGCGCGGTGCAATAGCACGCCAGCTTTCCGCCCTGGTCCGATGTCGGCTCCCAGTGGGCGAGATAGGCGAGGTAGACGAGCACCGCGCCGATCATCGCCCCCGCCATCTGCGCGAGAATATAGCCTGGCACGAGGTTCCAGGCAAAGCTGCCCGTGCTGGCCAGCGCGATGGTCACGGCCGGATTTAGGTGACCGCCCGAAACCCGGCCGACCGCGAACACCGCGATCGCCACGCCAAAGGCCCAGCCGGCGGTGATCGAGATCCAGCCGGCGCCATTGCCCTTCGATTTGGCGAGCACGGCATTGGCGACAACGCCATTGCCAAACAGGATGAGCAGGGCAGTGCCGACGACTTCTGCGAGGTACGGATGCATGGCGGACGAGTGGAGTTAAACGTTGCGGCCGAGGCGAAAGCTCAGCCATGGAAGGCAAGGCCGCGTCTGCGACAACATTTATATCGGGCAAATCGGGTGGCCGTGCCACCTCTTGCTCCCATCGGGCAACGTCATCCGAAAATAGACTTGGGCCGAACTCCGCGCGGCTTATCTTTGACGCAGGCAAAGACGACATGCGTCCCTTCCTTCCACTCGCAAAACTCCTCGGCCTCGGTGCGCCGGAGTCGATTGTCGTACTGATCATCCTCCTCGTTTTCTTCTCGGGGTACGCGGTGTCAGGCAGCGGTGAAGGAGGCGCGCGTCGCAGTTCTGACCCCGGGCTCACTCCATCCGAAAAACAAATCGTGATCGCGATTGGTGCCGTGTTGGCGCTGGGCCTCGGGATCGTGGTCTGGTCGGTGGGCTCCCGGTGACGGTCGCCGGGATCGTGCCTCGCGGTTGCGGCCGGAATGCGGACGCGGGGGCGCATCCCACTTTCTGGACAATTGTCATTCTCACGCGTGTTCGCCCTGTTCGTAGTTCCGGCTTCAGCCGGTCTCGGTGGGTGCTCTTGCCGCCTAAAGGCGGAACTACGAACAAGGTTGTCCAGAAAGTGGGATGACCCCGGCCCCGGGTTCTTCGCAGTCCTTTCTTCCCCTCCAACCCCGGCTCCAGTACGCTTTCCGCGTGGCCCTTTTCTTCCCAGTGCGAATGCTGCGCCCGGTGACCGCCTCCCGACTGTCATGATCAACCCGTCCGTCCCAACTCCGCTGCGCTCCACTCGGACCTTTACTCCGCGGCGGCTGCGCGCGTTCACGGTGGTCGAGCTGGCGCTCGTGTTGCTCTGCCTGATGCTCGCCGGGTATATCGCGTTGTCGGTTCTCCGGAAATTTCAGCATCGCGCGCAACGCGACGAGTTCGTCGTGGAGGTGCGAAGCCTCGCCGCCGCCTTTGAGTCCTACCAGACCCGGACCGGCGACTCGCCGGCGGCGACGAACGCGGAAGCGAGGATCCCGCGCGGCATGGAGTCCGCGCTCGCTGGTACCCGGTGGCTGGCCGGCCCGCCGTTTGGCGGCACCTACGAGTGGATTCCGGCGCCGCGCCCGAAGCTGGAGGACGAAGAGGCGGCGAAGAAGCCGGCTCCCGGCGGCATGATTGCCGTCACGGCCTTTGCCCCCGAATTTCCCCTCCCGCTCACGCCGGCCGACCTGATCTACCTCGATGGCAAACTCGATGACGGCAACCTCGCGACCGGCCGTTTCCGCACCGGGTTCAACGGGTGGCCCGTTTTTCTCGTCACGAAGAACCGCTGACTCCGATGCTCGACGTCACATTGATCAACCTGGCCCGCGATGCGCGCTCCTCGATTGAGGGTGGTGGTCCCATACCGCTGGGTCCGCTCAGCGCGGATGAACTCACCACTTTGCTGGATGTTTTTTCCCAGCTCGATCCTGTTCAAAACATCAAGGCCGATCCGGAAATCCACGTCCGCACCAAACGCGAACGTTACATCATTCGCACCGGCCAGAAGAAGCTTCTGCTCTACGACGCCCGCCGGCTGTCGGAACCCGCCTACGTCGTCAGCCTGGACGAGATTATCGCGGAGCTCGACGGCTCCGCGGCCGCCCGGCGCACCACGCCGCCGATGTCGTTCGCCGGGCGTGAAGGCGGGCAAGCGACGGCCGGCGGTTTCTTTTCCAGCGAGGAAGTCCCGCCCGCGCCAGTCGTGCCGGCACGGTCCTGGGCGCTCCCGCTCCTCGGGGTGGTGGTCGTGCTCAGCGGCTACATCGCGTATTCAGAACTCGCGGGCAATGATGCGGCCCCGCAACCGGCGCTCACCGCGCTCACCCCGACGGAACGTTTGAGCGAGGACTCGACCCTGACCGCGGTCTACATGACGGGGAGCGAGCCCGGGCAGCACGGCATTGTCATCTTGGGCGATGGCAAGCTGAAGCTCTTCCGGGTGAATGCCCAGGCCGCGCCCAGCGTGGTCCATGGCACCTACCAACTGGGGCGCCTCGGATCGAAGCTCTGCCTCGCCACGGACCAGCCGGGCGGGATGATCACGGTCGCAGAGCGCGACAGCTTGCAGTATGGCGGAGAGACTTACCGGCGGATTCCGTAGCCGCGCTCATGCCCTTCAACCACGGAGTGAAATCGGATCTAGCTGGCCCGCCCCGCGAGCCCGGGGCGAGATGCCCGTGTCGGTCGCCTGATCCGGCGTTCACGCTCGTGGAGGTCGCGGTGACCGTCCTCGTGCTCGCCCTCGTGATCACGACCTCGATCACCACCCTGCAACGGGCGTTCAGCAACCTCGACACTGCGCGCAACATCTCGATCGCCAGCGCCATCCTCCAAACCGAGATGGAGAAGGAGCGCCTCTTCAACTGGGCGAAGGTCAGCGACCCCAGTTATCAACCGACCATCGACGCGAGCCACCTGCGCAATCCGGCGATCGCCAGCCGGTTTTCGATCGCCCGCACCGCCACCGCGGTCGCCGGGCGATCCGGCCAGATGGTGCAGGTCACCCTGATCGCCCGTTGGCGCAGCTACGACGGCCGCAGTCTCTCGCGCAGCTACACGAGCTACTTCTCGCAAGGCGGGCTTTATGACTTCATTGCCCCCCAGTCCTGATTCCCGCGCTGGAGCCGGCGGCGCCTTGGTGGTGGGCCGGGCGTTCCGTGCCCGGCCGGGTCAGTCGGCCGTCTGTTGCCGTTCACCCAAAGCCGCGCGCGGAGCGCCCGGCCCAACTTCCAGTCTGAGCCGACGCAACTTTCGATCCGGCTTCACCCTGGTGGAGATTCTGGTGGCCGCATCCCTGAGCCTCGTCGTGCTCGCGGGGGTGTTGACCGCGAGCCTTCAGATCATGCGCAGTGGCGTCCGCATCACCCAATACGCGGAAATGGAAACCCAGGTGCGACGCGCGCTCGACACCCTGAGCCGCGACTTGAAGGAGGCGGTTGATCTGGTTTGGAACGGTGAAAGCGATATCACCCTGACCATTCCCACCAGCGACAACTCGACGGCCCAGGTGACGTACGCGTGGACGGCCGCCAGCGAAAGTTTCTTCCGCGTGGCCGGGGCGAACAGCGCGACGATCACGGGCCGGCTCGAGTTGGTGCGCGGTATCCGCCGGCTGCCGAACGGCAGCGCCGGGCTCACGTTTGCCCGCTTCGATCGCGACGGTGCGTCTGCCACGACTGACGCCCAGACCAAACGAATTCTGGTCACGATGACGGTGACGCGCAGCGCGCTGACCGCGTCGACGACCAGCGAGAACCTGGTTTCGGCCACGTTCACCCTCCGCAACAAGCCGAGCCTCTAATGCCTCCGGTCTCTTACACCCGACTCCCGACCGCCCGCCGCCAACGGGTGCACCTCCCGGTTGAGAGTTGCCCAACTGTAGCGGCGGTCTATGACCGCCGACCACGTCTGACCGATCGGCGCAGCAATTCCACGACGGTCATAGACCGCCGCTACAGTCCCATGATTTTTGAACCGTCAACCGGGAGATGCGCTCGCCGCCACCGCCAGCGTGGCAGTGTGCTCGTGACGGCGCTGTTGTTCGCCACCGTAATCGGGCTCGGTCTCGTTGGCTACCTCGCCCTGAGCCAGAGCGCGCTGAAGCTCGCCCAGCGCACCCTCTATCTCGGCGATGCCGGCAACCTCGCCGAAGCGGGGTTGGAGGAGGCCCTGTACTGCTTCAAGCAGCTCGATGCCGGCACGACCGTCGCCGATGCATGGACCGGCTGGATCCGCTCCGGCGCGAACGCCACGCGCACGCTGGCTCCGTTCAACCGGGATCAAAATGCGATCGGCACCGTCAAGATTTTTGTCAAAGGGTACGATGGTGCCGACGCGGACGCCTACATCATTTCGCAGGCGACGATCGCGACGTTCGACCGCAGCCCGGCGATCGTGAAGACGCTCCGGATCGGGCTCAAGCAGAGCGGGATTTTCAACAATGGCGCCGTCGGGCTCGGCGGTCTGAAGCTGAACGGGCAACCGACCTTCGACAGTTTCAATTCGAACCCTTCCGGCAGCCTCACGGGGCCTTGGGTGTCCTACTCCAGTGCCATCGCACGCGCGAACAACTCGGTGATCGTGCCGTCGGGCAAGATCGATCTGGGGAATGGCCAGATTATGGGCAACCTGAGCGTCGGCTCCGGGGTGACCGCCCCTCCGGCCAGCCAGGTCAACGGCACGATTCAGACCAATTACACCGGGACATTCACCATGCCCGCGTACCCGACGGCGGCCTCGGTCTCAAAAAGTTACAACCTGGGTTCAAAACTCCCCGCCACGCTGCCAGCCGCGGGCCATAAGCCGGCGGCCGACGGCAAGTACTACTACTTTGTCAGCGGCGCCACCATCAACGACACGACCATCGCCGCCGGCAAGGACGTCGTCATCGTCGGCACCAAGACCGGCATGAGTGCCGGACTCACCGTCGACGCGAACGCTACCTGTGCCATCTACATGGACGGCAAGATCAGCGCCTCGGGGAAAGGCTCCATCGAAAACAACAACTGGGCCGGCGCGCTGCAAATTTTCACCACCACCACGGGCTCCTGCGAACTCAGCGGCAACGGCGAGCTTAAGGCGTGCCTCTATGCACCCTATGCGGCGCTGAAGGTGGCCGGTGGCAGCAAGGGCGGCGGGCTCGTCGGATCGTTCGTGGCCAAGACCATCACGGCTTCCGGTCAGGTCGACTTTCATTATGACGAAGCCCTCCGGAAGTTGAATACCGGGGGCGGGAGTTCACGGAAGCCGACGATGTGGGCGGAGATCCGGACGGGCTCCGATCGCGCCGCCCTCGGTGCCTTGACCGGCAATTTTCTACCGTAAAGCGGTTTCATGAATTCTGTAGCCGCGCTTGAGCCGAAGGCAAAAGCGTGGATGCACGGGGTCCACGTTGTCGCTGCGCTCCAACGCGGCTACACGTTTTCTGCCACCGCTCTAGCCCGGTGCCCCGCGAACCCTGGTGGTTTTTTGTCTGGCCGGCGGGCCGGGGGCGCGCTTGTTGGGGGTCACACCATGGCGATGCGGTTTTGCATTCTCGGCAGCGGCAGCTCGGGCAACGCGGCGTTGCTCGTGACCGAGGGCGCCCGCGTGCTGGTCGATGCCGGATTTTCCGCCCGCCGGCTGAGCGCCTTGCTCGCTGCGGTCGGCGAATCGCTCGAGCGCATCGACGCTGTTTTCATCACCCACGAGCACGGTGACCACACCGCGGGCCTCGACGGGCTGAAGAAATTCCCGCACATCCGCATCTTCGCCAACGCCGCCACCGCCCGGGCCGTCCAGGGCGGGATCGAGCACCGGCCGGACTGGCAGATCTTCGAGACCGGTGCGCGGTTTCGCTTTCGCGATCTGGAGATCGAGAGCTTCGCCGTGCCGCATGACGCCCAGGATCCGGTCGGTTTCCGTTTCACGATCGGGCACGACGGCGATCTGCTCTCCCCGCGCCGCTCCCTGGTGTGGCTCACCGATCTCGGCCATGCGCCGCAGAACGTCCGCGAATGCATCCGCGAGTGCGAGGTCGTCGTCGTCGAGTCGAACCACTGCCCGGATCTGCTCAAGGCCGACCTCAAGCGGCCGTGGTCGCTCAAGCAGCGGATCAGCGGCCGGCACGGGCACCTGTCGAACGCCGCCGCGCGCGAGCTGCTGGCCAGCGTCGCGAGTCCGCGGTGGCGGCGGGTCTACCTGACGCACCTCTCCCGCGAGTGCAATTCGCGGGCGGCGGTCGATCTCGCCCTGGCCGACGTGCGCGTGACGCTGAGCGCCTGCGAATTCGCTGTGGTCGAGCCCGGCGAGACCACGCCGTTTTACGATCTGTGATTTTCCGCCTCCGGCGGAAAATCACCCGGCTACGCCCGCACGATTGCGACCGACTGGCCGAACTCCACGGTGCCGCTCGCCTCGCGGCCGTCCACGTAGCGGAAAGGCTCGGTTAGCTTGATCCACGCCTCCGGCCCGTCGTACAGCCGTTCGACCGCGAGGCCGAGCTCGGCGCACCACTTGCGAATCGCCGGCTGGCTGATGAATTTGTTCAACACGCGCTGTGGATTCCGATCGGCGAGCGACTGCTCGAAAATGGTCCAGTGCGACGCCACCTCGAAGTCGAGATACGAGAACATAATCGTCCCCCCCGGCCGGGCCACGCGCTTCGCTTCCGCGAGGAAACGATAGATATCCTCGTCGAGCAGGTGGGTGAACACCGAGAAAAAACAGATGTAGTCCGCGCTCTGCGCCGCGGCGGGTATTACCGGCTCGATCGTACGCACGAACTCCCAGTCGGGCCGCGCCACCTTCTCGCGCGCGAAATCGAGCGCCGCCTGCAGCACGTCGGTCCCGAGAAATTTTCCGGTGAGATACGGACGCAGCGCGACCGCGAGCCGGCCGCTGCCGCAGCCGACATCGATCACGTTGTGCCCGGGCTGCAGGCCGTGGGTGAGCAGCGCGCTGCTTTCGAGGATGCCCATCTCGCGGTACTGGCCGCCGACGATAAGCGACATCGCCTGCTCGCGCCCATGCGTGGCGATGAGCGAATCGAGCAGGTCCTCGTAGGTCTTGATGTAGTTGGGAACTTCCATGGTGCGGTTGCGCCGTGTCAGTTTACCCGGTGACCGGAGGAGCCATTGAGCAAGGTGTAGAAGGCGAGCCACTCCGCCAGATATGAAGCGGAGTCTTTGAAGCAAAGGCAGGCGGTAAGATAATGGCGTGCGAACATGAGCAAATCTGCGAACAGCCCAATATCTCGCGACCCTCGATCCGAAAAGCAAGAGCAGCGCGCCGCGCGTTCGTCTTTTCGGGGTGAAGGGACCGACACGACGGTGCGAGGTAGGTCAGGTCTTCGACCTGACCCTGGATCGAAGCGTGACCCCCTGCTCGAAGCGGGTGTGCCGCGGTCCGCCA
>JBIJCX010000663.1:0-2631 GCA_044344465.1 Opitutaceae bacterium
ATCCCGACGACATCGAGTTCGGGTGCGGCGGGGTGATTGCCGGGGAAACGCAGGCGGGCCGGCCGGCGCATTTCGTGGTCTGTTCCCGCGGTGAGGCGGCCACGAGCGGAACTCCGGCGCAGCGGACGGCGGAGGCCCGAAAAGGCGCGGCGGCGCTGGGCGCGGCACTGGAATTTGTCGCCGTAGGCGGCGACGCCCACTTTCAGCTGAACCGGGCGCACACGCTCAAACTTGCGGCCATCATCCGGCGCGTCCGACCGGCGGTCGTTCTCGCGCCGACGCCGGTGGAGAACCAGCATCCGGATCATGCCGTGCTTGGCCGGATGGTGCGCGATGCCGCGAGACTTGCGCGTTACGGCGGCGTCAAGGAACTGCGGCGCCGTCCTGCGCATGCGATTGGGCAGCTGCTTTTTTATGCGGTGACCGTGGAGGGCGAGCCGCGCGACCAGCCGCCGGTGTTCATCGATGTTTCCGCCGAGCCGGTGGCGAACGCCTGGACGGCGGCCATGCAGGCGCACGCGTCCCAGATTCAGGCGCGGCGTTATGTCGAATTGCAGCTCGCGCGGGCCACCTTGAACGGCGAACGCTGCGGCGTGCGGCTCGCGATCCCGCTCTTTCCCAACGACCCGCTCGTCTTTGGGTCGCTGCGCGGGCTCGATCGGGCGGCGCGGCGGTTTTGATCCTGACGATGACCGCCCCTACACCTCTGCACATTGGGATCACGTGCTACCCCACGGTCGGAGGCAGCGGGATTCTCGCCTCGGCCCTGGGCGAAGAGCTCGCCCGTCGCGGGCACGAGGTGCACTTCATCAGCTACGGGCGGCCGTTTCGGATGCCGGCCGGCGCCCCCCGGTTGTACTTTCATCCGGTCGTGATCAACGATTACGAACTCTTCAAGTACCCGGATTACACCCTGCCATTGTCGGTGAAGATGGCCGAGGTGAGCCGCGATTTCGGGCTGGACGTGCTGCACGTGCACTATGCCGTGCCGCATGCGACGGCGGCGATTTTGGCGGGCTCGATGCTGGCGGAAGAGGAACGCCCGCGCGTGGTGACGACCCTGCACGGCACCGACACGACCCTGCTCGGCCGCGATCCGGGCTACGGTCCGGCGATTCGCCACGCGCTGAATCGTTCGGACGCCGTGACGGCGGTCTCGGGCTGGCTGCGGGACGAGACGCGACGCCTGCTCGGCATCGCGCGGCATATCGACGTCATTCACAATTTCTTTGCCCCGCGTGTTCCCCGGCGTTCGCGGATCGAGATGCGCGCCGAGCTGGGCATCGGCGACGGCGAGGCGATGATTCTGCACCTGTCGAATCTGCGGCCGGTGAAACGGATTCCGCTGCTGCTTGGCGCGGCGGCGCGGATTCGGCCCCGGGAATCATTCAAACTGGTCATTCTGGCGGGAGCTGATTTTTCGCCCTTTGTCGACGAGGTACGGCGCCTCGGCATTTCCGACCGCGTGGTCGTGCGTGAAAAAATCACGGACGTGGAGGATTATCTGCAGGCGGCTGATGTCGGTCTGTTCACGTCCGAATCCGAGAGCTTCTGCCTGAGTCTCCTCGAGGCCATGTGCTTTGGCTGCCCGAGTGTCACGACCGCGGTGGGCGGTATCCCCGAGGTGATTACGGCGGGGGAGAGCGGATTGCTCGTGGCCCCGGAGGCCGACGCGCTGGCCCGGGGTTTGGAGTCGCTCATCGGCGATCCGGTGCGCCGGGCGGCGTTGGGGGCGGCGGCTCGGCAGCGGGCGGTCAGCAAATTCTCCGCCGCCGCAATCGTGCCGCAATACGAGGCGCTTTACCGGCGCGTGTGCGCGTTGACGTAGTCGTCAGTCCGGGTGCCGAGGCCGACCGGCGGCCATCAGAGGTTTGCGATCACCGCGTCCGCCATCGCCCGGGTGCCGACGGCGGTGCCACCAAAGGCGATGTCGCCGGTGCGGGTGCCTGAGGTGACGGCTTTTTTCACGGCGGCCTCAATCCGGGTCGCGATTTTTTCCAGGCCAAAACTGAAACGCAGCATCAGTGCGACCGAGAGAATTTGGGCGCACGGATTCGCAATGCCCTTGCCGGCGATGTCGGGGGCGGTGCCACCGGCGGGTTCGTAGAGCCCGAAGGGCAGGCCGAGGGAATTCTTGCCGGCGCCGAGGGAGGCCGATGAGAGCATGCCGAGCGAACCGCAGATCACGGCCATCTCGTCGGAAAGGATGTCGCCGAACATGTTTTCGGTCACGAATACGTCGAACTGGTTCGGGTCGCGGGCGAGCTGCATGGCCGCGTTGTCGACGTACATGTGCGTCAGGGCAATGTCGGGCGCGTGTTGGGCCACGTACTCGGTGACCGTCTTGCGCCAGAGGACGGAGGTTTCAAGGACGTTGGCCTTGTCGACGGAGCAGAGTTTCTTCTTGCGCGCGCGGGCGGCGGTGATCGCGGTCGCAGTGATGCGCTCAATCTCGCTCTTGCGGTAAACCATCGTGTCGACGGCCTGCACATCGCCATCGGGCAGCGTCGTGGTCTGCTTGGGCAGGCCGAAATAGAGGCCGCCCGTGAGTTCGCGGATGCAGACGATGTCAATGCCGTCGGGAATGCGGTTGGTCTTCAGCGGCGAGGCGTCGGTGAGCTCGCGGTAGAG
>JBIJCX010000329.1:0-9663 GCA_044344465.1 Opitutaceae bacterium
ACTGCTGGACCGTGGCCAACACCTCCTCGGCTTGTTCCCGGGTACGGCCCAGGACGACAAAATCGTCCGCATAGCGCACCAGTTCCCAACCGGCGAGGCGCAGCTTCCAGTCCAGCGCGTTCAGATATCCCCTGCGGGAACTCGCGACGGTAAGCTTTCGTTCGGTTTGGTCTTCACGCCTTCACCTTCCTGCACCCCTTCGCTCCACGGTCGTTACCCGCTTCAACGCTACTATGGGTGCTCTGACTGCTGCCGGGCCACGGTTTCCCTCTCCGGTCGGATTTCTGAACCGCGTCCTGTCCCGTCAGCTCTCTTATCGTCCGTACGAAACCTTCCCTGTCTGCCAGCTCCAACCACACCATCACCGAACCCACTCCCAGCCTGATATGTCCCGTCAGGGGTGTGCTTCGCGACCGACAGTCGCAGGCTTCGCCTTTGCCTAGCAGGCTCGCCCAATGATGACGCCGAATCGAGTTCACTTTCGTTCCGGCCCACAGGTTCGCTTCGGGTTGCTCCCCACCCCGCCTCACGGCGACGCAGTTACCCTTGGCTTCCGCTGCCCATACCAACAGCGGGATACGACTTTCACGTTCTGATTTCATACATGTGATAACGCACTGGGCCGGGCGCTCCGCGCGCGGCCGGGTCGAAAAACGGGGACAAGGCCGCGCACAGAGTGCACGGCCCACCTTTTGGTTTCCGCACGGCAGAGGAAGAAACGCTCCGACTGCTTGGTCACGCCTCACTCCAGCGTCACGACCGCGATCTCATAGATGCCGATGGCGGGGATGGTAAAGCTCACGGCGCCGGGGGCCGGCGAGAATGGCAAAGCGATATCGCGTTCGTGCTCGGGACTCGCCAGTGCAACCGATTTCGCCTTCCGGCCTTTCGGCAGCGCCACTCGCACGGCCACGGCTTTCGCCGGTCCGTCGGAGCGGTAGTTCACCAGATGCACCATGCGCCGGCCGGGCTGCTCCGTCAGCTCTGCGCAAAGTCCCGGCGATTCGCTGTCGACCGAGAAGGAAAGCGATCCGCCGCGCGCCCGCCGAATGGCGCCGAGCCAGTCCCCTTTCTCCCCGACGCGGACCACCCGGTCCGCCGGCAGATCGTCGAGCGCGGGCTTCCGCCGCGGGAGCATCCATTCGTTGTGCGTCGCCAGCGGACCGATCACGCAAAGCCGTCCGCCGTCCGCAACGTAGCGGCGGATTTTTTCCACCTGCATATCCGACAGCGCGGCACAGCCTGGCAGCACCAGCACGGGCCAGCGCGCCAATTCGTCGATTTGCTGATCGAAGACCAATTGGAACGCCCCGCGGCTGGCGATGAGCTGGTCCTCAACCGCCCCGGGCAGCTTCGCTTGCGCCGGCGAACCGAACTGCATCGAGGGGTAACTCCGGAAGACGCCAACATCCACCACGACTTTGGCCTCGCGCAACAGATCGTGGCGCCGGTGATAGAAATCAACGAAGGGCGCCAGCGCGGGCGACATCGGTTTGTTGACGCCGGGTTTTTCGACCAGCTCGCCGTATTCGAACCAGCAGATGGCACCGAGACAATCGAGGTTGAACGCCATCGATTCGGCCGCCTCGAGCGGGTTTACTATATAGACGAAGGCCGAGTTGTTCACGCCCCGGGCCGCCTTGAAGGTACGGATGCGCGTTTGCAACACACCCTTGACGAAGCCGGGATGCCGGCCTTCGTCCCAAAACGCCTCGCCCCCGCGCAGCAGCCGGCCGTGATCCACCGCCCAGCGGGCGCTCGGACCGGGACCGGTGGGATTGGTTTCCATCAGCACATCCGGACGCAACGAGCGCGCGTAGCGGGTCATCGCGTGGAACGCGTCTGAAACCGACTGGCAGCAAAAGTCCGCCCAGGCGCGACCGAGCAGATCCGCGCAGGTGCGGTCCGGCGGTGTCACCGTACTCACATCGGCGATACCGTTGTCCTTTAGGACCTCGGGGGAAAAAGTCCGGCGCAGATAATCGCGGAAGCGCGCCACCGAGTTCGCGTCGTGGCCCGGACCAATCGTGTGGTTGTCGAAGTGGACGAGGTCGGTGCGCATATCCTCCACGGCAAAGCGCACGATCTCCCGGTAATACGCCTGCGCGTCGGGATGGCTGCGGTTCCAAAAGTAGCGATAGCCAGCCTTGCCGTACGTCATCGGCGCACCGTCGGGGTTGAGGATGACCCAGTCCTTCGCTTGCGGCACCTCCTTGAAGAACAATTCCCAGATGAACGCGCCGCTATACGTATAGCAACCCACGCGCAGGCCGGCGTCATGGCAGAGTTGGGCGAACTTCACCGCGTCGGCCATGCTCTCGCGCTCGGCCTCGAGGCCGCCGCCCTTGTAACAGTGCATCATCACGAAATTCACCCCGATCGATTTCAGCTTCGCGACCATCTCGGGGCTGTGTTCGCGCGCGTAGGCCGCCCGCTGTTCCGGCGTTGGAGTGTAGCCAGTCGCCCCGTCGCGGCGCACCCGAAACAGCAACGGCTCCCAGCTCCCCGCCATCACGATGCCGTCGCGGCGCAGCCACTCCGGACGCCGGTCCATCGGCAGCGTGAGGGACGGCGTGACGGCCGCCGGCGCGGCCGGCAACACGATCGGCATGAACAGCAGCGCGAAACCAAGTCGTAGCCCGTGCATGGGAAAGCTTCTCCACCCGCGCGCGAATCGTGGCAATCCCCATCTCGGATCCGAATCGGACGTTCCACAGTGTCCGCACCCGGCAACCGGGCGGTGTGGTCGCGGCGATCACCGGCCGATCTGCATGACCGCCCACGCCACCAGGATCACGAATCCGATCACCGCGCAGGCCAGCGCAAAGCCGCCGAGGTCCTCGCGGTAACGCCGCAGGAAGCCACGCCAGCGCTCTGCGTGCAACCAGCCCGGCGCGTCCAGCAAGAGCAGATCCTGACCCAGATCGCCGGCCGGCGGACCATCGGCGCGATCGGAGCTGCGGCGCATGGGATCGAAAAATTTTGCGATCCGTCCGCTGTCCTCCGGCGGAGTCAGCCAGCTCACGACGAAAAACGCGCCGAATCCGACCAGCATCGCGAGGCCGAACGGGCCGGGTTTCCACGGGTGCACGAGCTTGTGCTGTCCGGTGCCGAGGAACTCGCGCCACTGGCCGTCGCCGGCGCTCGCGACGAAGGCCGTCCACGCGTCGCCGAGCGTCTTGAAGGCCGCGCCGCCCAGGTGGCAGGTCATCAGGTAGTTGCAGCCGTAATACACGAGAGCCGCGCCGACCAGCGACGCGATCGCGCCCCAGCGGTTGGCCCGCGGCCAGAGGAAGCCACCCAGGAACATGATCCCCATCAGCGCCGCGATCGTCTCCGTGAAAAGGAAGGCGTCCAGCACCTGATCCACCACGAGCGCGAAACCGATGCCGAGGACGGTCAGCGCGAGGCCCGACAGGCGCCCGACCTGCAGCAGACGACGGTCGTCCGCGTCCGGGTTGAGGTATTCGCGGTAAAGGTTGCGCGTAAAGAGCGCGCCAGAGTTGACCATGAAGTTCGAGCAGGTGGACATGTTGGCCGCGAGCACGCAGGCGACCATCAGGCCGGTCAGCCCCGGGCCGAGCAGTTCGCGGCAGGCGAAACCGAACGCCAGTTCCTTGTCCTCCAGCGTCTGCCCGCGCTGGATGAGCATGGCGGCGACGATGAGGCCCGTGAACGCCCAGCCGATGGCGCAGAAGCGTTTCACGACTGCGCCATAGGTCTGGCCGACGCGGCCCGCCCGCTCGGTCGCGCCCGTGGCATTCATCGAGAGGGTATGCGGCATGGCGGTGATGCCGACCAGGCCGTTGATCGCGAGCATCGTGATGGTGAACGCGTCCATGCCGCTGTTCTGGTTGTAGAGATCGAAAAAATCCGACGGCAGAGTCTGGCGCATGCCGGAGAAGCCGCCGACCACGTGCAATCCCGCGGGAATGATCATGAACGAAAGCACGATGATCATGAAGCCCTGGATGAAGTCCGTATAGGCGGATGACGTCAGCCCGCCGTAGAAACTGTAGACGATGAACGCGAGCGTCATGGCAACGACCACGCCGTTGGGCGAGATCACCTGGCCGCCGGTGGCAATCGAGATCACTTTTCCGGCGCCCTTGAGCATGCAGCCCTGGTTGAAGATGAAGAAGGCGAGCGCGAAGATCGTGTAAAGAAACGCCAGTTGGCGGCCGTAGCGGTCCTCGATGATGTCGGCGACGGTCGTGCGTCCGCTGCGGCGGTACCAAGGGGCCATCAGCCAGTAGAATGGGGTGATGAGCAGGTTCTTCCACTGGTACCAGATCGTGGCGAAGCCGAGCTGATAGGTCGCCCCGGCCTGGGCAACGGGGTTTTCGGCGTGCGTGCCGGTGCCGAACGCCTGGCCGATCATGATCCACCAGGGCAATTTGCGATCGCCGAGAAAATAACCCCCGCTGCTGCGCGACTTGCGGCCAATCCACAGGCCGAAGACGGTGATGCCGACGAAGTAAACCGCCAGCACCGTGCCATCGAGCCACGTAAAACCGGCTTTCATAACAGGGCGAGGGGCTGAGATCGGTGCTTCATTCCGGGTAAGATCAGGGTGGTTGCAGTCTTCGGGCGCAGGCTGGCCGCCGACAGGGTTGTGGCGACCGGTCGAGCTTCGGGTCGGAACGCCCATTGTCAATTCGCCGTGACGTCCGCTCTGCCAGCACTATCGTCCCGCCCATGCATTCCCCGGCAGTTTTCACTCGCGTTGGATTCTTTCTCGGTCTGGCGGTCAGCGTGGCATTTGCGCCGCGGCTCGGCGCGCAGCGCACCGTCAAGCCCGTGCTGCACGGCAAGCATTGGGTCGCCGTGACCGGCAAGCCACTCGCCGCCACGGCCGGCGCGACCACCTTCGCCCGCGGGGGCAACGCGATCGACGCGACCTGCGCCATGCTCGCCGCGACCTGCACGATGTGGGACACCCTGGGCTGGGGCGGCGAAACCCAGGCCCTGATCTACAACCCGCAAACGAAAAAAGTCATCGGCGTGAACGCGCTCGGGGTCGCACCCACCGGGGCGACGGCCGAGTTTTTCCGCCAGAAGGGCATGTCCTACCCACCCGAATACGGGCCGCTGGCCGCGGTGACGCCCGGCACGCCGGGCGGCCTGATGGTGATGCTCGCGGAGTTCGGCACGATGTCGCTCGGCGACGTGCTCGCGCCCGCGATCGAGATGGCCGACGGCTATCCGATCGAGCAGCAGTGCGCCGACACGATCGAGCGCTTTCGGGCGCACCTCGTGCGCTGGCCCTACTCGAAGCGGGTGTTCCTCCCCGCGCTCGACGAAAAGGACGCCACCAGGCGCGCCGCCCCCGCCGGCGGCGATATTTTCCGCCAGCCCGATCTCGCGGCGACCCTGCGCAAGCTGGTCGAGACCGAGCGCGCCGCACGTGCCGCGGGCCAGGATCGCAAGGCCGCGATTCTCGCCGCCTACGAGCGCTTCTACCGCGGCGACATCGCCCAGGAACTCGTGCGCAGCACGCAGGAGCAGGGCGGATTGATTACCATGGCGGATCTCGATCGCTGGCGCGTGAAGCTCGAGTCCCCGCTCTCGACGACGTACAAAGGGGTCGAGGTTTTCAAGCTCACGCACTGGACGCAGGGTCCCGCGCTCCTCCAGTCGCTCAATCTCCTCGAGCAGGCCGACCTCCGCGCGATGGGCTACAACAGCTCCCGCTACATCCATACGCTTTACCAGGTGATGAACCTGGCGTTTGCCGACCGCGATTTCTATTACGGCGATCCGGACTTTGCCCCGGAGGAGCCGATTCGCGGGCTGCTCTCGAAGGATTATGCGCGCGCCCGCTTCGCGACCATCGACTGGCAGCGCAACAACACCAATGCGCGCCCCGGCGATCCGTACCCGTTTCAAAACGGCAAGAACCCCTTCACCGACTTGCTCAAGAAATGGCAGCCCGTGCCGGCCGCGACGCCGGCGGCGGCTCCGGCGGGTTTCCAGGTGTCATCGCTTTCCCATGACGACGCGTTTCACGTTGGCACGACCTCGATCCAGGCGGCCGATGCGAGCGGCTGGGTTGTCTCCGTCACGCCGAGCGGCGGTTGGATTCCAGCGGTGATTGCCGGCGCCACGGGCATGGGTCTCTCGCAACGCATGCAGAGCTTCGTCCTCGATCGGGGCATGAACCCCTTCAACGTCGTCGAACCCGGCAAGCGTCCGCGCGTCACGCTGACCCCCACCCTGGCGTTGAAGGACGGAAAACCCTTCCTCGCCTTTTCCGTGCAGGGCGGCGACTCGCAGGACCAGAATCTGCTCCAGTTTTTCCTGAATGTCGTCGAATTCGGGATGAACGTGCAACAGGCCGCGGAGGCGGCGAATATCGAGAGCTACCAGATGCAGTCGTCGTTCGGGGATCATCGCTCGGAACCAGGCCGCCTCGTGCTGCGGGCCGATGTGCCGCCGTGGGTGCGCGCGGAACTCGGCCGGCTGGGTTACCGCACGGAAACCCTGCCGCGAACCTCGGGACCGATCACGGCGATCTGGATCGATCAGGAACGCGGCGCGTTCCAGGGCGCCGCGTCCGAGCACGGCGAGGATTACGGGATCGCGTGGTGAGACAAAATCTGGCGGTTGGGTGGTGGGCTGGGCGCTCCCGCGCGCGGCCGGGTCGAAAGACGGGGCCGAGGCCGCGCACGGAGTGCACGGCCCACCCTAAGCCATAGAAATTCAGTCGAGGTGGAGCGGCTTGACCCCAAGACGCTCAACGTGAGAGCGAACGCACGAGAGCGCGTTGAGGTCAACGCGCTCCACCATTCAGTGGCTTCGTTCTCATAGGTAAAATGCATTCCTACTGAATGGATACGGCTAAGGTTTCCGCACGACAGAGGAATAAACGCTCCGACGGCATGGCCACGGCTTGGCCGGCGCCGCGGTATGACGAGTCCGACCGAGCCGCCGCAGCTACCGGGGGGGGATTCAGGATTTTTCTCCGAGCAGGCTCTGCATCGCGCCCATCAGCACCTGTTCCACTGCGGGGGCGACGTTGGAGGAGGTGGGACCGGTTTCGTAACCGCCTTCCGGATAGGCGGCCGCGGTGCCGATATAACCGGGGCCGTAGTTGCCATAGGCGGCCATCATGACGTTCAGATCGGGGCGCATCGCCTTGGCGGCGAGCTGGTATTCCACGAAGAGTTCACCCGGCAAGTGCAGCATCCGCGCGCGGCCCAGGCGCAGGCAGGTGATGTCGATTTGACGTCCCGCTTTGACCTCGCGGACGAAGGCGAGTTGATCCGCGAAGGAGATATAGCCCCGGGCGGCCGTCGACTTGAGCTTGGCGACGAGGTCGGCCTCGTTCAACCGCGGCGACAGCGGCAGGCTGACCGGCACGACGCCCCAGCCGACATCGGCCGCGGTGAGCGGCACCTTGGTGGTTTTTTCGTAGGCCTCGCGCATGCCCGCCGCGAGCCGCGTGGCGAGGACCATGCGATTGGGCTGCGCCCCGTCGTTATATTTGCCGGCGGCGACGTTTCCGCCCGCGCCATTAAAGTGAACGTGGAGCGCGGCATTCACATCCTGCCCGCGAATGAAGCGGGCGATGCCGGGAAAATCGGGGCTGGGAATGCCGAGGCGGTAGTAGCTCTGCGGGTGGCAGGCGTAGGCGCTGAGCACCGCCACGGGCTTTTCGCCATTCCATAAACTGAGCACGGATACGACCGGATCGATGAGCCCCTCGGGCAGCACGATGAGGCCCTCGATCTTGCAGCTGCTGCCACGCATCCGACCGACTTTGCCGTCGGCGGTACGTTCCACGCGCCGGTTCGAGGCCACCTCCTTCACGACGGCCTCGCCGTAGCCGTAGTGCGTGACGGGTTGGGCATTCGGCAAGGCCGCGCGGATCGCATTTGCGGCCCGCTGAATGACCGTACGGTGGAAGGTGCCATCGAACCTGGAGTAGCCCTTCACCGCGAGTTCCTTGATGATCGCCTCCGCCGTGAAGTCGCAGCCGGGCGCGTCATGCTGGTGCAGCGTGTGCACCGCCACCCGGGACGGCACGGTGCCCGCCGCCTCCGCCAGCGCGGCGCGAAAGGCGTCGTGCCCCCCGTTGGCGATGCCGATCCAATCCACGGCGCACAGCACGACGGGCTGTTCCGCGCCGAGAATAACGATGCCGCGGCAGCGCAGCGTCATCTCGTCCACGCGTTTCACCGGATCGTAGGCCATGGCCGAGCCGAGTGCCGGGGTCGCATCGACATCAAAGGTGGCGAGCCGGAGCCCGCCCTGGGCGAGGGCGGCCAGAGGGGCGAAAAATACGACGGAAAAAACGAGCAGGAGGCGATTCATGGGGGAGAAGGAACGCCAACGCAGCGGTGCCGGCACGACAAGCTCAGAACGGGAGGCCCCGACGAAAGCCTGGACCGGACTTTGCCCGCTGGGTCGCGCACCGGAGCCGCGCGCCATCAAACGGCCGGACCGGCCGCACCCGGCACCAGACTGTAAATGAAATGATCGACGCTGTGGTCGTAGAGCCACTCGGCGTTGCGCAGCGTGCTCACTTGCGTGAAGCCGAGTCGCTTGACAATCGCCAGGCCGCGCAGGTTTCCCGTCGCGACGCCGACGACGATGCGGTTGACCTTGAGTTGCGTAAACGCGTGGGCGAACACCGCCTGGCAACACTGCGTCATGATGCCCTTGCCCTGGGCCTCCGGCACCAGCCACCAACCTGGAAACGCAATGCGGTGGGCCCAGTCGATGCGGTTGTGCCCGATGACGCCCACCAGCCGGCCCGAAGACCAGATGCCGGAAGTGAACGCACGCGAGTCCGCCCGATCCCGCAGCGCTCCCGCGATAAATTTTTCCGAATCTGCGACCTTCATCGTCGCATCCACCCACGGCAGCCATTCGCGCAGATGATCCCGGTTCGCGTCGATGAGCGCAAAAAGGGTCTTGGCGTCCCGCAGTTCCAGGAGCCGCAATTCCAGACCAGGATTGATTCGGTGGCGAAGCATGCGAAAAGGTCCGACTGTGTTGGCCCCGGAAGCGCCGCCCTGGCAACCACCATCCGGGGTGAATTCGCCCCGCGACTACCAGAGGGTGTAGCCGCCATCGATGACGATGGCCGCACCGGTCATGTAGCGGGCGGCGTCGCTCGCGAGATAGACGGCCAGGGGCCCAAGGTCTTCCGGCTGCCCGAAGTCGCCGTGCGGGATCTGCTCACGAAACTTGGCGATGACCTCCGGATGATCCGCCGCCCAGCGCACATTGGGCGCGGTCATGAATCCCCCCGGGCAAATCGCGTTCACGGTGACGCGATGCGGCGCCCAATCCGCCGCGGCGGCGCGCGTGAGTTGGATCACGGCGCCCTTCGCCGTTTCGTAGCTGCGACCGCCGATGCCCCGATTCGCAACCATCCCCGAGATCGACGCGACGTTGATGATGCGGCCACCGGTGCCGCGGCGCACCATGGCCCCACCGAGATGCTTCATGCACAGAAAGGTGCTGGTCAGGTTGAGGTCCATGATCTGCTGCCACTCATCGAGCGACTGCTCCTCGAGCGGCACATTGATCCGTCGGCCGCCGACATTGTTGATCAGGATGTCGATCGGGCCGTGTTCATCCAGCACCCGCCGGCAGATCGCCTCGCACTCACCCGTCTGGCCAACATCGCCGACCAACGGTACGGCCGTCCGG
>JBIJCX010000330.1:0-9649 GCA_044344465.1 Opitutaceae bacterium
TTTTAACGCTTAACGCTCAACGCTTAAGTCCAGGCGAAGAGGTCGAGGGGATTGGACTTGGGCGTTGAGCGTTAAGAGTTGAGCGTTGAGCGTTTGCGCCGGCTTCGGCGCGCGAACTGTCGGCGAAACGTGAAAAAAGACCGACCCCATGATTCAGGGTAAAGCCGGGCTTCACGATTCTACTTCGCACGCAGCACGCTCGCCGCCCAATGTCACCGGCAAAATACGATCTCGAGGAACGACTCTTGGAGTTTGCAGTACGGATCATTCGCGTGACCGAGTCGATGAAGCGGTCACGGGCGGGGAATCATGTGGCCGACCAGTTGTTGCGCTCGGGGACTTCGCCGTTCGGTAATCATGGCGAGGCAGAGGGCGCCGAGTCGCGGGCCGATTTCATTCACAAGCTCAAGGTATGCTACAAGGAGCTGCGCGAAGCGCGTCGTTGGTTACGGCTTGTAACGAAGGCCCCACTGGTGAGCCGGCCCGAACTGCTCCAAGGTCTGATCACTGAGGCGGGCGAACTCGTGCTCATTTTTGCGGCGAGCATTCGCACCGCCGAAAACAACCGCGAAAGGAAGTCCGCTTGAGAAATCGACCGCGATTGAGAGCGGGCGGACCCGTTTGCGGGACAGGTTCAGCGCTCCACATCAACCCTCAACGCTTAAGTCCGGAGCAAAAGGCGAGATCACTCTGGCATCGGATGTCGTCTGCGCGTTTGCGGCAATCATTGGAACGGCTCACCATGATCACTTGGGGAACGCTCAACTTTTAACGCTTAACGCCCAACGCCTAAGTCCAGGCGAAGACACCGAGGGGGATTGGACTTATGCGTTGAGCGTTAAAAGTTGAGCGTTGAGCGTTCGCGCCGTCGCGAGCTGCGCCACCGCGCCCTACGGCGTGTGCACCACGTCGTCCGCGCTCCACATCTTCCGGTCGGGGCCGGCGCTGCGGATGGCCATCTTGCTGCCGCTTTCGGCGTGAAAAAAGAAGGGGGTGCCCCAGCGGTCGCAAAGCTCGCCCTCCCGGTTGATGGCGGCGTGCTCGGGCGGGATGAGCGCAAGGCGGAGCGCGTTCCGGCCCGCCAGGACGGCGGTGATTTCGGCGTTCGTGCCGACCGGATTGCCTTCGCGGGGAAAATTGCTGCGAAAGGTGTCGAGGATTTCGGCGACGACGCGCAGGTCGGCGCGGATGTCGGTCGCGGGGGAGTTGAGCGCATCGGCCAGGGCGGAGCGTTCGAGCGGGGGCTCGGCGCTGCGCGCCGAGCCGGCGGGGCCGGCGGCGGCAGGCGCTTTTCCCGGTGGCATGGCGGCGGCGCGGGGGTCGACGGAAGCGGGAGATTCCTCGTCAGAGCGCGGCCAGTAGAACCACGCGAGGATCGCGAGCAGGAGGACAGCGACGGAGAGGACGAAGCGTTTCATCGGAGCAAGAGACCGGATTAACCGCGAAATACACGAAACACACGAAACCAAACGCGGCCGGAAGAAAGTTCAGAGAAATCCGAGGTTGGGCTTGGCGAAGCGGCCGATGTTGGGGAACGCGGTGGGGAGGCTGGTCGCGCTCACGCCGAACCAGGTGGCCAGCGTGGCGCCGTATTCGTCCACACTGGTCGTCGGGATCCACCGTCCGTTGGTCGTGTCGTCCGGGCCGCCGAGGGTGAGCGTCGGCATTTTGCCGTAGATGTCGCCGCCCTTCACCGCGCCACCGAGGATGAGGTGGTGCGCGCCCCAGCCATGGTCGGTGCCGTCGCCGTTCGAGGTGTAGGTGCGGCCGAAGTCGGACGCGGTATAGGTCGTCACGCGATCGGCGCAGCCAAGCTCGACGGTCGCGTTGTAGAACGCGTTCATGGCCTGGCTGACCTGCCGGAGCAGATCGGCGTGCGCGCCGATGGCCTTGTTGAGGTCGTCGACCTGATCCGCATGCGTATCCCAACCGCCGATGCGGGCAAAAAACACCTGGCGCTTGAGGTTCAGACTGCCCGCCACGCTGATGAGGTAGGCGATGCTCTTGAGCTGGTTGCCGAGGGTCGTGGCCGGGAACGCGGTGGCCAGGCTCGGGGCCGAGGTGAGCACGCTGCCGAGCAGCTCACTGGTGGCGATGGCGTCCCGGGAAAGGCCCCCGAACGCGGCGGCGAAAAGGTTGGCGTTGCTGCCCGCAAACAGATCCTTCTGCGCGGCGTAGCGGGCGGGATTGTTGCCGCCCGTCGTGTTGCTGAACACGACCGGGCCGCCCTTGGGCGCGGACGTCGACGCGGGATTGACGGAGAGTTGCGTGACGGTGTCGCCGACTTGAAAACTGTTAAAGCCGTTCAGCGTGACCGACATTGAAACCTGATTGTTGGTGTTGAGCGAATTCAGCAGGTCCGCCGTGCGCCCGCCCCAGCCGGTGCTGAAGGGACGGTCGGGCACGGAACTCTGCCACTGCACCTGCTGATCGTTGTGCGAAAAGAGCTGGGGCGGGAGCTTGACGGTGCCGCCGGTGTACTGGGCCTTGGTCGTGGGTTCGACCAGGGTGCCGACGTTGGCGAGCACCGCGGCCTTGCCGGCGCCAAACAGGCTGTGGATCTCCGCCAAACTCGGGTGCAGGCCGAACGTGCGGCCGTCCGAGGTCTTGGGGACGAGGGGCAACAGGTTGGCCTGCGGCAGGGCCAGAACCGAGCGGGCCGCCGAGTAAGCGGCATAGCCGCCGCCGGTCGGGATGATGAGGTTCGAGGCGTCGTTGCCGCCATTAAGGAAAATGCAGACGAGCGCCTTGTAGTCGGAGGGCACCGCGCCAGCCCTGGGCGGCCCGGACGAGGCGGAAGAGGACGGGCTCGCAGCGGCGGCCGTGGCGCGCAGTTGCGTCAGCGCCGAGAGCATGCCGGTGGCGCCAACGGCGGCGCAGCACTGACCGATGAAGCGGCGGCGGGAGTTCATGGGAAGATGGGCGGAAGACGGGGGGGAAGACGAGGGGGGGGAAGACGGGGAAGACCGGAGAGATGCGGACGCCGGGACTGCTGGCGGCGGTCAGGAGGACCGGGCGGAGATTACCGGTCAGCGTTGGCTGGCGCCGTCGGGGCTGGTGGCGACGAGGAGGACGGCGGTTTGCACGCGTTCGAGCTGTTGCGCGGCGGTGGTGACCGGGAGGACGTTCAACGCGGTGGTGATGCGGGCCCGCGTGGCCGCGGACATCTGGCCGCCGGCCATCAGCAAGTTGAGACGATCGAGCAGCGCGGAGACGTTGGTCACGAGGCCCAGCTCGGCGGAGAAGCTGGGGACAAGGATCTTCGCGGCGTTGGTGCCGGTGGCGGCGGCGAACACGGCATTGCGCAGGAAATTCGGGACACTGATCGCCGTGGTGTCGTCAGTGATCTGGAGTTCCGGGGCAACGAGTCCGGCGGCGGCGAGCGGGCCCGGGAAAACGTAGCCCGGCTCGAAGAAGTTGAAGACCGACTGGGCCCGCAGCGCGGCCTGCGCGAGGGAAACTTCCACGTTGTCCTGGAGGTTGCGCCCGCTGGAGCTGGCCGCGTTGAAGCTCCGGAGGAAGCCGGCGAAGCGCAGGAGCGGCTCCTTGAGCTTGCCGTAACCCGGGTCGTCGAGGACGACCGGCGAGCGCGCCTCGTAATCGGTGAGGACGGCGCGGACCATCGCGCCGAGATCGCCTGTGGTCCCGAATTTCTGCGCGACGCGGTAGACGTAGGCGGGGCTCGGGTTGGCGGTGACCAGGCGCTGAATCAACTGCCGGGCGATGAACGGCGCGGTGTTGGGGTGGCCGACCAACGCATCGAGCGCGCGCTTGAGATCTTCGGTGCCGCCAAGGTTCGCGGGAATGACGAGGTTGTTGACGATGAATTTGGGCGCGGACTCATGTGAGGCCGGGTAGAGCATCATCGGAGTGAGGTAGTCCGCCCGTGCGCCGCGAAAACTGGGGTTGGCCAGCGTCGAGTAGAATCCCCAGCCCGTGAAGACCTTCGCCATCTCGGTGATGGTCGTCTGGGTGTAGGTGGGGATGGGCAGCCCCTGGGCGTCGAGCTTGAGCGTGCCGTCCGGCTGCAGTTGCACGAGGCCGATCGTGAACAGCTGCATCACCTCGCGGGCGTAGTTTTCATCTGGATTCGTGCCGGTGACGGGATCCGCCTTGGCGTTGCGCAGGTGGCTGAGGTACAGGCCCATCACGGGGCTGAGCGTCACCGATTCAAGCAGGGTGCGGAAACTGCCGAAGGCCTGGTTGACGAGCAGATCGTAATAATGCGCCAGGGGCTCGGTCATGTTGTTGCCCATGGGCACATCCGACACGACCAGGATCTGGCTGAGGGCAAAGGCGACCCGTTGCCGCAACTGGTCGGGGGCGGTGAGCGCGTGCTGGAACCAGGCGCGCTGGCGGAATCGGAGCAGGTAGGGATTGTTGGTGGGATCGAACTCGCCAGCACTCAGGGCGGTGGTGCGCTCGGCGACGGTGGCCGTGCGGTGCGAGGACGCGGGCAGCGCCATCTGGGCGGTGATCCAGGTGTCGATGGAACTGCCGGTGAGCGCGTCGATTTCGCTCTGTCTCGGACCGAAGGTGGCCTGCGTGAGGAGGCGCGCGGCGTCCGTCGCCGTGACGTTGGTGAGCGCGACGGGCGGCGGCGCGGCGGGAGCGGTGAACGTCTGCGAACCGAGCGCGCTGAGGAACGAGCCCCGCACTTCACCGGCGGGGTACTGCGCGGAATCGAGGCCGACGTAAATCAAACCGTTGCGGAGCGCATCGAGGATCTGCGTGCTCGTGTAGGTGGCGGTCGGCTGGATGATCCACTGCGCTCCCGTCACCTGCCCGAGCGGGAGATTCAGCACGTAGTCGCCGGCCGACGTGCTGTTGCCGAGGAAAAGGTGCGCCCCCACCTGGCCGGCGCTGAGATTGGAGAACGAGACGTTCACAGTCGCGAGGGTGCCGCTCGCGCTGAGCACGATCGTCGCCAGTCCGGAGGAGGCCGAGGCGGTGGCGGTGCTGGCGGGCCGCAGCGTGGCGACGTAAAGCGTGCCGGGGTTGTCGCGGATCGAAACCGTGGCGGTAGCAGCGTAGCCGATGGTGTACCCGGACCCCGGCGCGAGGGCCAGGGTCACGCTTTCGGTGTTCTCCACCGACGTATCGGGATACGGCTGGAGCGCGATTTTCACGCTCGAAGCGCCGGCCGGAATCGTGACCGTGCCCAGCAGTGCCGGGTAGTCGATGCCGTTGATCGCGTCGCCACTGACGCCGTAGCTGATGGACAACGGTGAGAGGGTGACCCCGGTGCGCGTGACCGTGAATTCGCCGGGACTGCCGCCGGTTTCGTCGGCGGCCGCCATGCTGGCGGTGAGCGTGATGATGTTCGGATTGAAGGCGACAATCCGGGCCGTGACGTCCACGCCGTCTTGTTTGAGCACGCCTTGGTTGACTTGCGGCGCCAAGGACACGGAGTGCGACGTCGTGCCGGCGACGTAGCTCAGTTGCGCGATCCCGCTCAACGTCACCGGCTGGGCATTGGACTGCAGGAGATCGCCGCCGGTGATCCGGGTGTCGGTCGCCGAGCCGAGCAGCAGCACCGGGGTCGCCGCCCCAAACGCGTTGATGTCGCCCACATACACCGGTCCGGTGAACTGCACGCCGGGCGCATAGATTCCGGTCAGGCCTTTCGTCGCGAAGAAGCTGGTGTTCGCAGTGCGGATGGCGCCGAACCGGCCGTTGGCGCTGAGGATCGCGATGTAGGCGATGTCCGCCACGCCATCATAGGTCGTTTCGGCCTTGAAGAGCGCCTGGTTGACGGCCGTCAGGCTGCCGACACTGACAACGGCAACATGGGTGGTCTCGTTGGCCCCGGTGATAACGATGCCGGCGTGGCCCTTCATGTAGGCGATGCCGGGTTGATTGTAGTTCGCGGGAGCAGCCGGGCCGGACGCCGATTCGAGCAGGAGCGACAGGCTCCCGGCGCCGCTCAACTCGACCTGCACGATGTCGTCGTTGAGATCGACGTAGGAGATGCGGGTAACTTGGTTGGCGTCAGCGGTAATCGTCGCGGCCGTCCCTTCGAGGAGCAGTTGGTCGTAGGTGTTGCCGTTGGCATGGCGGATGTCGGGACCGATCTCGGAGGCGGAGCCGATGACTTTGCTCGTCGTGGTGAGACCCAGGGCGGCGGAGGCGCTGGCGCTCGTCGTCCCGCTCGTGACCACCACCGTGTAGATTCCGATGCTGTCCGATTGCGGGTTGTTGATCGTCAGGGCGGAACTGGTGGCGCCGGCGAGGGCGGTGCCGTTCTTTTGCCATTGGTAACTCAGCGGCGCCGGGCCGCTGGCCGTGACGGTGAACGTGGCCGTCGTCCCGGCCGCCACGGTCTGGCTTTGGGGCGGCGTCGAAATCACCTGCGCGCGGGCGGTGCCGATCCCGAGCGAGAGGATGGCGATGCAAACCGCCGCACGACGCGCGGCCAGGCTAAGGGCAAAGGCAGGAGGGGCGAGGAGCGTGAAGTGCATGCAACGGTGGGGCGGTGGGAAACCCGTGCGGAAAGAATCTTGGCCCAAGACGGCGACAACGCGCGGAGGTAACCAAGTTGCAAAAAGATTTTGCGATCGTCGGCCTGCCTACTGCACCGTCCGCAACTGCACGCTGTCGACGAGGCGATCCTGGGCGAGGATGTCGGTGGCAATCACAATCCTGTCGCCCTCGGCAACACGACCTTCGCGCCGCAGCCGGTTGATCGCCCGCTCGATCGTGTCGTTGGGATCGGCGGCCAGCGGCATCAGGAAAGGATCGACGGCCCGCAGCAGCCGGAGCTGCCGAAAAACTTCCAGGGAGGGGGTGAAGGCAAGAATCGGGGACCGCACGGGACGCAGCTGCGCGAGGCCCTGGGCCATGAAGCCGTGCCGCGTGAACGTGAGCAGCCGGGAGCGCGGGAGCTCGTTCGCCAGCAGGACCGCCGAGCGCAGCACTTTCATCCGCTCGCCGGTGAACACCGTCGGAAAACTCTTGTCCGGCGTCTCCTCCAGCTCGATCCGGCGCGCGATTGTATCGAGCATCCGGACACACTCGAGCGGGTATTTGCCGATCGTGGTCTCGCCCGAGAGCATGACGCAGTCGGCCTGTTCGAACACCGCGTTTGCCACGTCGGTGATCTCCGCGCGGGTGGGCACCGGCTGGGAAATCATCGATTCGAGCATGTGCGTCGCGACGATCACAGGCCGGCCGTGGGCGAGGCAGGCCCGGACGGCGCGGCGCTGGATCACCGGCAGCTCCTCGAACGGGCACTCGATGCCGAGGTCGCCGCGGGCCACCATGAGCCCGTCGCACGCCTCGATGATCTCCTCGAGATTGGTGATGGCGGACTGGTCCTCGATCTTCGCGATGATGCGGACCTTGGATTTGCGTTCCCCGAGGAAGGTGCGGAGCAGCTCGACGTCCTTGGCTTCGCGCACGAACGACAACGCGAGAAAATCAATGCCCTCTTCGAGCCCGACGGTGGCGTCGGCCCGGTCCTTCTCCGTAAACGAGGGGAGATTCACCTTCACCCCGGGCAGGTTGATGTGCCGGCGGGACTTGAGCTCGCCGGGGATCAGTACGCGGCAGCGGATGCGGGCCTCGTCCTTGGTCAGGACCTCGAGGCGGAGCAGCCCGTTGTCGACCAGCACGGTGTCCCCGACTTTGATATCGTTGACGAGGTTCTGGTAATTGACGTCGACGGAGCGGATCTCCTCGTCGCCCCCGACGTGCCCGGCGCCCATGCCCGGCTTGACGGTGAAGTCGAAAATCTCGCCCGCCTTCAATTCGAGCGGCACGGTCAAATCGCCGGTCCGGATCTCCGGCCCCTTGATGTCCATCATGATGGCGACCTCGCGGTCGATGCGCTGGCTGACGGCGCGGATGCGTCGGATGGCGAGGCGGGTCCAGTCGTGGCTGGCGTGCGCCATGTTGAGCCGGACGATGTCGGCGCCGGCGTGGAACAGTTTCTCGAGCATCTCCTCGCTTTCGGTGGCGGGCCCGAGGGTGAAGATGATTTTGGTGCGGCGAAAGGCGTGGGCGGGCATGGGAGCGCCTTTGCTGGCGGAAACCGGCGGGCCGCGCAAGCGTGGGAAAGGAATTGCCGTGCAGCGGCGGGTCTTTCCGTTACAACGCCGACCCATGAGTTCGACTGCCGTTGCCGCGCTGGAAAGTGACGCTCCGCGTCCGAAGCTTCCGCCCGGCTACCGCCAGCGCCGCGGGCTCAACTGGGGCGTCGTGGGGCTCCTCTACACGAGCTTCTACATGTGCCGCTACAACCTGTCGCTCGCGAACAAGTCGATCGCGGACGAGTTCGGCTTCACGAAGTCGGACATGAGCGACATCATCTCGAGCCAGCTCTACGCCTACGCGATCGGCCAGGTGATCAACGGTTTGCTGACGGACCGGCTCGGCGGCAAGAAGGCCATGCTGATCGGCGCCGCGGGCACGATCGTGATGAACCTGGCCTTTGGCGCAGCGTCATTCTGGGGCATGCTGTGGCTGTTTGTGCTGCTGCGCGGTTTCGACGGCTATTCGCAGTCGTTTGGCGCGCCAGGTTTCATCAAGATCAACACCTCGTGGTTCAGCCAGAAGGAGCGGGGCACGTTTGCGGGCATTTTCGGGTTCATGATCAACCTCGGGCGGCTGGTGAACAACTGGCTCGCCCCGTCGTTGCTGGCGGGCTTCGTGTTTCTCGGCATGTGGCACGTGCCGCCGCTGCACTGGCGGTGGCTGTTCTGGGTGCCGGCGGGCGTGGCGACGCTGGCGGCGATCGCGCTGGCGATCTTCGTGCAGGACACGCCGGAGGAGGCGGGCTTTCACGGCGTGCACAAGGGCGAGAGCGACCACGAGGACCTCGGCACGCGCGCCGAGATGTCCGTCGTGTTCAAGCAGATCGTCTCCAACCGCTTTGTCTGGATCATCGCCGCGGCCTACTCCTGCACCGGCGCCGTGCGGCAGACGGTGGACCAGTGGTTTCCGCGCTACCTGCAGGAGGTGCACCACATGGACATGAAGTCGGCGATGTTCCAGTGGACGGGATTTCTCATCCCCTTTGTCGCTTCGGCGGGCTCGCTGATCTCGGGGATCATCTCCGATCGCCTGTTTGGCGGCCGGCGTGCGCCCGTGGCGATGGGGATCTATTGCATCGAACTGGTGGTCATCCTCATTGCCGCCCAGATGCGGGGCCCGCTGGCGATCGCGGCGGCGTTTGTGGCGATCTCGTTCACCGTGAACTCAACGCACTCCCTCCTCGGTCCCGCGGCGGCGATGGACATCGGCGGGCGCAAGATGGCGGCGTTCGCGTCGGGGTGCATCAACTCGTTTCAATACGTCGGTGCGGGGCTGGCGATCCAGGTGCTGGGCCGGTTGCTGGATCGGACCGGCTACACGTATTTCTTCTACTACATGATCCCTTTCGCGATCGTCGGCGCGATCCTGATGTACAGCATTTCGCATCACGTGAGCCTCAAGAAAGAGGTTTTTGCCCCGCAAAAACCTTAGGCCGCGCGGCGCGCTAAGGTAGGTCAGGTCTTTGACCTGACCAATGGCGGACCGCGGTACACCCGCTTCGAGCAGGGGGTCACGCTTCGATCCAGGGTCAGGTCGAAGACCTGACCTACCTCGCACCGTCGTGTCGGTCCCTTCACCCCGAAAAGACGAACGCGCGGCGCGCTGCTCTTGCTTT
>JBIJCX010000331.1:0-9638 GCA_044344465.1 Opitutaceae bacterium
GCCGAATACAAAGCGCAGTACTGAGCATCGGCCGTGCCACGCGATTTCGGTGTCTGATTTTCAATTTGGACGGGCTTGTTCAACAGGAGTCCTGTGTCGCGCTACGGCGACACAGAACTCTCGGGGTCACATGTTGGCGGAACGACCGAAACCTGAGGATTCGAGGTGCGGAGGTAACATCCGGCAAACCCCATTCCCGTCGACTGGAGTTTCGGCCTCGACGGAGCGGGGCCCGGCCTTGAATGTGCCAACTTCAACCACGAACCCGTTGGCGCATGGGAACCCCCTCCGATATTCAATCCTTTCCAATCACGCTGCGGCAGGAGCACCGGCTGATCTTCACGCGCGATGTCTTTGCGCCGGATAACAGCGTGCTGGCGGACATCCTCACGCCCCGGGAACCCGGCGGCACGGCGCGGGCGGTGGTGTTTTGGGACGCCGGGCTCGAATCCGCCTTTCCGGGCTTCGCGGAAAAAATGACGCGCTGGTTTGCCGCGCAGGCCGGCCGGGTGCGGCTCGAGGCGGAGCCGGTCGCACTGCCCGGCGGCGAGATTGTGAAAAATGACGCGCACCAACTCGAGCGCGTGTGGGCGACGATCAATGCGGCGAAGATCTGCCGGCATTCGTTCGTCATCGCGCTCGGCGGCGGCGCCGTGCTGGACATGGTCGGCTTCGCCGCGGCAACGGCCCACCGCGGTATTCCGGTGGTGCGCCTGCCGACCACGAGCCTCAGCCAGGCGGACGGCGGCGTGGGCGTGAAGAACGGCGTAAATTATTTCGGCAAGAAGAACTGGCTCGGCGCCTTTGTCGTGCCGCACGCGGTCGTCAACGATCTCGCCTTGCTGCACGGCCTGCCGCCGCGCGAAAAGCGCGCCGGCCTGATCGAAGCGGTCAAGGTGTCGCTGATCCGCGACGCTGACTTCTTCGAATTCATTGCCGCGCGCGCGGACGCTCTGGCGGCCTTCACGCCGGAGCCCTACGAGGCCGTCATTCGCGAGAGCGCCCGCCAGCACCTCGAACACATCGCCACCGGCGGCGATCCGTTCGAGCGCGGTTCGGCCCGACCGCTCGATTTCGGCCACTGGGCCGCGCACAAGCTCGAGCAGCTCTCGGAATTTCGCGTCAGCCATGGTGAGGCCGTGGCGATCGGCATGGCGGTGGACCTGATCTATGCCCGGCGCACCGGCCTGCTGCCCGAGCCCGTGGCGGAGCGCATCCTGGCCGTGATCCAGCGGCTCGGCTTCGAACTCTACGCGCCGATCACACAGGTGCGCGGGTCGAGCGGCCGGCAGGACATGCTCGATGGACTCGAAGAGTTTCGCGAGCACCTCGGCGGGCGGCTGACCATCCCGATGATCCGCGCTCCGGGTCAGCGGCTCGACGTGCATGAAATGGACGGTCCGGCGGTGAAGGCTTCGATGGACGAATTGCGCGCCCGCTATGGCTAGCGAAGCTGTTTCCCTGCGCGGCAACCGCCATCGAGTGACTGCCGTAGCCGCGCTTGAGCCGAAGGCGAAAGCGTGGCCGATCGTTAGTCCACGTTGTCGCTCCGCTCCAACGCGCCTACCCGTTGCAAAATCGTCCCGCAAGAGGAGGGTAAATCCGAGTTTGAGCATGATAAGCGCGGGCTTGCCCGCACCACCCCGAACTCGACCTGAAACGCAATGGAACGTACTGCCATTCTCAACGTCGTCGGGCTGACCCAGCGTCTCCTCGGAACCGATACACCCCGTCTCCAGCAGGCGGCGCAGGCAGGCGGACTGATTCGCGTGCAACCGGTGCTGCCGGCCGTCACCTGCACCGCCCAGAGCACGTATTTGACCGGACTGCCGCCGGCGGGCCATGGGTGCGTGGCCAACGGCTGGTACGATCGCGAGCTGGCCGAGCATCACTTTTGGAAGCAATCGAACCACCTCGTGCACGGAGCGAAGCTCTGGGAAACGTGCCGTGCCGCGCGCCCCGGCTTCACCTGCGCGAAGCTCTTCTGGTGGTACAACATGTATTCCAGCGCGGACTGGTCGATCACCCCGCGCCCGATGTACCCGGCCGACGGACGCAAGGTCTTCGACGTCTACACGCATCCGCTCTCGATCCGCGACGAGCTCAAACGCGGGCTGGGGCCGTTTCCGTTTCCATCTTTCTGGGGCCCGCTCGCGGGCATCGCCTCCTCCGAGTGGATCGCGCGTGCGGCGGAATGGATCGAGGAAAAGCACCGGCCCGACCTGGCGCTGGTTTATCTGCCGCATCTCGACTACAATCTGCAGCGTCTTGGGCCCGACGATCCGGCGCTGGCGCAGGACTGCCGGGCAATCGATCGCGTGGCGGGGGGATTGATCGATTTCTACGCGCAGCACGGGGTTCGGACCATCGTGCTGTCGGAGTATGGGATCACCGCGGTGCGGCGATCGATCGCGCTCAACCGCGTCTTTCGGGCGCGGGGCTGGATCACGGTCAAGGACGAGTTGGGGCTCGAGTTGCTCGATTGTGGCGCGAGCAAGGCTTTCGCGATCGCCGATCATCAGGTCGCGCATATCTACGTGAACGATCCCTCTTTGCGGTCCGCCGTGCGCGCCGCGGTCGAAGCGGTGGAGGGCGTAGCGCAGGTGCTCGACGCGGCCGGCCAGCAAGCGGCGGGCTTGGATCACGCGCGCTCCGGCGATCTCGTGGCGTTTTCGGCGGAGGACAGTTGGTTCAATTATTATTACTGGGATGACGAGCGGAAGGCGCCGGACTTCGCGCGCTGCGTCGATATCCACCGCAAGTATGGCTACGACCCGGTGGAGCTGTTTGTCGACCCGGCATTGAGCCTGCCGAAGCTGCGCATCGCGGGAAAACTTCTGCGCAAACAACTTGGTTTCCGGATCCTGATGGATGTGATTTCGCTCGATCCTTCGCTGGTGAAAGGTTCGCACGGCACGTGTCCGGCCGATCCGCGCGAGTGGCCGGTCCTGATCGGCACGGGTGAGTCCGCGTCACCGATCGAGGCGACGGCGGTGCATGATCGGTTGTTGCAGGTCTGCCTGCGGTGACCGGCCAGGCGCCTGCTGAGGGGATCGGTCTGTGCGGGATTCAGGGTTTGGGTGGGAACTCGCGGGCTGCGCGCACCAGCGGTGCCACATGGTGCGAAAGGCGGTTTCGGTGGCACGAGCAAATCGAGACGCGTCCATCAGTGGCGAGCGTTGCATGCGCTCGCGGAGGGCGTAGCGAGCCGCTGCGAGCCGCGGCAAATCGCCGGCCGCCGCTACTGCCGCCTCGACGTAGGCATCGGGGCTTTGCGCCACGAATTCCGGCAGGCCGACGTTGGTGAGCAGGCTGACCCCAACGCGTGAGACATGGCGGTCACCGGCGAGCGTGAGTACCGGGACGCCCATCCAGAGCGCTTCGCAGGTCGTCGTGGTGCCGTGGTAGGGGAACGTATCGAGAGCGAGGTCCACGCGGCGATAGCATTCAAGGTGAGCATACGCCGACTCTGCGTGGGGCATAAGCTCCAGACGATCGCTGGAAATGGCATGGCCGGCGAAGAACTCCCGCAGCCGCGTTGCGACGGACGGAGTGGTGACGGCTTGGTTCTTCAAGGCGAGCCGCGAGCCAGGAACACGCTGCAGAAGGCGAACCCAGAGCGGCAGCAAATAATCGGAGACCTTGGCGAAATTGTTGAAGCAACCGAAGGTGACATAGCCATGACGCCGGGCCGGCAGCTCGCTCGCGGGCGGGTTGTCGGTGAGCGGAGCGAAGCACCAGGCCGTGTCCGGCAGCCGCAGCAGTTGTTCGGACTGGAACTCGGTGCTCGTGCCGGGCGGATCGGCCCACCCGTCGGAAAGGCGGTAATCCATGGTTTCAAGTCCCGTGCTGGCTGGATAGCCGAGATAACTCACTTGGACTGGGGCGGGTCTGCGCGCGAAGACCGGGAGACGGTTGCCGGCAGTATGACCGGAGAGATCCACCAGCACGTCGATTCGATCGTCGCGGATGCGTTGAACCGCATCCTCATCAGAAAGGCCGACAAGGCTGCACCACGCGTCGGAACATGCTTGGAACCGCGTAGTGATGTCGTCGGGCCTGGCGGTGTTGGAGTAAGCCGTCACGTGCCACTGCTCGCGATCGTAGGATCTCAGCCAGGGGAGAAGAAACAATGCCACCGCATGTGATTTTAGATCCGCGGACAGAAAACCAACCCGCAGCCGGCGATCGGGAGACCGTTCGTTGCCATGGGGCTGGATGAATTTGGCCAGCGGCAGCGCGTGCTGCTCGTTCCAGTGACGGAGTTCTCGCTCGAACATGGCGGTTTCGCGGCCGTATTCATACTGCATGACAAAGAGCAGGCTGCTGTGGATATCGGCGCGGCCCGGTTTGAGCGCGAGCGCACGGCGATAAGAAGCAAGGGCTTCATCGATCTGACCTCGCTCCTTAAAGGCGGCGGCGAGGCTGTTATGGCCTTCCTCGAGATCGGGCTTGAGCGTGATGGCCTGTTTGAAACAAGCCACGGTTTCGTCGAACTGGCGCCGTTTGCTGAAAACAGTTCCGAGGTTCGCATGGGCTTCGGCGTAGTCAGGTCTGAGTGCAATCGCCTGCCGGTAGCAATCTGCGGCCTCGTCAAGCCGATCCCGACCGAGCATCGCATTGCCGAGGTGATTTACCGCTGCGGTGAAATCGGGTTTGAGGGCGAGGGCACGCCGGAAGCACGACTCGGCCTCGACGAAGCGCCGTTGGACGAGCAGGACCGTGCCGAGGTTGTTGTGGACCTCGGCGAGATCGGGTTTAAGCGCGATCGCCTGCCGGTAGCAATCTGCGGCCTCTTCAAGTCGGTTCTGGTCGAGCACCGCATTGCCGAGGTGGTTCATGGCCTCGACGAAATCGGGTTTGAGCGCGAGGGCCTGCCGGAAGCAGCCAATAGCCTCATCCAACTGACCGCGAACGTCCAAGACGTTACCGAGGTTGTAGAAGGCTTCGGCAAAATCCGGCTTCAGTGCGATCACCCGCCGCAGGCAGATCACGGCGTCGTCGAACTTGCCCTGGGCGGAGAGCGCGAGGCCAAGATTAGCGAGGGCATTGTGAAATTCGGGCTGGAGGCTGAGCGCCCGGCGATAGCTCCCGATGGCATCGTCCAGTCGCCCTAGCTGGCGCCAAGCTTCGCCCAGATTGGAATGAATCGCGGGGTCACCGGGCGCGAGTGCGGCGGCCTGGCGAAGCACTTCCGCCGCCACGTCGTGCCGTCCGATCTGGAGGGCGAGGATGCCGTACCCATGCAACGCACCCACGCAATTCGGATCATGCGCGAGAATTTCGCGGTAAAGCGTCGCGGCGGCCGGCAGGTGGCCCGCCTGATGGTGTTCGCCTGCCCGCTGGAGTGCCTCGGAAATCGTCACGTCGGCCATGCGGAGATAATTTGACGGAAAATCGGCGGAGAAGAAGCCGCTAATTGTCGGGCATGACCAAACCGACGGGGTCGATTGACCCGATTGTGTCGCTCGTGTCGCAGGGGCTGACGAAAGCCGCGGCCCACATAAACTGATGCGATGTCCGGCCCGCCCCGGCTCGTTCGTTGCGTTACTGAATTCATCCCCAACCAATCCCACTCTCACCGCCCAACCCTCCGAAAGGAAAACAACCCCATGTCCACCCACACCATCCGTCTGCACCGCGTCGTTCGCTCGACGCCCGAGAAAGTGTATCGCGCGTTCCTCGACGCCGATGCCATGAGCAAGTGGATCCGCCCCACGGATTCACCGGCAAGGTCCATCATATGGACGCCAAGGTTGGCGGCACCTTCAAGATGTCGTTCACGAACTTCACGACCGGCCACAGTCACGCGTTCGGTGGCGAATACCTCGAACTCGTGCCCCGCGAGCGCCTCCGCTACACGGACAAGTTCGACGATCCGAACCTGCCCGGGGTCATCACGGTGACGGTCACCCTCAAAAAAGTGTCCTGTGGTACCGAGGTGAACATCGTGCAAGAAGGCGTGCCCGCCGTCATTCCAGCCGAGGCGTGCTATCTCGGCTGGAAGGAGTCGCTTGGCCAACTGGCGATGCTCGTCGAGCCCGAGATTCCGAATTGAGACGGAGTTCGGTAGGCGAGCAGGAGCGCCAAGCCGTAACGATGCAGAAGGATTATTTCCGATTACATCGCTGCGGCTCCGCGTCGGCCGGAAGCGATTCTCCGACGCGTGGTCAACGGAGGTCGTTGTTGCTCAATTCGAGCTGCAAACCATTCCCGATCACGAGGGAGGAGATCTGCCACCGGTAGTATTCGATCTCGTGGCCGACGGTACGACTGCCGGCGGCGAATATGATCTAGGGCGGTGCCACGTGGTGCGTGACCTTAAAACGGCCGTGCGCGTCGGTCGTGGTCCTCCCCTCGGCGGCAGGCATGGCCTGCCACACAACGTGAAGATCGTGCTGCAGGACCCCGGCGGCCGCGAGGCTGCGATCCATCTCCGGCACGGAAAGCGCGGCAAAATTCGCCGGGCATGCAATGGACCGCATCCCCTCGAAGCGTGCCTTGGAGCGGGCGTTTATTCTATACCGGCGCGCTGGTCGCGATCATCGCGTTTCGCCGCTTCCTCGCGCGCCAGCCGCACCCGTTCGCCGCCACGTTGCACGAAATCGGAGAGGACCGCGCATGTATCCGGAACGCGAGCTGAGCCGGCTCGCCGCCCACAAGACGGTGCTCCGGCGGAGGATTCTCCTGCGCCGGGTCCAATGCGCCGAGGCGGCGGCCGGGGTGGCGCAGCCTTTCGCGTGGCTGGACCGACTGCGGGCGATCTGGGGGCAGCTTCTTCCGGTGGCGCAGGCGGCCGCCGCGCCCCTCGGCGTCCTTTTGCTGCGCGCCGTTTTTTCCGCGTTCGGAAGATTCCGAACATGCTCGTGCGCTGGGGTCCGCTCGCGTTCGGCCTGCTGCGTCTCCTCGGTGCCGCGGTCAAGGGTCGCGATCGCACCACCAGGTCGGCGCGGGAATTGGCCCGGCACCGCCGTTGACGGACGCCCGGATTGGCCGGCCGGGCCGGCAGCCCGAATTGTATTCACGCGTCCCCGAAAGATCGCCGGGCGAAGTCAGACGCCAGTAGGTCTTCACCCCATGCTCGTTTCACCCCATGGCAGCGCCGGCGGCGCACGACTATTCTGTCAGGACGATCCAAGCCATGTTCATCCCTCTCGCATCCAGCCAGCTTAGAGAAAGAAGATTCAAATGAAATATAGCACGCTAGTATTATCGGCCCTCGCGGCCTTCACAGGCGCCCAGGCCCTGGCCCAGACTGCCAGAATCTCCTCTGTCGCCATCGCGCCCGCGACCGGTGTGGTCACGGTCACGGAGCGGATCGGAACCCCCACCAACGCTCCCGCCAGCGTCAGCGACAATCTTGCCGGACTGGCGTATGCCTTCAACAATGTCCCGCTGACCGACGATCTCGCCAATTCGCCCGCCGCGGATGCACTCTTCGCGATTACCGGGCGGGTGATTTCGGGCGGGGCCCAGGTCGATGACTTCAAGGGCTACGGCACAAAGATTGCGCCCAATACGTCGGTCGCGACCTACCTTGACGTCCGGAACAAGTTTACGGCGCAGGCAGCTTTTTATGCCGGGGGATCAAATTCCTACTCGGGCCTGGTTTGGTTGCCGGTGGGCGACACGTTCAGTTTGCCCGGACCAAATGTCTTCTATACAATTCATCACCGGCCTTCCGGAGATTACTTCTCCGTCATTGTGCCCGGCACCAGCAGCACGAGCGATGCCTACGACCTGAAGCCGATGTCCGCCGCCGGCGTCGTGGCCGACCCCAGCAAACCGGGCTACTTCGGTTTGGCGTATGCCGCGGCCTCGCCCGGCGCGGGATATAACGCCAACAGCATGTATTATCTCCGGACCGCCCAGGCCGTCGACGCCTATCCCGCCGGTAATATTATATTTGGCGAAATGATTCCCGCTCTGACGAGCGGCCCCGCCGATAAGTTCAATCTTAACACCGCCGCGGGGAGTTTCGGGGTCGCCGGTTACAAGGCGCTGGTTTTTTCGCCCGACAATTTGGGTGAAGGCGTCAGCCAATTCTATTATCTGCGCCAGGATGCCACGGGCACGGGGAACACCATCCTTGGCCGGCTGAACCCCAGCACCACTCCCGGGGTCAGAACCATCTCAGATATCGCCAATCTCGGCGGCGTGTTTGACACCCTGACGCTGGCCCGGGCTGCCACCGGACCCGCGGACGCGTAGGCCACGAGTCCGACCTTGTTTGCCTCCGGCGCCGCCCTGGCTGTCGGCGCCCAGTCCGTCAGCTTCGCGGCCATTGCCGACAAGAACGTCAGCGTGGTCTCGTTTCCCGTCAACCCGACAGCCAGCTCCGGCCTCGGAATCACACTTACCGTCGTGGCCGGTTCGACCGGCACGGTGACGATCGTCAGCCCGATTGGCGGCGTCGGCACCTTTAATGTCACGCCGACCGGCTCCGGTATCGTCACGTTGGAAGCCAGGCAGTCTGGCCCGGGATTCGTGACCAACTGGCTGCGGCAGAGCTTCAATATTCTTGGGCCGCCCGTCATCACGACCCAGCCGGCCTCGCAGACCGTCGCGGTGGGAGCCGCGGCCAATCTTTCGGTCGTCGCCAATGGCACCGCGCCGCTCACTTACCAGTGGAGCAAGAACAACGTTGCGATTGCAGGTGCGACCACGCGACGCTCACCTACGCCAGCGCGGTCCTCGCCGACGCCGGCAGCTACACGGTCGTGGTCACGGGCGGCATGGCCCCAGCAGCCACGAGCTCGGCCACGATCCTCACGGTGACCGCCCCGGTGGCGCCCACCATCACGACGCAACCGTTGCCGCTAACCGTTGTCGCGGGCGCCGGTGCGACGCTCACCGCCGCTGCGAATGGCTCGCCGACACCGACCTATCAGTGGCGCAAGGGCGGCATCGCGGTCGCCGGAGCCACCAATGCCAGTTACATCATCGCCAGCACGGTGGCGGGTAACTCCGGCAATTACGATATGGTCGCGACCAACAGCGCCGGCTCGGCAACGAGCAACACCGTGAGTCTGACGGTGACACCCGCCGGCCCCGGTGCGGTGCCAATCATCACAAGTTCGAGCAACGCGGCCGGCACGGTCGTCCTGACCGCGACCCAGGCCGGCAACGCGACCTTCGCGGCGGCCCCCCAGTGTCGCGCAAAGTTTCGTCGCGATCGAATGCTGTATCCCGCCTGTCATTACCATCAATCCGCTTTCGGCCACGGGCATGGTCGGCACACCCTTCACGTTCGCGCTCACGGCCTCCGGCTCGCCCACGAGGTTCACCGCCTTCAATCTCCCGCCCGGCCTTTCGCTCAATCCCGTGACCGGCGTGATCAGCGGCACACCCACCCACAGCGACGAGCCCGTGCTCGTCACGCTTTCCTCCAACAACGGCGCGGCCACCTATCCGACCCGGCAACGCACCCTCGGACCCACGTTCGTGACGGTGACCGCCGCCAAGGGAGACTGCATCAGCGGCCCCGTCTACCTGATGATCGTGATCGTCCCGGCTCCCGTCGCGCCGAGAATCACGCCGTGGCGGAGGTGCTGGGCCTGGAGCGCTTCGACGAGGATGATATATACGCCGCCTTGGACTGGCTGCAGCTCCACCAGGAACGCATCGAGCGGGCGCTG
>JBIJCX010000332.1:0-9637 GCA_044344465.1 Opitutaceae bacterium
GATGACCATGCCTGCCAGCAAAAATCATTTTCTTCCCCATGTCCCGCAAAATCGGAGCCGCCCTTCCTTATCAGGTATTTAGATCAATTTAGGAATGCGCGTTGGTGCTTCGCGGGCGCACTTCGAGCGAGGTTAGCCCGGTTTTCCGACGGCTCTGGCGGCAAAATATTCCGGCAAAAATTTCGGCCCACCTTGCACCTGTGCTTTGGAATTCACCGCGCGATCGGTGAAGGCATCTCGACTGGCTTTGCGGTGGCTAGGTGGAGCGCGTTGAACAAGAGCTTGAACGTGCCGTGAGTCTGACCGCGAAAAGCGACTTCACTGCCCATCAGGTAAAGTTTCCCGGTGCCGACTGTGGCGCTGGCCACCGTAACGCATTCCTTCAAGTATTTCTGCCCCCACGCCCAACCGCTGCGCAGCGGCGCTTCACGATCGATCCACGCGATAGCCTTCAACCCGCTTTCCGCCGAATTTGGCGGCAAGAGAAACGATGGGCTGCGCTCGAAGTAAAAATCGGCGCGTTCCGGCATGCCCCATGCGACGGGATCGGCCGCATCAATTCGCGCCTCCATAATGCTTCCGGGGACGTAGTACTTGGTGTCCGGGAGTGCGCGCTCCTTTCCGTCCGCAGTTTTTTCTGCGAGGGCATTTTTCACCGGCAGCCCGAGCTGAAAGGCCAGGGCGGTTGACGAACCAATCGTTACGATCGTGCCCCCAGTCTGGAGAAACTCCTTCAGCGCGGGCACGGATTTCTCCGCCGTGATTCGCCCAAACCAGCCTTCGAATTCGGCCGGGAGATTCTTCGGCCGGACAATGCCCTGGGCCCGTCCGCCAAGTGCTGGAATTGCTCCGGCGACGAAAATGATCGCATCGTATTTGTCCCGGAGCTTTCCCGCGTCGATTTGGGGCGCGTAGATTACGTCGAACGGAAACTCGAACTGCTCCAGCAGCCAGCGGGTCCATCCCGAGGACATCGAACCACCGTAACGGTCCCACAAGGCGAGACGCACCGGTGCGAGCTTGATCAGGCTGCTCGCGGGCGGCGCCGCGACGGCGCGCGCGTTGAACCCAAGTTGGGCGGTGGCCTGTTCGATCACTCGGCGCGCCGCACCCCGATCCGGCACGTAAACGGCGCCGACGCCGAATTCCGGGGCCCCGACGGCGGATTCTTTCATCCAGTAAGCCTCCGTGCCGCTCTTGAGGAGTCGGTTGACGAGGATAACGCTGTCGTTAACTCGATGGCTCACCAGGAATCCGGAGCCATGGCCCTCGATCTTTCCTGCGGGGGGCGATTGGAGTCGACCATAGGGCAGGCGCTCGAAAGGTCCGCCGAAACCGTCCAGAATGCGGTCGAATTTCACCCCCATCTGGAACGCGAGCGTCCAACCCGCCACGTCGTACGGTTTGATCGGCGGGCCGCCTTCGTATTTGAAGTCGTTGGGGTGATCTTGCGGTTCAAACATGTCGAGCACATGCGGCCGAAATGCCTGATCGGTCTTCACCACGAACGAGCCCGCCGGGTACCGCTTGCTGGCAACGGTGAAGTCGGCGGTTGCGCGATGGATCACGATGCCAGTTTTTACCAGCGTGTTGATGAATTTGACCGCTGTCGGGAAGTCCGGCTGATCCGCGGGCAGGATAAACCCGCGCGGGTCGCGCCACTCAGGCTGGCGCAGCACATCATAGAATTTCGGCGCGAGCCGGGCGATGGGATTGGTCGACGGCTCGCCGGTTTCTGGATGCACGTCGGATTCGCCGGCGGTTCGCTCCTGGGCCGCCAGACGGACGACCTCGTCGATTCGGCCAGGGCGCGGGGTCCAGTGATCGCGCCGCCCTCGCTCGATCGAGTTCCGACCCATGCGGTAGATGTTGAAGAGCAGTGCATCACGGTGCCTCGACGCGTAGTCGAGCACGGCCCGGTTGGCTGCGACCTCGTAGTCGATCGATTGCCGGAAGCGCCATAATTGCGGCGCGACGGGCGAAGTGAGCTCGGTCGTGGGCAACTGCCGGCGGGCGACGAGGGGGATCTGCATCGGGGTCGGATTGCCGACAATCTCGGTCAGCAATCCGATCATGTTGTGAAAGTACGTCGTGGTGCGCAGGGAGCCGTTGAACCACGTCGAATAGTTCGCGCCGGTGCGCGACGTGGCCCCGGGTTTCCCTTCCTCCAGGAAGCGGGTCTGGATCGCATTGCCCAAAGCCTCGACTCCGGTGACGACGAGGGGATCGAAGACGTAGTTGAACGGGTCGCGAAAGGGCGGCACGAAGATGATGGTGCCGACCGGGCCCGATTGGTGGTGATTGTAGACCACCTGGGGAAACCACTCGAGGTAGAGCTGCCGGTTGATGTTCGTGGTCTCCTTCATCGCCGACATGTAGAAGTCGCGATTATTGTCGTGCCCGATGTACTTGTGGTAGAGACGGGGCGTGGTGGTCAGGGTCCGCTGCTGCGGTACCGGTTCCCGCATGTACCAGTTGCTGACCAATTCCTGGCCGTCCGGGTTGGCGTGGGCGCAGAGCACGATCACGTCCTTGAGGAGGCGACGACTTTCCGCGTCATTGGCGCTGGCCAACTGCCACGCGGTCTCGATGAGTTGGTGCGCGCCAACCGTTTCACTCGCATGCAACCCGCCATCGATCCAGACAACGGCCTTGCCGTCGGCGGCGAGTGCCCGGGCCTGCGCGTCGTCCAAGCCTTCGGCTCGAGCGAGTTTCGTGGCGATATCCTTGTAGTGGGCGAGCTCCTTGAGGTTCTCGGGCGCGGAAATGACCAACATCCACTGCGTTCGGCCCTCTTCGGTTCGGCCGATGTCCACCAGTTTGACGCGGTCGGACTCGGTCGCGAGTTTCTGAAAATAGGCTGAGGTCTGGGCGTAGGTCGCAAGGTGGTAGTCGTCGCCAATCGCGAAACCGAAATGCTCCTTCGGCGACGTGATCTTGGCGGCGCACGAAACCGCGGCCGGTAACGCGGTGATGAGGGCGAGGAGGAGGCGCGGAACGAATCTCATGGAGAAATGGCATCTGTCCCCGGCGGTCGCGCCGAGGGGGCGCACCGACGCAGACCTATGGGCGGGGGAGGTGAAAATTTGCGGGCGACTGCGGCTCAGGCGCCATCGCCGATCTTCCGCTGGTGCAGACGGATGGCTCGCAGCTGGCGAACACTTACCCCGCGCTCCGCGGGTTTTTCCAGGCGGGCAACGGCAGTTCTGTCATCAGGCGCACCCCGGGCGCGGCCGCGAGCAGCCGCGGCACGATATTGATCAACGCGGCGACCGTGGCGTCGTCGCCCGCGACGCCGCCATTCAGCACGAGGTTCAATTCGGGACGACCCTTGATCACGATGGCGTCGTGCGGCAGAGGGGCGTCGAGGTACATTTGCAGGTCGAACTTGATCCTGGTTTCTCCGCCGGACAGTCCGATACATTTCTGGTGGATGCCGAGGCTCTGCCCGGGCGCGACGTCGAAGAACTTGGTCGTTACCCGGCTCGTGGCGACCACCGGCTCGCATGATTCGCGAATCTCGTCGATTGACCAGCCCATGGCGTGCGCCAGGAGCGCGACCGATTGCTGGAAGCCGGCGTGTCCGGCCTTGCCGGCGGCGAACTTAGCGCGGAAGTCATCCGGATTTTGTCCGCTGCCGATCTTCGCCTGCAGCGGCTGCCGGCGGGTGGACGCATTCACGACGCGCTCGACATAGATGGAACGTACCTCGCGGCTGACGCCGGTCAGGCAGATCGGCAGGACATCCATGACGAAACCGGGATTCACCCCCGTGCCGGCGATGCGCGCGCCGGTTTGACGGCAAAGCGCGTCGAACTCGCGGGCCAGGTCGGGAGTTTTCAGCGCGGGGAAAATGAGCTCTTCACAGGTCGAGGCCACGCTGATGCCGCGCTCCAGTGCCGGCTTCACCTGGGCGAATGAAGCCGCGGCGCTTGAACCGGCGGTGTGCAGCACCACATCGGGCGCGCCAATGTCGGCAAAGAGGGCGTCGAGACTCGCGTAGACTTTCGCCCCGCCAAGGGCGGGCGCGCCGGTGAGACGGGCGAGCGTCTGGCCGACTTTCGCCGGGTCGATGTCGATGCCGCCGATGACCTCGAGCCACGCCTGATCGGCGGCGAGCTTGAGTGATTCAATGCCGATCGGGCCGAGTCCGAACTGGATGACCTTGATTTTTTTCATACGTCAGGGAAGCGAATATTTGCGGATGGGCGGACGAAGCCAAGGGTGTTTTCGCGGCGGCGCGATTTCGGTCGGCGGATTTTTCCGCCGGGCTGCGAGCCGGCGGGCTCCGGAACGATTTGACCACGGCGCGGTTCGTCGGCGAATTCATCACTGCGCCGCCATGAAAAACACGCTCTTGTCGACTGTTCTGCTGGCCACGGTTCTGGGCATTCGCGCCGAAAACTATGATGTGCTCATCCGCGGCGGTCGGCTGCTCGACGGCACCGGGACGCCTTGGGTATATGCCGACGTGGGCATCACCGGCGATCGGATCACCGCAGTGGGACGGCTCGCGGGCGCAACGGCGAAGCAGGTCGTCGATGCGACGGGGCTCTACGTCGCGCCCGGCTTCATCGACGGGCACACGCACGCGGCCGACGCCCTGGCGACCGCGGCGATGGCCGGGGCCGGACCATTGCTCGCGCAGGGCATCACCACCGTCTTCGTGAATCCCGACGGTGGTGGCCCGACGGATCTGCCGGCGCAGCGGCGCGCCCTCGCGGCGCACGGGCTCGGCGTCAATGTCGCGCAGCTCATCGGCCACAATTCGGTGCGACTGCAGGTGCTCGGCAACGCCGATCGGGCGCCGACCTCGGCGGAGCTCGCGCAAATGGGCGGCCTGGTTCGCCGCGGCATGGAGGCCGGTGCCTTTGGCCTGTCCGCGGGTCCATTCTACACTCCGGGAACTTTTTCGAAGACAGATGAGCATATCGCACTGGCGCGCATCGCGGCGGAGTTCGACGGGTTTTACACCAGCCACATTCGGGACGAGAGCGACTACACGATCGGACTCGTGGCGGCCGTGGACGAGGTGATCCGGATCGCGCGCGAGGCGCGGCTGCCGGGGATCGTCACGCACATCAAGGCGCTCGGTCCACGGGCGTGGGGCCTGTCCGGCGAAGTGGTGAAGCGCATCGAGGCCGCTCGCGCCGACGGGGTGGAGATCTTTGCGGATCAATATCCGTATGAGGCGTCATCAACCGGACTCACGGCCGCGCTGGTGCCGGCTTGGGCGCAGGAAGGCGGGGCGGGTGCGCTCAAGGCCCGGCTCAGCCATCCCGAGCAGCGCGTGCAGGTGCGGGCGGCGATGATCGAGAACCTCGCGCGACGGGCCGGTGCCGCCAACATCATGATTCGTTCCCATCGCGCGGATCCTTCGCTGGAAGGCCGGCGGCTCGACGCCGTCGCGCGCGACCGCCTCGCCGAGCCGGTCGACGTCGCGATCGAGATCATCCGGGCGGGAGGCGCATCGATCGTCTCGTTCAACATGGACGAGCGCGACATCCGGGCGTTCATGATCCAGCCTTGGATGATGACGTGCTCCGACGGCGAGTTGGTGGCGCCCGGCGCCGGGACGCCGCATCCGCGCTCCTACGGACCGTATCCGCGCAAGCTACGGCGCTACGTCGTCGAGGAGAAAGTGATCACGCTCGAGCAGGCGATCCATTCGATGACGGGATTGCCGGCGACCGTGTTTCGGGTGCGCGATCGTGGTGTGCTGCGCCCCGGCGCGATTGCGGACGTGGTGGTCTTTGACCTCGCGCAGGTCCGGGATCGGGCGACTTATGCGCAGCCGCACCAGCTTTCCGAGGGCATCCTGCATCTGTTCGTCAACGGCCGCGCGGCTCTGACCGGCGGCCGAGTCACCGCCGCACGCGCCGGCCGCGTGCTCGTGCGAGGCGAGCCGTGAAAGTTCCGGCGACCAACCCGTGCGCCACAATGGGCAAGGGATGCGTGGGCACGGGGCCGGGTTTTTATCACACTGCCGGCGCGTTGCGTTTGCCTTCGAGCGCCCCATTCACCGCCGAAATTCGGCCAGGAAAATCCCAAGCCTCATGAACTCGATCCCCGTCACGCCCTTCATGGTCCGGCGCCTGCTGGCCGCGCTTCTGCTGCTTCCATGGTTCAGCGCCCCGCTGGTCGTTCGCGTTTCCGCGGCGCCTGCTTCACCGGTGCCAGTCGAAGGGCAGACGAAGGAAACCCAGGTGATGGAGGCGTTCACGGTCACGGGCACGAACATCCGCCGGTTGGACGAGGAGAAGTCGCTGCCAGTGACCGTGCTGAACCTGGACGATCTCGATCTCCGGGCCGCGTCGACGCCCGCCGAGATCTTGGATACGATTTCGATCGGCGGTCCCATCGTGCTCGACGAGGGCAACACGCTCGGCGCCGACGCGCGCGGCGACAACAACTCGATCAACCTCCGCGGCCTCGGGTCCGGCAATACGCTCGTCCTGCTCAATGGCCGCCGGCTTCCGCCTCATCCGATCAGCCAGGCCGAGAGCGGCGTCCCCTCCCTGGCGGCCAACGTCAACCAGCTGCCGGCGGCCGCGATGGCGCGGATCGAGGTGCTCCGCGACGGAGCTTCGGCAATTTACGGCACTGACGCCGCCGCCGGCGTCGTGAATTCGATCACGCGCAGCAGTTTCGACGGCCTCTCGTTCCGGGCGCGCGCCAGTGCGACCCAGCACGGAGGGGCCGGTGAATGGAATCTCGAAATCACCGAAGGCCGCAATTTCAACGGTGGGAAGAGCAACCTGCTCGTGACGCTCGATTTTTTTCACCGCGATGTTCTTGGCGCATGGGCGCGCGAATACTCGCGCAACGGCGACGTCCGCCTCGCCCGCAGGCTGCCGCCGCCCTTCGACGGCCCCGCGGTGCCGCTCCCCGGCGGCGGCGTCATCCCGATTGCGACGGCGAACGGCAACAACTCGTTCGACAACCGGCTGAGCACTGACTCGAGCAATTTCGGCAACTGGGTGCGTGGCACGTTTGACGCGACGGGCACGTTCGTCGGTGCGCGCCCCACCGGCAATCGCGGCATCATCACGACTTCGGGCAGTGCCAACATGACCACCAGCGCCGGCGGGGTTTTCTACCTCATCCCGCTGGCCGACGGCAACGTCGGGTTCCGCCAGACGCTGCCGTCGCACAATTTCGACGATTTCACCGTCAACTGGTATTTCAATCTGAACCCCTTTCGGCCAATTCTGCCGAAGACGGATCGTCTCAACCTGACGGCGAACCTCCGCCACCGGCTGACCGGGAACACGGAGCTGTTTGGCGAAATCCTCGCCTACAAGGCCCACTCGATCACGGGCCGCCAGCCGCTCGCGATGAACGCCGCGGATGACCACAACATCTTTGTCGGCGCTGACAACCCGTTCAACCCTTTCGGGTCGCGGTTCTATGAACTCAACGGCCGGGCGAATGCCGACGGCACGCCGCGCCTCGCGGGTTCACCGGCCGCGGTGCAAATCGCGCCGTCGACCGGCGTGATCATGCGCGATCTCGCGCCGCGGCGCATTGTCGTCGACTCCGAGGCGTTTCGCTTCGTCGGCGGTTTGCGCGGCAAGTTGAAGGGGGGCTGGGAGTGGGAATCCGCGGTGCTGTACGGCCGCAATTCCACGCACGATGAGGAGGAAAACGCGGTCCGCGAAAGCCGCATGCGCGTGGCGCTCACGAGCTCCGATCCCGCGAAGGCGTATAATCCGTTCGGCTACACCTTCCGGTTGGTGCCGCAGGCCGGCAACACGGCCAACCCGTTTCTGCTCCAGGTTGACAAGCCCTACTCGAATCCCGCTGCGCTCACCGCCTCGCTCTACGATAACTTTGTGCGCGAGGGGCGCACCGAGATGGCGAGCTGGGACGGGCGGATCAGCGGCGCGGTGTTCGACCGGTTCTGGGGCGGGCCGCTCGGGGTCGCGTTTGGCGGGGAGCTGCGGTGGGAAAACTACAAGGACTGGCGGCCCGAATACGCGGGCTTCAATCCCGCGGGCGCACCTTTCAACGGCAGCCTCTCGGATCCCAACAACCTGTTCTTCGGTCCGAATGAAAACGATTTTCTCGGGCTCAGTCCCAACGTGAACCTTTATTCCGCGCGCACCGTCACCGCCGGCTTCGGCGAGGTGCTGGTGCCCTTGGTGGGCGCACGCAACCGCCAGCCGTTCATCCGCGCCTTCGAACTCTCCATCGCTGGCCGTTACGAACGCTACTCCGATTTCGGCAGCACGGCGAAGCCCAAGATTGGCCTCAGCTATCGTCCCAACGACTGGATCCTCATGCGCGGCACCTACAACGGGTCGTTTCGGGCCCCGAATCTTGTGCAGACCAACCCCACGCCGCTGCAGCGGGCCGTAAGTGGCGTCGACGATCCCTATCGGGCCGAGGTCACCGGCCTCAATATCGACAGCAACGCCAACCGGACGGTTTTCCGTCAGGGCAGCGGCAATCTCCGGCCCGAAAGCGCCAAGTCCATGACCGCCGGTCTGGCCGTCTCGCTTCCCTTCTACCGCGACTTCACCGTCACCGTTGATTATTTCCGGATTCGGCAGCGCGACGTGATCGACGACGTCACGGCCGACGAGCAGCTTCTCCGCGATGAGGAACTGCTCGATGGCGCGGTGCGGAAGGCGCTCGCGGCGGGCACGGCCATCGGCCAGGTCAATCTTGGCAGTGGCACGGCGGGCTATCTCGGCAACCCGCAGGTGAAGCGCGGTGCCGTCACGCCCGACGACATCACGCGTTACACAACCTTCAATTCCACGCGGCCCCCGGCGCAGCAGCGGGCTCCGGTCGGCAGCGTCGTTTCCGTGGTCACCGACTATGTCAACCTCGCCGGACGCGAGGTGCAGGGGCTCGATTTCGGCTTCGAGTTTCGCCTGCCGAAGAACCGCCTCGGCCAGTTCATGGTGCGCGGAGACGCGGCCTACCTCCTGCAGTTTGAAACGGAAGCGGAGCCCGGGGCCGTTCCGGTCTCAAGCATCAATCGCGACGGCCGCGTGCGCTTCCGCGGCAACGCCGGCCTCACCTGGCGGCAGGGCCGCTGGTCGGCGGGCTGGTTTACGACGTATTACGGCGCCTTTGTCGACACCAGCGCCTCGACCACGAAGGACGTGTATGACGCGCTCGGCCGGCCGGACTACATTTCCCACTATGTCGACTCCGGCGGCGTTGCCCGCTACCGCTACCTCGTCACGTCGTCGATCAGTCACAATGCCTACGTGAACTACGCCATCGGCCGCCAGCGCGGCCGCCTGCTCGGCAACACGTCGCTGCGCGTTGGCGTCAACAATGTCTTCGACGCCGAACCGCCGATCGCCGACGAAGATTACGGTTACCGGCGCGGTGCGGCGACCAATCCCCGCGGTCGCACGTTCTACAGCCAGATCACCAAGCGTTTCTAGGTGCGCGGCGACAAGCCCTGTCATTCTGCGAGCGCAGCGAAGAATCCAGTTCGGCCAACGCCGCAGTGCCCCGGCGGCGAACCTGCGGTTGGATTCTTCGCCGGCGCTGCCAATGAACTCCCGTGTTTGTCATTCTGACCCGGAGCGGGAGCGGAGGGGAAGAATCCAGCAGGATCCTCGCATGCGGCCGTCGTGTTGGATCCTTCGCTGCGCTCAGGATGACAGGCAAA
>JBIJCX010000664.1:0-2619 GCA_044344465.1 Opitutaceae bacterium
ATCTCGATCAGATCCGCCGGCAGCGATCCCGACATGTCGTCGCCCTGCGGCAGCGGTTCGCCGAGCGCCTGCTTCGCGATCAGAATTCCCTCGGGGGTCGCGGCCACAACTTCCGTGGCCATCCCGCCCAGGGCATGGATGAGCAGCAGTTTTTCGAGCAGCGCGCCATAGTCGCCGAGACCGGCCTCGGCCTGCAGGATCGCCTCGTCCCCCGGTCGGAACCCAAAGGCGCTGCCAATCCGCTTCTCCTCGCGCGGCAGATAAAATTTATAGACGGACCCGTCCGCCTCCGCCGCAAAGGCCCACGCCTCGACCCCGCCCCCGATCCGCCGCAGCCGGACGTTCGGCTCCTCGAGCGGATTCTCCACGTCGGCGGCAAAACCGAAATCTTCCAGCCGCCGCAGCGGCAAAAGCGCGCGCCACGCCCGAATCGCATCGCCCAGCCCGGCCCATTCCGCGCCCGCCGGCTCGAGCAGGATTACTTCGTCTTCCTGGAGGAGGACGAGATCGCGGTCCGAATCTGCGCGGAGACCGCATTTTTCTGCTGCCGCGCCAAGACGAGCGAGCGCCGCCAGTCGTCGCTCGTGATCGTCTTGAAGAGCGGCTCTTTCCTCGAAGCGCGGGAGGGCGCGCCCGCGGATGCGGGTGGGTTGTCCGGTAAAGGGGTCTTGCATGACTTGTCCGACGACATGCGCGCACGGTCGATCCCTCCCCGCGCGAAAGCAAAGACTTTTCCGTCCCACGCATGGCCGCACCTTGGTGCGCCGTGGCTCCAGGATACCGTGTGACCCAAAGTTTCATCGTAACTGGGAAATATCGGTGCGATGCTCCAGCGTGTGGGCGCATTCCGAGCGCCTGTTGCCCGGATCACGTAAAGCCATGATCACCATTCAAACGAGCGTCTCCAAGGGCTGGCTGCATGCCAACGGCGGTTTTCGCTTCGACGAATCCTACTACTTCGATCCCCTCCACCGCTGGCAGCAGGATCGCGCGGTCGAGCAGTTCCTGCTGGCCCGCCTTCCAGGCTACCCCTTCTTCAACATGGAGTCCAACCTGGTGCAGCACGCCCATTTCAGCCCAAACCAGGTGCTGGTCGGCGCCCTCCAGCCCAACCTGATCGTCGGCGCCTGCCTCGGGGCGGAGTTGGTGTTTTCAGCCGAGAGGGACGCCGACATCGCCGGCCGGCCGCTCGAGGACCTGGCCAGCACGGCCGATCTGCCGGAGCCAACGTCCCTCCTCGAGCACCCGCTCATTCGGCGCTGGGACGCGCAGGTGGAATCGCTGCGCCAGACCCGACCCGACCTTCGGGTCATCCCGCCGTTCTTCTGGGACACGTCAGGGCGCGCCACCATCCACGGGTTCATCACCACCGCGTTGAAGCTGTGCGGCGAGAGCATCTTCCTGCGGGTTTACGATGAACCTGAGTTTGTCACCGCGATCCATGATTGGATCACGTCGGTTTACCTGGCGTTGATTCGGCACTACTCCCGGCTCGGGGCGTTGCCCGTGACCTCGGTGCACATTGGCGAATGCTCAGGCACGATGCTGCGGCCCGATCACTACGGGCAGTTCGTCATCCCCTTCGCCAGCCGGCTCGGTCGCGAACTCGGAGCGGTACGACTCCATTCGTGCGGCCGATCCGATCACCTGCTGCCGGCGATCGCCGCGATTGAAAATCTGCAGGTGCTGGACTCAGGCTCCCACACCTCGGTGGCGGCGATCCGCGCCCGGTTCGGACGGGAGTTCCGCCTCAATCTGGCGCCGCCCGCTGAACTGCTGCTGGCGAGCGCGCCGCGGGCCGGCGTGGAGGCCTGGTTGGATCGAACGCTGGCCGAGAACGCCGGCGGCCCGCTGCAAATCGCCTATCATCTGGAACCCGGGTACTCGCAGGAGAACTGTCTGGCGATTCACGAGGCCCTGCGCCGGCGCTAAGAGGGCACCTGAAAAGGCTCATTTGTTTGTCATTCTGACCCGGAGCGGGAGCGGAGGGGAAGAATCCAGCAGGATACTCGCATGCGGCCGTCGTGTTGGATCCTTCGCTACGCTCAGGATGACAGGCACAAATGAGTTCATATTATGGTACCACCCAATGGCTCGGCGTTGGTTTCTGATCTCAGAATGACAGGGCTTGTTAGACGACCTCTGAGATTCTTGCCGCATGAATGCGCCGGCACTTGCCCACCGCGGTACCTCCGGCAACGCTCCACCCATGCGCCGCCGCAAGTTTCTCGGTTTCACCACGGCCGCCCTGCTGACTGCGCGCGCCGCCGTTCGCGGCGCCACCGGCCCGAGCACCCTGTCCGCCACCACCGAGCCGACGGTCATGACCGTCCGGGGCCCGGTCGCGGCCGCGCAGCTCGGGCTCGTCCTGCCACACGAACACGTGCTCGTCGATTTCGTCGGCGCCGCCGAAGTCACGCCCGCGCGTTACGACGCGGAGGTCGCATTCGCGAAGATCAAACCGTTTCTCGATGAGGCGCGTGGCCTCGGCTGCCGCACGCTTTTTGAATGCACACCGGCCTTCCTCGGCCGCGATCCGCGCCTGCTCGTGCGGCTCAGCGGGGCCACGGGTCTGCACCTCGTCACCAACACCGGCTACTACTCCGCGCGGCAGAACAA